>NZ_JBJGYK010000023.1:0-63583 GCF_054049955.1 Geodermatophilus sp. SYSU D00758
CCCCCCCCCCCCCCCCCCCCCCCCCCCCCCCCGCCCCCCCCCCCCGCCCCCCCCCCCGCCCCCCCCCCCGGGGAAGCTGGAGCCATGGACAGCATCACCCCGGACGAACTCGAGCAGGAGTTCTCCCTGAGCACCGCGGTCACCCGGCTCGACTTCCTCAGCCGCCGCGACAGCGGTGCCGCCACGCTCAACACCGCCGCCGAGGTCGACGCCGACGACTGGAGCACCTTCAGGGACGCCGCGACCTCGCTGGACGTGCCGGAGTCCCTGGAGCTGCTCGCCCTCGGCGAGGTCGTCGCCCGCAAGGCGCACGACAGCCAGCTCGTCGGCTTCCGCGCGGCCCTGCGCGGCGGGGCGAGCTGGACCCAGATCGCCGCCGCCCTCGACGTGACCCCGCAGCAGGCGTGGACGTCCTACACCGAGCTGATCGCGCGGCACGAGCGCGCGCAGGTGCTCGACGCCGACGCCGCCTCCGCGGCCCGCGAGCTGGCCGGGGCCCGCCCGGAGGGCGAGACGGTCAGCTGACCTCGACCCCGCGCCAGAAGGCGACCCGCCCGGTGATCCCGCGGGCGGCGTCCGCCGGCTCGGGGTAGCACCAGGCGGCGTCCGGGTTGCGCTGCCCGTCGACCTCCACGGTGTAGTAGGACGCCGTCCCCTTCCACGGGCAGGACGTGTGCGTGCCCGACTCGCGCAGGACGTCGTCCCGCACCGCGGCGCGGGGGAAGTAGGCGTTGCCCTCGACGGTGACGATCTCGTCGGACTCGGCGATCACGGTGCCGTTCCAGCGTGCGGTGGCCATGCCCCGGCAACCGCGGGCGCCGGGCCGGGCGTTCCGGCCCGGCGCCCGCGTCCGGCGGCCCCGGCTCACCCGCCCTGGAGGTGCCGGACGACCTCACCCAGCTGCTGGGACGGTGAGACGTCCACGTACTCGCAGTCGGTCACCGCCTCCGGCGCGTGGCCGGGTGCCCAGTAGAACGCCTGGCCGGCCTCGTAGGCGGTGCTGCCGTCCTTGCCGTGCATCACCAGCCGCCCGCGGATCACGTACCCCCAGTGCGGGCAGGGGCACAGGTCGCCGGGGAGGCCGGCCAGGGCGGGGCGCAGGTCGGCACCGGCCGGCAGCCGCACCCAGGCGATGCTCATGTCGTCGAAGCGGTCGGTGCGGAACTCGACGCCGTCGCCCTCGATCGCGACGGGCAGGTCGGCCCGGTCGATGGCCTGCACGGTCCTCGCCTCCTCACGGCCGGATGTTCTGGTTGAGGTGGAACAGGTTGCCGGGGTCGTACCGGCGCTTGACCCCGCGCAGCCGCTCGTAGTTGGCGCCGTAGTTCTCGGCCGCCTTGGAGGCGTCGTCGCCGGAGGCGAAGTTGGTGTAACCGCCGGGCGAGGAGTGCGGGGCGATCGCGGCGTGGTACTCGCGCACCCAGCGGATGTGGGCCTCGTTGTCGGCCGGGTCGGGCCACATGCCGGCGATCACCGCGGCGAACGAGGCGTCGCGGTGCCCGAACGCGGTCGCGTCCGGGGCGACGTCGTGGACCGCGCCGTTGATCGGGTACAGGTGCATCGTGGAGTTCACCACCGGCACCCGCGCGCCGTGCTCCACGTGCGCGGCGATCGCCGCGTCGGTGAGCTCGGTGACGAAGGCGGCCTTCCAGTAGTGCTGCAGCCCGGGCGGGACCAGCGGGTCGAAGGCGCTGTTGAGCGCCGGGTAGGGCATCGGGCCCACGTGCTCGGCGACCGGGCGGGCGACCTGCCGGAACCGGTCGACCACGCGCTCGCCCTCGGCCACCGAGCCCGACCAGCAGGAGACGACGGCGACGAAGGTGTCACCGACCCGGTCCTCCGGCACGAACGGCAGCGGCGGGGCGATCTGGAACGCCGGGAAGCCGCCGTACTCCCGGGGCGCGTCGGCGATGAACTCGCGGAAGAAGGAGAGCACCGCCGGCGCGTCGGCGAGCTCGAAGAACATCGGGCCGCCGTAGATCGTCTCGACCGGGTGCACCCGGTAGGTGAACGACGTGACCACGCCGAAGTTGCCGCCCCCGCCGCGCAGCGCCCAGAACAGGTCGGGGTCCTCCTCGGCGCTCGCCGTGACGATCGAGCCGTCGGCCGTGACCACCTCGGCCGACAGCAGGTTGTCGCAGGACAGGCCGTAGCCCCGGCACAGGTAGCCGATCCCGCCGCCGAGGGTCAGCCCGCCGATCCCGGTGGTCGAGATGATGCCGCCGGTCGTGGCCAGCCCGGAGGCCGCCGTGGCGTCGTTGAACCGGCCCCACGTGGTGCCGCCGCCGGCACGGGCGGTCCGCGCCTCGGGGTCGACGTCCACCGACTGCAGCAGGGACAGGTCGGCCACCACGGCGTCGTCGGCGGTGCCGAAGCCGGGCACGCTGTGCGACCCGCCGCGGACGGCGAGCGCCCGGCCGGTCTCCGCGGCGTAGCGGACCGCGGCGGCCACGTCGTCGGGCCCGGTGCAGCGGACCACCGCGTGCGGTCGCGCGTCGATCATCGCGTTGTAGACCCGGCGGGCCTCGTCGTAGTCGTCGTCGCCGGGCCGGACGACCCGGCCCCGCACGCGGTCGGCCAGCGTGCCCGGTAGCTGTGTGGTCATGTCCCCTCCTCGCTTCGCCGGTGCCGCGACGCTAGGGGGGCCGGGGGGCGCGCACATGACCAGAACTGCGCGGATCGCGGGGGCCGGTCCGCATGGTCAGTTCTGACCATCGACAGCCCGGGGGGAGGGGGCTAGCGTCCGGGAGGGTGTCCGGCTGGACGCCGCCCCCGCTGCCGGCGCGCTGGACCGCCGCCGCGCGCCCGGTCTTCGTCGGCCGGCGCGCCGAGGTCGGGGTGGTGGAGGCCGCCTATGACGCGGTGACCGGTGGTGCCCGCCAGGTCGTCCTCCTCGGCGGGGAGCCGGGGGCGGGCAAGTCGCGGCTGCTCGCCGAGCTCTGCTGCACGCTGCACGACCGCGGTGCCGCGGTGCTCCTCGGCGGGTGCGTCGAGGAGCTCGGCCCGCCCTACCAGCCGTTCGTCGAGCCGGCCGAGGCGCTGCTGTCCGGGCCGTGGGCCGGCGTCCGGCGGGACGCGCTGGCCCGGCTGGCGGGCCGGGTCGCGCTCGTCGACGGCCCGGAGCCCGACGGTCGGCGGGAACTGTTCGAGGCGGCCGCGGCCGCGGTCCGGGCGCTGGCGTCGACCCGGCCGGTCGTCCTCGCCCTGGAGGACCTGCACTGGGCGGGTACCGCCGGGCTGCAGCTGCTCGGCCACCTCGTGGGGCGGACGGCGGAGTGCCCCCTGCTGGTGCTGGCCACCCACCGGACGACCGCGCCCGAGCGGTCGGCGGAGCTGACCGGGGCGATCGCCGCGCTGTACCGGCTCGACGGCGTCCGGCGGCTGGACCTGCCCGGGCTGCCCACCGAGGCCGTCGCGGAGTACCTGGCCGCGGAGGCGGGGCTGGCGCCGCACCGGGCGCGGGCCGCGGCCCCGCTGCTGCGGGACCTCACCGGCGGCAACCCGTTCCTCCTCCGGGAGCTGGTCCGCGAGGGGGCCGGCCGGGGGGCCCACCCGGGCCCGGTCCCGGCGACCCCGCTGTCCGTGCGCGACATGGTGGCCAGCAGGCTGGACCGGCTCACCCCGCCCGAGCGGCAGACCCTCGAGCTGGCCGCCGTCGTCGGGGAGGAGCCCGACCCCGCCACGGTCCTCGCCGTCTCCTCCTGGAGCGCCGACACCACGCTGGCCGCCCTCGACACCGCGGTCTCCTTCGGGCTGCTGGAGCCGGCCGGGGCGGTGTTCCGGTTCCCGCACGCGCTCGCCCGGCAGGCGGTGCTCGACCTGATGCCGGCGACCCGCCGGGCCCGCGAGCACCTCCGGGTCGCCGGCGTGCTGGAGGCCGGCGGGGCGGGTGACGGGCTCCCGGGGGGCGGAGCGTCGTCCGGGCGGCGCACCCAGCGGCTGGCCCACCACTACGCCGAGGCCGCGGCGCTCGGCTGCGCGGGCCAGGCGGTCCGGTACCTGACCGAGGCGGCGCAGGCGGCCTCGCGCAGCCTCGCCCACGAGGACGCCGCCCGGTGGCTGGAACGGGCGGCGGAGCTGTCCCCCGACACCCGGCACCCGCTGCTGCTGGCGGCCGCCCGCAGCCACCTGCTCGGCGGGGACTCGACCCGCGCGCGGGAGCTGTTCGCCGAGGTCGCCGGCGCGGCCGAGCCCCGGGTGCGGCTGGAGGCGGCCATCGGTTTCGAGGCGGCCTCCTGGCGTCCGGGGCTGCTGGGCCACCGTGCGGTGGAGGTGCTCACCGGCGCCCTGCAGGCGGTGCCGCACGAGGCCACCGACGCGCTGTACGTGCAGGCGCTCGCCGGGCTCGGCCGGGCCCTGGCGTTCACCGGCGCGACCGCGCAGGCCGCCGAGCTCGGCCGCCGCTCGGTGGCGCTGGCCCGGGACCTGGGGGACGAGGCGCTGCTGGCCGACGTGCTGGCGGCGAGCCTGTGGAACGGCCTGGGCCCGGCCGAGGCCCCCGGGAAGCTGGCACGGGCGACGGAGGTGGTCCGGCTGGCCCGGCGGACCGGCACCCTCGGGCACGTGGGGCCGGCGTCGTTCTGGCGGGCCGCGATGTCCTACGTGCAGGGGGCGCCCGGGGAGCTCGCCGAGGCCCACGAGGACGTCCGGTGGATGGTCCGGGCGACGGGGGAGCTGTACCACGACTACGTGGGCGGGTGCATCGAGTACGGCCGCCGGTTCGCCGCGGGCGACCTCCCGGGTGCCGACCGGACCTGCGACCGGCTGCTGGAGCTGGGCGAGTCCTTCGGCACCGACGACACCGAGGGCAGCTACGGCGTCCAGGCCTACATGGTGCGACGGGAGTCCGGCGCGCTGGCCGCGGTGCGCCCACTGGTCCGCGGCGACGAGGCACCGGAGTCGCACTGGGCGCCGGGGCTGCTCTCGCTCTACACCGAGCTCGGCCTCGACGGGCCGGCCGCGCGGCTGCTCGGCTGGCTGCTCGACGGCCGGCTGGAGCGGTACGCGGACTCCGCGCAGTGGCCCGGTGTGCTCGCCTTCCTGGTCGAGGCGGCCCTGCACGTGGGGGACGACGCTGCGCTGGCCCGGCTGCGGCCCCGGCTGGCCGAGTACGCCGGGACGAACCTGCTCGCCGGGCAGTTCGTCGCCGTCTTCGGCAGCGCCGACCGCTACCTCGGGGAGATCGACTCCGCGCGGGGGCGGGGGTCCGCGGAGGCGCTGCTGGAGTCGGCCGTCGAGATGGACACCCGGATGGGGGCGACGCTGCACCGGGCGCAGAGCCTGGCCGCCCTGGCCGCGCACCTGCGGCGGGCGGGCGCCCCGGCCCGCCGGGTGCAGGAGGCCGCCGAGGAGGCGCGGCGGCCGGCGCGGGAGCTGGGGCTGCGGCGGGTCCTGGCCGCGCTGGACCGGATCGGCCCCCCGGGGGTGCCCCGGGCAGCGGCCGGGCGGCCGCCGTCCCACCCGGCCGGCCTCACCGAGCGGGAGGCGGAGGTGCTCCGGCTGGTGGGTGAGGGCCTGCTCAACCGGGAGATCTCGGCGCGGCTGGTGATCAGCGAGAACACGGTCGCCAACCACGTCCGCAGCATCCTGGCCAAGACGGGCAGCGGGAACCGCACCCAGGCGGCTCGCTACGCCGCCACCCACGGGCTGCTCGACGGTTCAGACGGCGGCCAGTGAGCCGTCCGGGCGCATCGTGGCGGTGAGCTCGACGACCACGTCGGCCGGCAGCCCGGCCCGGGCGGCGGCCCGCCGGATGGCGTCGGCGGTGGGCGCCTCGTACAGGCAGTAGGTCTTGCGCTTGTCGGCGGAGAGGAAGGAGTACAGCCAGCGCACCCCCTCCTCGTCGTTGATCTGGTTCACGCCGTCGGCGGCCTCGGCGCTGACCTCCAGGGCATCGGCGAACCGGCGCTCGATCATGAAGACGGGCATGGCAGGACCTCCCGGTCCGGGCGGCGAGCGTCCCCCGACCGTACCGACGCGGCCGCACGCGGCACAGGGGGCGGTCAGCGGTGCAGGAGCGCGAAGGTGGCCACGGCGTGCACCAGCGCCCGCCCCTCCTGCTCCACGTCGGCCTCGCACACCGTCAGGTGCTCGCCCCGGGTGCGGACCCGCGCGGTCACCTCCATCGCCCCGGGCTTGCCCGGGCGGAGGTAGGTGACGGTGAGCTGGCTGGTCGCCGGGACGTCGTCGTCCCCGGTGGTGCTGCGCACGGCCCGGCCCATCGCGGTGTCGACGAGCGTGGCCAGCACGCCCCCGTGCACGGTGCCGGCCGGGTTCAGGTGCTCCTCGCGGGCGGTGAACCCGAGGTGGGCGGCGCCGTCGTCGGCGCGGGTCACGACGGCGCCGAGCCGTCCGGCGAAGCCCTCGGGGTCGCTGGGGGTGGTCACCCACGGCCGCTACCCGCGGGCGCCCGCGGCCACGCGCGGTCCGGGGCGGTGGTCCTCGGTGTGGCGGGTGCCCTCCGGTGGTGGCACGGTTCGGCGTGGACGGCGCGGAGCGGGTCCTCGATCCCCCCGCCGACGCGCCGGTGTCCGAGGAGTTGCCGCTGCCGCGCACGGAGGTGCCCGCATGAGGTCCGGAACCATCCGCGCCGGGGGAGGGGCCCGCGCCGTCCGGGACGACGGGGACCGCCGCTCCGGCCGCGTCGGGGGGTGGACGGCGTGAGCGTCCCCGGGACCCTGCCCTGGTGGGAGGACGGCGAGCGGCTGTTCGCCACCGCGCTGGGCCGGCTGACCGACGAGGAGTTCGACGCGCCCACGCTGCTGCCCGGCTGGGACCGCCGGCACGTGCTCGGCCACGTCGCCCGCAACGCCGACGCGCTGGTCAACCTCCTCACCTGGGCGCGCACGGGCGTCGAGACGCCGATGTACCCCTCGACCGGGGCGCGGGACGCCGGGATCGCCGAGGCCGCCGGGCTCGACCCGCCGGTGCTGCGCGCCGAGGTGCTCGACGCGACGCGGCGGCTGGCCGAGGCGGTCCGCACCCTGCCGGAGGACCGCTGGTCGGCCCCCGTGCGCACCGCGCAGGGCCGCGAGGTACCGGCCGCCGAGGTGCCGTGGATGCGCTGCCGGGAGGTGTACGTGCACGCCGTCGACCTCGACGCGGGCGTCGGCTTCGAGGACGTCGACGACGAGGTGCAGGCCGCGATGGTCGACGACGTGTTCCGCATGTGGGACCGCCGCGACGAGGTGCCCGACGTCGTCGTGTTCGCCGGCGACCGGGAGTGGGGGACCGGGGCCGTCGCCGTGTCCGGCCCGCTGCCGGCGGTGACCGCCTGGCTGACGGGGCGGTCGGCCGGGGACGGGTTGCAGGCCGACGGCGGGATCCCGAGGGTGCCGCCCTGGTTGTGACGCCGCGACGTCGGGGTCAGCCGGGCGGGCGGTCGGTCCCCGGCTCCGGGCGGCGCTGCAGGAAGTAGGCGCCCAGCGCGCCGGCCAGCGTCGCGAAGACGGCGACCGAGTAGACCGCGAGCACGACGTCGAGCACCCGCGCCACCGCGCCCTCGGCCGACAACGGCTCCCCGGTGACCGTGGCGAGCGCCGCCTCGTGCAACGCCGGGCCGTAGCTCGGGTAGGCGCCCACGACGTAGAGCAGCTGGCTGGCCGCCAGCACGACGACCCCCGTGACGGCGCCCAGCAGGCCGACCCGGCCCGAGAGCAGCCGGCCGGCCGACCGGGAGCCCCGCACCGCCGCCGACAGCACCCCGCCGACGCGGGCCGCCCGCAGCAGGGTCAGCGCGCGGGCGAAGCGCAGGAACGGCAGGGCGAGGAAGAGCACCTGCCACCAGTTGCGCGTCCAGAAGCGGCGCCGGTCGCGCGCGGTGGCCGCCCGGAACAGGAACTCGGCGACGAACACCGCCCACAGCAGCCAGCCGGTGACCACCAGGGTGGTGACCAGCCACGGCTCGCGCGCCAGCGACTGCCCGAGGACGACGAAGACGAACAGCACGCCCAGGACGCCCATGGGCCGGTCCAGCCGCCGGGCCAGACCTTCCCGCTCCGGTCCCTCGTCGTCCGCCCGGGTGTGCGCACCCGCCTCGACAGCCATGGGGAGGCCCTACCCCGCACCGCGCGCGGACCTGCTGTGCCCGGGGGGAGTCGCGGCTAGCCTGCGCCGCCGTGGCCGTGCGGAGGAGGACCTGGATCGGGTCGGCAGCGCTGCTGCTGGTGGCGGTGGGCGCGTTCGTGCTGGTGTGGTTCCAGCCGCAGAAGCTGCTCTACGACACCGCGGTCGCCGAGGCCCTGCCCTCGGCGGCGGGGGCGGCGGGCGCGGCGGGCGGCGGGTCGGTCGCCGAGGCCCGCGAGCCGGTGGAGCTGGCCCGCGGCACCTTCGTCTCCCACGAGCACGCGACGACCGGGTCCGTGCGGGTGCTCCGGCTCCCCGACGGGCAGGTCGTCGTCCGCCTGGAGGGCCTCGACACCTCCAACGGGCCCGACCTGTACGTCTACCTCTCGGCCACGCCAGCGGACGGCGACCGGGCGACGGTGGACGAGGAGTTCGTCGACCTGGGCCGGCTCAAGGGCAACGTGGGGGACCAGAACTACGCCGTCCCGGCCGGGGTGGACCCCGCGGACTGGGCCAGCGTGGTGATCTGGTGCGAGCGGTTCCGCGCCTCCTTCGGCGCCGCGGATCTCACCCCGGCCGCGGCCGTCTGAGCCCCGGTCCGGGGAGTCGGCGCTTCTGGAACCCAGCCGTCTCGTAGGCTGCCGGTGCCGTGGTGGCCCGGCGCGACGGGGGTGTGCCGGGCCACCACGCGCCCCTCGGGCCCCGGGCACGTGGCTCAGCCCTCGGGCAGGCGGCGCAGGAGCGCGCCGGCGACGGTGACCGCCTCGGCCGGGACGGCGTCGGCGGCCGCCGCGGCCCGCAGCCACGCCGCCAGGGGGCCGGCCACCTCGGGGGAGAGCGCGGCGATCCACGCACCGGTCCCGGACCGGGCCTCCGCGACGTGCTCGGTGCCGCCGCCGGGGCTGTGCGCGACCACCTCCGGCCGGCTGGCCAGCAGGCCCTGCAGCCGCCAGTCCCCGCGGGTGCTGCGCGCGGCCAGGGCGGCGAGCCGGTCGGCCACCGTCCGCAGCAGGGTGCGCTCGTCCACGCCGGGTCAGCCCCGGCGCATCGGCACGTGCAGGATGCCGTCCTCGACGTAGCCCGGGCCGCTGCGCCGGAACCCGAAGCGCTTGTACCAGCCCTCAAGGTGGGCCTGGGCACCCAGCGTCACCGGCGTCCCCCCGCACAGCCCGAGCCCGGCCTCGACCAGCCGGGCGGCCAGGCCGCGCCCCCGGGCGGGCGCCGCCGTCGCGACCCGGCCGATCGCCCGGGTCGCGCCGTCGTCGAGCAGGCGGATGGTGGCGAGCACCGCGCCGTCCTCCTCGAACCACAGGTGCACGGTGGCCGGCTCGGTGTCGCGGCCGTCGAGCTCCGGGTAGGGGCACTGCTGCTCCACCACGAAGACGTCGACCCGCAACCGGCACAGCGCGTACACCTCGAAGGGCGTCAGGTCGGCGAAGCGGGCCGTCCGCAGGCGGGGAGCGGGGCCGGAGGTCACCCGGGAGTTCTACCGCAGCACCCCCCGGCGCCTCGGCGTGGTACACCTTCTGCTGAGGTATGCCTTGCCTATCCCGACAGGGGGAGACCGTTCCGTGACCAGGCCCGCGCGACCAGCCGTCGCCGTCCTCGGCGCCCTGACCGCCGCCGCCTCGCTCGCCGGGTGCGGGTCGGACGACGCGTCGGCCGCCGAGACGCTCACCGTCTACAGCGCCCAGCACGAGAGCCTGGTCCGCACCATGCTCGAGGACTTCACCGCCGAGACCGGCATCGAGCTGGAGTTCCGCGACGCCAACGACGCCGAGCTGGCCAACCAGATCGTGCAGGAGGGCGAGGCCTCGCCGGCCGACGTCTTCCTCACCGAGAACAGCCCGGCGATCGACATCCTCGACGACGAGGGCCTGCTGGCGCCGCTCGAGCAGTCCACCCTCGACCAGGTGGGCGAGCGGTACCGGCCGTCGTCGGGCACCTGGACCGGCTTCGCCGCCCGCTCCACGGTGCTCGTGTACAACCCCGAGCAGCTGCCCGAGGCCGAGCTGCCCGCCTCGATCCTCGACCTGGCGGACCCGGCGTGGGAGGGCCGCATCGGCATCGCCGCCGGCGGCCCGGACTTCCAGGCCATCGTGGCCGCCGTCCTGGCGATGGAGGGCGAGGACGCCACCCGCGCCTGGCTGGAGGGGCTCGAGCGCAACGCCGACGTCTACCAGAGCAACACCGCGGTGATGGTCGCCGCCGACGAGGGCGAGATCGACGCCGGGGTCATGTACCACTACTACTGGTACCGCGACCAGGCGGAGAACGCCCTCAAGGGGGACGACGCCCGGCTGCACTACTTCCGCGGCCAGGACCCCGGCGCGTTCCTCAGCGTCTCCGGTGCCGGGGTGCTCGCCTCCTCCGACCAGCCCGAGGAGGCCCAGCAGCTCGTCGCCTACCTCACCGGCCCCGAGGCGCAGCGCAAGCTCGCCGAGAGCAGCGCCCTCGAGTACGCGGTGGGCGCGGGCGTCGACTCCGCCGACGTGCTCCCCGCCCTCGACACGCTGGAGGCGCCGCCGGTCGACCCGGGCGAGCTCGACCAGCGGCGGGTCACCGAGCTGATGCAGGAGGTCGGGCTGCTCTGAGCGCCGTCCGGGCCCCGGAGGCCGCGGCGGCTCCCGCGACGGCGCCCGCGGTCCGGGCCCCGCTGCGCCGCACGCCGGTCACGCTGGCGCTCGCGGCCGCCGTGGCCGCCCTCGCGCTGCTGCCGCTGGGGTACGTCCTCGTCTCCGCCGGCGGGGTCGGCTGGACCGGGATCCGGGAGCTGGTCTGGCGCCCGCGGGTCGGTGAGCTGCTGTGGAACACCGTCCGGCTGGCCGGCGGGACCGTGCTCCTGAGCGTCGTCCTCGGCGTCGGCGCGGCCTGGCTGGTCGAGCGGACGGCGCTGCCGGGGCGCCGGGTGTGGCACGTGCTCCTGGTCGCCCCGCTCGCCGTCCCGGCGTTCGTCAACGGCTACGCCTGGATCTCCCTGCTGCCCGGGCTGGACACCTACGGCGGCGCCCTCCTGGTCGTGACGCTGTCCTACTTCCCGTTCGTCTACCTCCCGGTCGTCGCCGCCTTCCGCGGCCTGGACCCCGCCCTGGAGGAGACCGCCCGCGGCCTCGGGCTCTCCACCTGGGCGGTGTTCCGCCGCGTCCAGCTGCCGCAGCTGCGGGTCGCGGTGCTCGGCGGCGGCCTGCTCGTGGGCCTGCACGTGCTGGCCGAGTTCGGCGCGCTGCAGATGCTGCGGTACGCGACGTTCACGACCGCGATCTACGACCAGTACCGGGCCACCTTCAACGGGCCGGGCGCCACGGCGCTGGCCGGCGTCCTCGTGCTGCTGTGCGTGGTGCTGCTGCTGGCCGAGGTGCGGCTGCGCGGCCGGCACGGCTACGCGCGCACCGGCGCCGGGGTGGCCCGCGCGGGGCGCCCCCTGCGGCTGGGCCGGCTGACCGCGCCCGCGCTGGCCGCGCTCGCCGCCCTGGTCGTCCTCGCGGTGCTGGTCCCGCTGGCCGCCCTCGCCACCTGGCTGGTGCGCGGCTCGTCGGCCGCCCTCGACGCCGGCGCGCTGCTGCAGACCACCGGCACGACGCTCGGCCTGGCCGCGCTCGCCGCCCTGGGGACCACCGCGATGGCGCTGCCCACCGGGTGGCTGGCCGTGCGCGCGCGGGGGCGGGTCGCCACCCTCCTCGAGCGCAGCACCTACCTGGGCAGCTCGGTGCCGGCGATCGTCATCGCGCTGGCCCTGGTCACCTTCGCCATCGACGTCACGCCGTGGCTGTACCAGACCGTGCCGGTGCTGCTGGTGGCCTACGCGGTGCTCTTCCTGCCGCGGGCCGTCGTCACCGTGCGCGCCGCCGTGGAGCAGTCGCCGCGGGTGCACGACGAGGTGGCCGCCTCGCTGGGCGCCTCGGCGCCCGAGCGGCTCCGGCGGATCACCCTGCCGCTGCTGGCGCCGGGCATCGCCGCCGGTGCCGCCCTGGTCTTCCTCGCGGTCGTCACCGAGCTCACGGCCACGCTGCTGCTGGCCCCGACGGGCACGGCGACGCTGGCCACCGCCTTCTGGTCGGCGAGCAGCGCCCTCGAGTACGGGGCCGCCGCGCCCTACGCCGTGGTCATGGTGCTGCTGTCGGCGCCGGCCGCCGTCCTCCTGTCCCGCGACGCCCGGCGAGGTGCGACCCCGTGAGCTCCCTGACCGTCACCGCCGTGGGCAGGTCCTTCGGGGCCACCCGCGTGCTCGCCGGGGTGGACCTGCACGTCCCGGAGGGCAGCCTCACCGCGCTGCTCGGGCCCTCGGGCTGCGGCAAGACGACGCTGCTGCGGCTGGTGGCCGGCTTCGACGACCCGGACACCGGGACCATCGCCGTCGGCGGGCGGGTCGTCGCCGGCGCCGGGCGCAGCGTCCCCGCGCGGCACCGCCGCATCGGCTTCGTGCCGCAGGAGGGCGGGCTGTTCCCGCACCTGTCGGTGGCCGGCAACGTCACCTTCGGCCTGCCCCGCCGGCAGCGGCGGGACGCCGGCCGGGTGCGCGAGCTGCTCGGCCTGGTCGGCCTGGACGCCGACCTGGCCGGCCGCTCGCCGCACCAGCTCTCCGGCGGCCAGCAGCAGCGGGTCGCGCTGGCGCGGGCGCTGGCACCCGGCCCGTCGCTCGTGCTCCTCGACGAGCCGTTCTCCTCCCTCGACGCGTCCCTGCGCGAGGAGACGCGCCGTGCGGTCGCCGACGCGCTGTCCGCCGCGGGGGCGACCGCGGTGGTGGTGACCCACGACCAGGCCGAGGCCCTGTCGATGGCCGACCAGGTGGCGGTCCTCCGCGGTGGGCGCCTGGTCCAGCTGGCCGACCCGCGCACCCTCTACCGGGCGCCGCGGGACCTCGACGTCGCCGCGTTCGTCGGGGAGGCGGTCGTGCTCGACGGCGAGGTCCGGGACGGCGCCGCCGCCACCGTGCTCGGCCTCCTGCCGCTGGCGCGGCCCTGCCCCGACGGGCCGGCCCGCGTCCTCGTGCGGCCCGAGCAGCTGCGCCTCGCCGCGCCGGGCACCGGCCGGGTGCCGGCGCGGGTCCGGGGTGTCGACTTCTTCGGCCACGACGCCCGCGTCCGGCTCGAGCTGGTCTCGGGCGAGGCGGTCACCGCGCGGGTCGAGGGCGGGGAGCTGCCCACGGCGGACGACGACGTCTCCGTCGAGGTCGTGGGCGCGGGGCTGCCCTACCCCGCCGGGCCGGCGGGGACGGGCCCCGCGGTGCCCTGCTCGGAGGACCGGGTGCCGCAGTTCGGTTAGGTGTGCCTAAGCTCACCTGCCGTGGACCTCTTCCTCTTCACCGTCGACCCCGGCTGGGGCGCCGACGTGGTCGCAGCGGGTGCGGCCGGGGTCGTCGTCGACTGGGAGCGGCGCGGCAAGCACCGCCGCCAGCTCGGCGAGGGCACCCAGATCAACTCCGACACCCCCGCGGACCTCACCCGGATGCGCGCCGCCACCGACGGCCGGCTGCTGTGCCGGGTCAACGGGTTCGGCCCGTGGACGGCGGCGGAGGTGGACGACGCCGTCGCCCGCGGCGCCGACGAGGTGCTGCTGCCCATGGTCCGCACCGCCGAGGAGGTCGACCGCACCCTGGACCTCGTCCGCGGCCGCTGCGGCCTCGGCATCCTGGTCGAGACCGTCGACGCCGTGGCCGCGGCCGCCGAGCTGGCCCGCAGGCCCCTGTCGCGGGTGTACGTCGGCCTCAACGACCTGCGCATCGACCGGCGGGCGACCTCGCTGTTCCTGCCGCTGTGCGACGGCACCGTGGCGGCCGTCCGCGCGGCCACCCGGCAGCCGTTCGGGGTCGGGGGGCTGACCCTGCCCGGGAGGGGTGCGCCGGTGCCGGCGTGGCTGCTCGCCGCCGAGCTGCTCCGCACCGGCACGGACTTCACCTTCCTGCGCCGTTCCTTCACCGCCGACATGGCCGGGCGGGACCCCTTCGTGGAGGTTCCCCGCCTGCTCGCCTCGCTCGACGAGCTGCGCGCCGCCGGGCCCGAGCGCGCCGCCGCCCACCGCGACGCCTTCGTCGCCGCGGTGACCGGGGCCAGCGGCGGCGGGGCCGCCCAGCCGGCGTGAGCACCGGCCCGCGAGCGGTGGTCACCGGAGCGGGCGGCTTCGTCGGCCGGCACCTGGTCGCCCGGCTGCGGTCCGACGGGTGGGAGGTCGCCGCGCTCACCCGGGCCTCGGTCGACCTCGCCGACCCCGGCGCCGGGGCCGCCGCGGTGCGGGCCGCCGACCCCGACGTCGTCTTCTCCCTGGCCGCGGGGCGGGCCAAGGGGTCGCCCGCCGAGCGGGCCGCCACCACGACGGTGAACACCAGCCCGTGGCTGGTCGACGCGCTGCCCGAGCGGTGCCGGGTCGTCGTCCGGCTCGGCTCGTCCACCGAGTACGCGGCCGGCCCGGCCCCCCTGGCGGAGGACGCCGCGCTGCGCCCGCGCGGGTTCTTCGGCGCCACCAAGGCCGCGGGCTCGCTGCTCCTGCAGGCCGCAGCGGCCGAGCGGGGGGTGCGCGCGGCCGTGCTGCGGGCCTTCCAGGTCTACGGCCCCGGCGACCACCCGACCCGGCTCGTCCCGGTCGTGCTGGACGCGGCGCGCACCGGGGCCGCCGTGCCGCTGCCGGCCCGGGTCAGCCGGCGCGACTGGGTGTGGGTCGGCGACGTCGTGGACGCCTGCGTCCGGGCCGCCCGCGCCGACGACCTGCCGCCGGGGCAGGTCCTCAACATCGGCACCGGCGTGCAGACCGCGACCGAGGAGCTGGTGGCCACCGCGGCCCGGGTCACCGGGCGGCCGATCGCCACCGTCCCCGGCGCCCACCCGGGGCGCGAGTGGGACACCGACTGCTGGGTCAGCGATGCCCGGCGGGCGCGCGAGCTGCTCGGCTGGACGCCGACGGTGGACCTCGCCGAGGGGCTGGCCCGGACGTGGGCGGGCGGGCGGTGATCGGCGGCGGCCCGGTGCCGGAGGTCGCCGTCGTCGTCCCCGTCTACCGCAACGAGACGACGCTGCGCCCGCTCGTGGCCCGGCTCGCCGCCGCGCTGGCCGGCCGGGAGTGGCGGGTGCGGCTCGTCGTGGACGCCTCCCCCGACGGCAGCGCCGGGGTGGCGCGCGGTCTCGCGGCCGCCGACCCGCGGGTCGCGGTCACCGTGCTCCCGGTCAACGGCGGCCAGCACGCCGCCCTGGCCCGGGGACTGGCCGACGAGCCGCCCGCCGACGCGCGGGTGCACCCGGCCTGGGTGTGCATGGACGCCGACCTGCAGGACCCGCCCGAGGCCGTGCCGCTGCTGCTCGACCGGCTGGCCGCCGGCGACGTCGGGGCCGTCTTCGCCGGCCGGCGCGGTGCCTACCAGGCGCCGGGGCGACGGCTGACCGGCGAGCTGCACCGCCGGGTCGCGGCCCGCCTCACCGGGCTCCCGCCGGACGCGGGCGCCTTCCTGGCGATGGGGCCGGACGTGCGCGCCGCCGTCCTCACCGCGGGGGCGCCGAGCGTGGTCCTGGCCGTGGCCGCCGCACGCCGTCCCGTGGCCAGCGTCCCGGTCGTGCGGGACCGCCGCCCCGAGGGCCGCTCGGCGTGGACGGCGCGGGCGCGGCTGGCCCAGTCCGCCCGCTCGCTGGCGTGGGCCCGCCGCGCGCGGGTCAGCGCTCCCAGCGCTGGACCACCAGGTCGGTCTTGACGGCGGGGAAGGCGGTCTCCGCGGCGAGCCGCAGGCCCGCGGCCCGGAGGATCCCGTCGTCGTCGGTGGGGACCGGCTCGCCGTCGATGAACCGGCGGACCAGCCAGACCCGGTCGGCGCCGGCCGGGGCGGCGACCGGGGCATCGTCCGGGGGGAGGACCACGTCAGGCCGCAGCCGCGACGCGGAGGTGCGCACGTAGTGGTCCAGCCCGGTCGCCGCCCGCTGGTCGGTGGCCACGACCGGCTCGCCGGCCCGCTGCTCGGCGGCGAGGAACGCGACCACGTCGTCGGCCCGTTCCCGCGGCTCGCGGGTGGCCAGCGGGGAGGCCGCGAGCAGCGACAGGGCGACCAGCAGGGCCGCGGCGGGGGCGCGCGCGGCTCGGGGGAGGGCCAGCGCCCCGGCGGCGGCCAGGACGCCCAGGCCCAGCAGCCCGGCCAGCAGGTAGCGCGGCAGGTACACCGGCCGGATCAGCTCCGCGGCCGTCAGGAGCAGCAGCGGCACCAGCACCCAGCACGCCCCGACCACGCGCACGCCGGTGGCGCGCAGCGCGCCGACCAGGGCCAGCCCCACGGTGAGGTACTGCAGCACCCGGGAGCCCCCCGCCCAGGCGGCGACGGCCAGGTCGGCCAGGGCGCCGTCGGTCGTCGCGAGGTGCTCGGCGTTGCGGGCGCCGGTGCCGTTGAGCAGGTTGACCGCGACGAGCCCGGCGACCGGGAGGGCGGCCGCGGTCCCGGCGAGGACGACGGGCAGCGCCCGGCGGCCGCGCAGCAGCAGGGCCGCGACGACGAAGGCGGCCAGGGCGGTGACCGCGTACCAGTGCATGAGCCCCATGCCGGCCCCGGCCAGGCCGAACAGCAGCAGCCCGCGGGGGCGCTCCTGCAGCCAGCGCACCAGCCCCAGCAGCGCACCGCCCGTGGCCAGGACGGCCAGGCCGTAGCTGCGCGCCTCCACCGCCTGCTCCAGCAGCAGCGGGGAGGCGGCGAGCACCGAGCCCGCCACCACCCCCGTCGCCCGACCGGCCAGCCGGGCCACCGCGCGGGTGACCAGGGCCAGGCCGCCGGCCGCCGCGAGCAGCGACAGCAGCCGCAGCGAGGTGTCGCCACCCACCCCGGGCAGCGAGACCCAGGCGTGGGCCACGACGTAGTAGGGGGCGTTGTAGCTCGGGGGGACGTCGACGAGGTAGCTCGTCGTCCCCCGCCCGGAGATGATCGCGCGCAGGATCTCCGGCAGGGGGAGCCGGGCCACCTCCGCGGTGAACAGCTCGTCGAACCACAGCCCGTGGCCGGGTGCCAGGAGCACGGCGCCCAGGAGGAGCAGGAAGGCCGGCGGCAGCAGCTCCACCGGGGACCACCGCGGCGAGCGCGGCGCGGCCGGCTCCGCCGGCCGGTCGAGGACGGGGGGCGCCGGGTTCCGCACAGCAGCAGGTTAGGTGACCCTTGCCCGGCGGCTGCGCCGCGGTGCCGCGTCGCCCGGGGTTCACCGGCCGTTCAGCCGGCGCCGGCCGGTGACCCGGGGCGGTGGCGGGTACGGCCCCGGGGAGCGCGCCCGCCGGGCCGCTCCCGACGAGCGAGGAGACTTCCGTGACGTACATGGCCCCGCTGGACCCGTTCCAGGGCGAGGGAGACCAGGCCGGCGGCATCCCGGCCGCCGACCCCGGCCGCGGCGCCCCCGAGCCGGCCGAGGGCTTCGGCCCCGGGGCGGAGGAGCCCGACGTGCCCGAGCAGGGCCGCTCGCCCGTGGAGGCGGCGCACGCCGACGACGACCCGCCGTTCCGGACGCCGGACCCCGACCGGGTCGGCCCGGACGAGGACCGCTGACCGGCGGCCGCCGCGCCGTCCCGCACGGAGGGGGGCGGCGCGGCGGCCTCGGGGACCCGCGCCGGGCCGGCCGACGACCGGTCAGCCGGCCGGCACGGGGACCGGTGCCGGCACGGGCACACCCGCGCGGTGCCGGGCGGGCAGCCAGGCGGCGGCGGCCAGCGCACCGGCCAGGCACACCCCGGCGCAGACCCAGGAGCCGGCGGACAGGCCGTCGAGGAACGCGGTCCGGACGACGTCCGCCGCCGTCCCGCCGGGGACCTGCTCGGCCACCGCGGCGCCGGCCACCACCGACTCGGCGGCCGCCTCGCGGGCCGCTGCGGGCAGCCCGGCCAGGCCGTCGCGCACCGCCGGGCCGTAGACGGTGGCCATCACCGAGCCGACGACGGCGACGCCGAGGGTGCCGCCGACCTCGCGGACGGTGTCGTTGACCGCCGACCCGGCGCCGGCCTGGTCGTCGGTGCGCAGGGCCCCCATGACGGCCTCGGTGGCCGGGCCGGTGACCAGCCCCAGCCCGCCGGCCATGAGCACCATCGCGACGATGATCCGGCCCCAGTAGGCCGAGTCGGCGGAGGTGCCGGCGGCCACCGCGAAGCCGGCGGCCATGGTGAGCAGGCCGGTGGTCACGACGACCTTCGTGCCGACGGCGCGCATGGCCAGGATGGCCAGGGGGGAGGTCGCGCCGATCACGACGGCGAAGGGCAGCGTGGCCAGCCCGGCGGCGAGGGTGTCGTAGCCGCGGACCACCTGGAAGTACTGGGTGATCAGGAAGATGAAGCCGAAGAGGGCGAAGAAGGCCAGGGCGATCGAGCCGCTGGCGACCGAGAAGCGGGCGTTGCCGAACAGCCGCACGTCGAGCAGCGGGTGGCGCCGGCGCAGCTCCCAGGCCACGAAGCCGGCGAGGGCCACCGCGGCGGCCGCGTAGCCGGCGATCGTGGTGGCCGACGTCCAGCCGTGGTCCGGCCCCTCGATCGTCGTCCACACCAGCAGGCCGATGCCGGCCACCGAGCCCAGGACGCCGACCGCGTCGAGCCCGCCGCCCTCCCCGGACCGGGACTCCGGCACGACCAGCCACCCGGCGACCAGGGCCAGCGCCGCCACCGGGAGGTTGACCAGGAACACCGAGCTCCAGGCGAAGTGCTCGAGGAGCAGGCCGCCGGTCACCGGCCCGATCGCCACGGCCAGGCCGGTGACCGCCGACCACACGCCGATGGCCGTGGCCCGCTCCCGCCGGTCGGGAAACGCGGCCACCAGCAGGGCCAGCGTGGCCGGGTAGACCAGCGCGGCGCTCACCCCCATCGCGGCCCGGCCGGCCACCAGCTCGCCGGTGGTGTCGGCCAGCGTGGCCAGGTACGAGGTGACCGCGAAGCCGACCAGCCCCAGCTGCAGCACGCGCCGGCGACCGAACCGGTCGCCGAGGTGCCCGCCCAGCAGCAGCAGTGCGGCGAAGGCCAGCGTGTATCCGTCGACGATCCACTGCAGGCCGCTGGTGGAGGCGCCCAGCTCGCGGCCGAAGGTCGGCAGGGCGACGTTGACGATGGTGTTGTCGACGCTCACGAGGAGCACCGACAGGCAGAGGACGACGAGCACCCACCAGCGGCGGGGAGCGGGGGTCGGGACCGGGTGCGCCATGGGGTGCTCCTCGAATCTGTGGAACGATGTTCTACGACGCTAGAACGGTGTTCTACAAACGGTCAAGGGCAGGATGGGCGCGTGACGGAGAGCGGGCAGCGGACCCCCAGTCGGGACGTGGGCGCCGCCCTGCTCGACGCGGCCGAGCGGGTGCTCGTGCGGGACGGGCTGGACGCGGTGACGGTGCGGGCGGTCGCGAGCGAGGCGGGCGTGGCGCCGATGGGGGTCTACAACCGCTTCGGGAGCAAGGACGGTCTGGTCGCCGCCGTCCTCGTGCGGGGCTTCGACGGGCTGACCGCCGCGCTCACCGCCGCCCGGTCCGCCGACCCCGCGGAGCGGCTGGTCGCCTGCGGCCGCGCCTACCGCCGCTTCGCGCTGGCGAACCCGGCGCACTACGCGGCGATGTTCGGGGCGGCCAAGCCCGCCGCGATCGAGCACGTCGAGGACGGCGGGGAGCTGGCCGAGCACGCCGGCGCGGCCTTCGGCGTGCTCGTGGAGACGGTCACCATGGCGATGGCCGCCGGGGTGCTGGGCCGGGCGGACCCCGTCGAGACCGCCCAGGTCGTCTGGTCGGCGGTGCACGGCGCGGTCTCGCTCGAGCTGGCCGGGGTGGTGCAGGCGCCCGACCCCGGGGCGGCCTACGAGCGGCTGCTGGGGATGGTCGCCGCCGGCCTCGCGCCCTGACCGCGGGCCTACGGTCGAGGACGTGCGCATCGTCTCGCTGCTGCCCTCGGCCACCGACCTGGTCGCCGCCCTCGGCCTGGGGGCCGACCTGGTCGGGATGACGTTCGAGTGCACCGCCCCGGAGGGCAGCGACCCGGTGGTCGTCGTCGGGGGGCTGGAGGCGGCCGGGATGAGCCCCGGGGAGGTCGACGCCGCGGTGCGGGCGCGGGCGTCCGCCGGGGAGGACCTCTACACGCTGCACGCCGACGCCCTGGCCGGCCTGGACGCCGACCTCGTGCTCACCCAGGACCTGTGCCGGGTCTGCGCGCTACCCGGGGCCACCGTCGCCG
Source organism: Geodermatophilus sp. SYSU D00758 (assembly GCF_054049955.1). Taxonomy (NCBI): domain Bacteria; kingdom Bacillati; phylum Actinomycetota; class Actinomycetes; order Geodermatophilales; family Geodermatophilaceae; genus Geodermatophilus; species Geodermatophilus sp. SYSU D00758. The sequence goes on from NZ_JBJGYK010000023.1 coordinate 20,200, forward strand.
ACGCGCTCGGTCACCTCGGCAGCACGGCACGGGTGCTGACCCTCGACCCGCACACCCTCGACGACGTCCTCGCGACCGTTCCCGCGGTGGGGCGGGCCGCCGGGGTGCCCGACCGCGCGGCGGACCTGGTGGCGGGGCTGCGGGGCCGCCTCGACGCCGTGGCCGCGGCGGTCGCCGGGCGGCCCCGGCCCCGCGTGGGCGTGGTGGAGTGGGTGGACCCGCCGTTCACCGCCGGGCACTGGGTCCCCGACCTCGTGACCGCGGCCGGGGGAGTCCCGGTCGGCGCGTCCAGCGGTGCCCGCTCGGTGCCGACGACGTGGGACGACGTGCGCCGGGCCGCCGCGGACCTGGTGCTGGTCGCCCCGTGCGGTTACGGCCTGGCGGCCGCGGTCGAGCAGGCCCGGTCGGTGCGCGACGAGCTGCCCGGGGTGCCGGTCTGGGCGATCGACGCCGACGGCCTCGTCGTCCGCCCCGGGCCGCGCCTGGTCGACGGCGTGGAGGCGATCGCGTCGGTGCTGCACCCGGGCGCCGTCCCGCCGTCCCCGTCGGTGGCGCGGGTGTGAGACCCGGGCGGCCGTCGCCGGTGCGGGTGGGCGGTCAGGCCTCGTGGTCGTGGGGGTCGTCGGTCTCGGTCTGCGAGCGCCGCCAGAACGGGAAGACGATCCACCACCACACCAGCAGCGCGGCGATGGTGAGCGCGGCGATCCAGGCCTGCGCCATGTCGAAGATGACATCGGTGACCAGCAGCACCGCGGAGCTGATGGCGAAGGCCAGCACGACCAGCCCGGCGAGGGCCGACCTGCTGCTGCGGCGCAGCAGCGCCTCCTTGTCCTTCTGCCGGAACAGCACCCGGTGCTGGGCCGCGGGCGCGATGAGCAGACCGGTGGCCACCGCCGCGGCGAGCAGGGTGGCGTAGTAGACGTCCTGCTGGAAGGTGTTCAGCTCGGCGCCGCGCTGCTGGAACGGGACGATGAGCAGGAAGGCGAACAGGAACTGCACCCCCGGCAGCGCGACCCGCAGCTCGTTGAGCAGCTCGAGCAGCTCCCGGTCGATCCGCTCCTTGTGGGTCTCCTCCGGTGACCCGCCGTCGCGGCGCCCGTGGCGCGCGGCACCCACTTCCGTCATCACCCTCACCGCCCTCGGTCGTTCACCTGCTGTTCACCTGGGAGGGATGACGGTAGTGCCCCGGAGGCCGGTCCTGCACGTGCGTCCCCCTCGCGGGGGGATGACGGGGTCGGCGCGGAGCGCCTCCCGGCGGCCGTCCCTCCGCGACGCCCGGGAGGAGTCGACCCGGGGACGTCGGGCCGTGCACCGCGGGCCGTTCCGCCCTGCCGTCGTCCACCCCGCCGCCCGACGCTGGTGGCATGCAGACGACCCCCCGCCCGGCCTCCCCCGAGCCCGCGACGGCCACCCCGGTCGCGGAGCCGATGCTGATCGACGACGCCCTGCCGCGCTTCGACGTCACCCGCGCCGAGCACCTCGTCGTCGACGCCGACGTGGCGACGACCTGGGACGCGCTGCTCGACACCGACCTGCTCGACGTGCACACCCCGCTGCTGGACGCGGCCTTCTGGGTGCGCGGGTTGCCCGAGCGGCTGCGCGGCGCGCGGGGACGCCCGGAGCCGACGTCCCTGCGCCTGGGCGGGGACGTGGCCATGGAGGGGTGGCTCGCGCTCGGCCGCCGGGAGCGGCGCGAGCTCGCCCTCGGCGCGATCGGCCGGTTCTGGCAACCGGACATCACCTGGCGCGGCGCGGGCTCCCCGGAGGAGTTCGCCGCCTTCGACGAGCCCGGGTGGGGGCGCATCGCGGCCAACTTCTCCCTGCGTCCCTACGGCCGGGGCCGCACCCTGCTCAGCTACGAGGCGCGCACCGCCGTGCCGGACGCCCCGTCGCGGCGCAGGTTCGCCCGCTACTGGCGGGTGGTCGAGCCGTTCGTCGGGCACATCATGCGGGCGGCCCTGCGCGCCGTCGCCGAGCAGGCGCGCACCCGCGCGGCGGGAGGGGCGGCGTGACCGCCCGGCCCCGGCCAGGTCGCGGTCAGGCCCCCAGCGCGGTCGTGGCGCGGTCCACGAGGTCGTAGCGGCCGACCGCCCACAGCACGGCCCCGGCCGCGGCGAGGCCGCCCAGCGTCACCGCGGCCGAGCTCGCCGGGTGCATCCGGGCGTGCGCCCAGGCGTCGCGGGCCTTGCGGCGGAAGGCGGCGAAGAAGCGGCGCGCCCAGTCGAACTCCGTCGACCAGACCCACAGGCCGATCAGCACCGGCGGGATGGTCAGCGGTCCGGGCAGCACGGTGAGCGCCAGGCCGATGAGCACGAACAGCAGGCCGGCGAGGAAGACGGCCACCCGGTAGGCCGTCGCGAGCCCGGGCCGGTGCCGGATGCGGTCCCGCCAGGAGCCCGGCTCCACCGGGCGCGGCGTGCCGAGGCCGTCGGAGCAGTCGGGGCAGCGGGTGGCGCCCCCGGGGGTGGTGTCGCGGTGGGGGGACGACGCGGGGCGGGTCACGGGGTCTCCTGCGCAGGACGGGCCACCGCCCGCGGTGGGCAGGGGCGTACCCGGGGTGCTACCCCGGACCGGTCGTGGGCAACCCGGCCGCGGTCCGCCTAGGTGCCGTACCGGGCGGCCGCCCGGGCCCGCGCCCTGGCCGCCTCCACCTCGCGGTCGCGCGGTGGGGCGGAGGTCACCAGCGAGGACAGCAGCCGCGCCGAGGCCTCGGCGACCTCCGCGACCGCGCGGTCGAACGCCGCCGCGTTGGCCCGCAACGGCCGGGTCGAGCCGCTGATCTTGCGGACGTACTGCAGCGCGGCGGCGCTGATCTCCTCGTCGGTGACCGGTGGCTCGAAGTGGGCCAGCGGGCGGATGTTCCGGCACATGCGCCGCAGCGTAGGGGGGCCCTCCGACCGTCGGGGGGCCTCGCGCGTCAGCCGGCGAGACCGGCCCGGTCCACCCGGTGGTGGTAGCGGGTCCCCAGCACACCCCCGGCCGGCGCGCCGACCAGCGTCACGACCGCCATCGCCGTCAACGTAATCAGCCCGGCCGTGGTGGCCCGGCCCTCGTCGACCCGGATCCGGGGCAGGTCGAGGGCGGCCAGCACGTTGTGCTCCCGGCCCAGCAACCACCCGGCCAGCGACAGCGCCACCACGACCACCAGGCCCACCAGCCAGACGGCCAGCCCCTGCCGCAGCCCGTCGAAGCGGGCCATGCGCCCCGCGACGTAGCCGCCGGCGAGATAGGCCACGAACAGGACGGTGAGCAGCGCGACCGCGCCCGGCGCGCCGGTCGCCTCGGCCCGCGGCGCGGCGGCGTCGACCTGCACGGCCTGCGTCAGCCCCAGCGCGACCCCGGCCGCGGAGAGCAGCGCGACGAGCAGCACGGCGAGCGGGTTGGCCGACAGCCAGCCGAAGAACGCCGCGCCCCACTTCACCCCGCCGAAGCGGGCGCGCTGGGGGGCGACGGCGTCGCGGACCGCGCCGCGGGTGGCGGAGGCGGCCCCGGGGAGGCCGGGTGCGACGGCCTCGCGGCCTGCGTTCCCGCGCGGCCCCCGGGCAAGCGGCCGCCCGCGGGGTGCAGGATCGGGCCGTGGGGGCGCAGGAGACGGTGCTGCTCGTGGACGCGGCCAACGTGGTGGGCTCCCGGCCCGACGGCTGGTGGCGGGACCGGGCCGGGGCGGCGGCGCGGCTGCTGGACCGGCTGGCCGCGCTGCCCGGCCGGACCCTCGCCGGTCCCGGGGGCGAGCCCGTGCGCCTCGCCTCCGTCGTGGTCGTCGTCGAGGGCGCCGCGCGGGACGTCCCGGCCCCCGAAGGGCTCACGGTGGTCCGGGCCCCCCGCAGCGGGGACGACGCGCTGGCGGAGCGGGCCGGTGCGCTGGGCGACGGCGTCCTCGTGGTGACCGCCGACCGGGGCCTGCGGGCCCGCCTCCCGGAGGGCGCCGCGGTCACCGGGCCGCGCTGGTTGCTCGCCGCCCTGGACGAGGTGGCACCACCGGGTCGTGCTTGACCGGATGGTGCCCGGGGTACCGGCGGGCACGCCGAGCCCCGGCCGACCCCGAGGAGCCGCATGCCGCCGCCCGCCCCCCTGTCCGTGCTCGTCACCGGTGCCTCCAGCGGGATCGGCCGGGCCACCGCGGAGGAGTTCGCCGAGCGGGGCGCCCGCATGCTGGTCCTGGCCCGCGGGCCGCGTGCCCTCGAGGAGACCGCCGCCGACCTGCGCCGGCTCGGGGCCGCCGACGTGGTGGTCTGCCCGGCGGACGTCAACGACGCCGACGCGGTGCGGCGGGCGGTCGACACCGCGGTGCAGCGGTTCGGCCGGCTCGACGTCGTCGTCCACTCCGCCGCGGTGATGTCCTACGGCCGCATCGAGGACGTCCCGCGGGAGGTCTTCGAGGCCGTCGTCGACACCAGCCTGCACGGCACCGCCAACCTCGCCCGCACGGTGGTCCCGCTGTTCCGCCGCCAGGGGGCGGGGCACCTGGTCGTGGTGAGCTCGCTGCTGGCCTCGGTCAGCACGCCGCTGATGGGCTCGTACGTGGCGGCCAAGTGGGGGCAGCTCGGCCTGGTCCGCACCCTGCAGCAGGAGGTGCGCGACGCCCCGGGGGTGCACGTCTCCGCGGTCGCCCCCGGTGGGGTGAACACCCCGATCTACTACCAGGGCGGCACGTTCGCCGGCAGCACCGGCCGGCCGCCGCCCCCGGTGTACTCGGCCCGCCGGGTGGCCCGCTCGGTGGTCGCCCGGCTGGACTCCCCGCGCCGGCTGGTGCAGTCCGGGTTCGCCAACCCCCTGGTCATCGCCGGTTTCCGGCTGCTGCCCGGGGTCTACGACGCCCTGGTCGGGCCGCTGCTGCGCACCTTCGGCCTGACCCGGGACGGTGCGGCCCCCAGCCCGGGCAACGTGCTCGCCTCCCGGGAGGAGCGGAACGCGCGCGACGCGCGCTGGCGCGCCCTCTGAGCGCTCACCAGCGGTCCGGGCGGTCCCCGAGCCCCCGCTCGAAGGCCTCGACCACGCCGGCGGCGACCTCCCGCAGCTTGACGTTGCGGCGTTGCGAGGCGTGCTTGAGCAGCTGGAAGGCCTGGTCGGTGGTGCAGCGCTCCTGCGCCATGAGCAGGCCGATCGCCTGGCCGATCGTCGTCCGGGTGTCCAGGCCGTCGGCCAGGTTCCCGGCGCGGTCGTCGCTGTCGGCGATGCGCAGCGCGACCGCGAGGGCGTCGGCGGCGTGCGACGCCCAGCGCGCGGCGGTCTCCCGGTCCTCCTCGGCGAACGCCCGGGGCCGGGCCGAGTACAGGTTGAGCGCGCCGCGGCTGACCTCGTCGAGGACCAGGGGCAGCGACAGCGAGGACCGGACACCGATGTCCACGGCCCAGCGGGGGTAGCCGCCCCAGCGGGTCTCCTCGGCCATGTCCTCGACCAGGACGACGACGTCCTGGCGCAGGGACTGCAGGCAGGGGCCGTCGTCGGCGGCGTACTGGTGCTCGTCGGCCTGCTGGGCCAGCGGCCCGGTGCTGGCGACCGTGACGGCGCGGGAGGACCGGGCCAGGGTGAGACCGCAGGCCTGTGCGCCGGGCACCTGCCCGACGGCCAGGCCGACCAGCCCCTGGAGGAAGCGCGTGAGGTCGCCGCCGGAGGCCAGCAGCGGGAGCAGGTCGGTCTCGTCGGTGCCGTCGGCGGCGGACCCGGCCATTCCTCGTCCCTTCGATCTCGGGAGCCACCCGGTGGTGCTCGACCGAAGATTGTTTCAGGTTCGCTGCCGGTCCGGCGCGCGCCGCCGCCGCAGGTGAACGGCGTGTTCCGGCTGCCCGCGACGGGTTGACCGCCCCCGGGGCCGGGCACCCGCCCCGGCCACCACGCCGGTGTCGAAGCCGAGCGGGTCGACGAGGGCTACCTGCACAGGCGCCAGCTGCGCACCGGCACGGCCGGCTGGCTGCTGCTCGCCGGCCTCGGCGTCTCGGCGGTCATCTCCGGCGACTACGCCGGGTGGAACTTCGGCCTGGCCGAGGGCGGGTTCGGCGGGCTGCTCATCGCCGTCGTCCTCATGGCCGTCATGTACACCGCGATGGTGTTCGGGCTGGCCGAGCTCGGCTCGGCTCTGCCGACCGCCGGCGGGGGGTACACCTTCGCCCGGCGGGCGCTCGGCCCGTGGGGCGGCTACGCCACCGGGGTGGCGGTGCTCATCGAGTACGCCATCGCCCCGGCCGCCATCGCGACCTTCATCGGCGCCTACGTGGAGTCCCTCGGCCTGTTCGGCATCACCGACGGGTGGTGGGTCTACCTCGTCGCCTACGCGCTGTTCATCGGCATCCACCTGATGGGCGTCGGCGAGGCGCTCAAGGCCATGTTCGTGGTGGCCGCCATCGCCGTCCTCGGCCTGGTGGTGTTCCTCGTCGGCGCCGTCCCGCAGTTCGACGCCGGCAACCTCCTCGACATCGCACCCACCGACGCGGCCGGCGCCTCGTCCTTCCTGCCCTACGGGCTGATCGGCATCTGGGCGGCCTTCCCGTTCGCGATCTGGTTCTTCCTCGCCGTGGAGAGCGTGCCGCTGGCCGCGGAGGAGGCCCGGGACCCGGCCCGGTCGATGCCGCGGGGGATCGTCGCGGCGATGGGCCTGCTCCTGCTGCTGGCCCTGCTCATGCTCGTGTTCACCCCGGGCGCGGCCGGCTCCGCGGCGATCGCGGAGTCGGGCAACCCGCCGGTCGACGCGCTGGCGGCCTCCGGCGCCGGCGACGGGATCACCACGGTGGTCAACTACGCCGGGCTCTTCGGGCTGGTGGCGAGCTTCTTCTCGATCATCTACGCCTACTCGCGGCAGACCTTCGCCCTCTCCCGCGCCGGGTACCTGCCGCGGGCGCTGTCGGTGACCAACAGCCGCAAGGCCCCGGTGCTGGCGCTGCTGGTGCCCGGCGCCATCGGGTTCGTCCTGTCGCTGACCGGCCAGGGCGCGATGCTGCTCAACATGGCCGTCTTCGGCGCCACGGTCTCCTACGTGCTCATGATGGTGAGCCACATCGTGCTGCGCCGCCGGGAGCCCGACCTGCCGCGGCCGTACCGCACGCCCGGCGGCACGGCCACGACCGGGGTCGCGCTCGTGCTGGCGGCCGCGGCCGTCGTGGCCACCTTCCTCGTCGACGTCACCGCCGCGTTCTGGACCCTCGCCGCCTACGTCGTCTTCCTCGCCTGGTTCGCCCTCTACAGCCGGCACCACCTGGTGGCCTCGGCGCCCGAGGAGGAGTTCGAGCTGCTCGCCGCCGCCGAGGAGGAGGTGGAGTGAGACGCCGGGCGACGGTGGGCGGGCACACCTACGAGTTCCCGACCCTCGTCGAGCTCATGGCCCGGGCGACACCGCTGCGCTCCGGGGACGTGCTCGCCGGGTGCGCGGCCGGGTCGGCGGCCGAGCGGGTGGCCGCGCAGACCGTGCTGGCCGACCTGCCGCTGGCGGCCTTCCTGGAGGAGCAGGTGGTCGGCTACGACGAGGACGACGTGACCCGGCTGATCCTGGACACCCACGACCGGGCGGCCTTCGCGCCGGTGGCGTCCCTGACCGTGGGCGGGTTCCGCGACCGGCTGCTGGCGTGGGCGGCCGCCGGCGACGAGGCGGCGATCAGCGGGCTGGCCCGGGGGCTGACCCCGGAGATGGTGGCCGCGACCGCCAAGCTGATGCGCAACGCCGACCTGGTGGCGGTCGGCCGCCGCACCCGGGTGGTCACCGGCCTGCGCAGCACGCTCGGCCTGCCGGGGCGGCTGGCCTCCCGGCTGCAGCCCAACCACCCCACCGACGACCCGGTCGGCGTGACCGCCGCCATCGTCGACGGCCTGCTGTCCGGCTGCGGGGACGCCGTCATCGGGATCAACCCCGCCACCGACTCCCCGGCCCGCACCGCGGCGCTGCTGGAGCTGGTCGACGCGGTGATCCGGCGCTACGAGATCCCGACGCAGTCCTGCGTGCTCGCCCACGTGACCACCACGCTGCGGGTCCTCGAGCAGGGGGCGCCGGTGGACCTGGTCTTCCAGTCGGTGGCCGGCACCCAGCCGGCCAACCGGGGCTTCGGCGTCACCCTCGACCTGCTCGCCGAGGCCCGGGCCGGGGCGCTGGCCCTCGGTCGAGGCACCGTGGGGGAGAACGTCACCTACTTCGAGACCGGCCAGGGCTCGGCGCTGTCGGCCGACGCGCACCGCGGGATCGGGGGCCGGCCGGTCGACCAGCAGACCCTGGAAGCGCGCGCGTACGCGGTGGCCCGGGAGTACGAGCCGCTGCTGGTGAACACCGTCGTCGGGTTCATCGGGCCCGAGTACCTCTACGACGGCAAGCAGGTGCTGCGGGCCGGCCTCGAGGACCACTTCTGCGGCAAGCTGCTCGGCCTGCCCATGGGGGTGGACGTCTGCTACACCAACCACGCCGAGGTCGACGGCGACGACACCGACTCCCTCATGCTGCTGCTGGGCGCGGCGGGGTGCACCTTCCTCATCGCGGTGCCGGGGGCCGACGACGTGATGCTGCACTACCAGTCGCTGTCGTTCTCCGACGTGCTCACCGCCCGGTCGGTGCTGGGACTGCGCCCCGCGCCGGAGTTCGACGCCTGGCTGGCCCGGATGGACCTGCTCGACGAGGCCGGCCGGGTGCGCGAGCTGACCGCGGACGCGCCCACCGCGCGGGCCCTGCTCGCGGCGGCCACGTCGTGACCCCCGCGTCATGAGCTCCGCGCTCGACCGGCCGCTGCCGGCCGGCGAGGACCCGTGGTCGGTGCTGCGCTCGGCCACCCGGGCGCGGGTGGCGCTCGGCCGGGCCGGGGACGCGCTGCCCACCTCCCGCGAGCTGGAGTTCCGCGCCGCGCACGCCGCCGCCCGCGACGCGGTGCACCAGCCGCTGGAGCCGGCGGTCCTCCGGGCGGCGCTGCCGGGGGAGGAGCTGCTCGAGGTGCGCTCGGCCGCCCCCGACCGGGCCACCTACCTGCAGCGGCCCGACCTCGGCCGGCAGCTCGCGGCCGGCACCGAGCTGCCTCGCGCCGGCGCCGACCTGGCGCTGGTGGTGGCCGACGGCCTCTCGCCGCGCGCGGTGCACGAGCACGCCCCCGGCCTGGTGACCGCCCTGCGCGAGCGGCTGGCCGGCTGGACGGCGGCCCCGCTCGTGCTCGCCCACCAGGCTCGGGTGGCGCTCGGGGACGCGGTCGGGGCGGCCCTCGGCGTCCGGGCGGTCGTCGTGCTCATCGGCGAGCGGCCCGGCCTCTCCTCGGCGGACTCGCTGGGCGTCTACCTCACCTGGGACCCGCGGCCGGGGCGGGCGGACTCCGAGCGCAACTGCGTCTCGAACGTCCGCCCGCCGCACGGGCTCTCCTACACCCAGGCCGCCGACACCGTCGCCGCGCTGCTCACGGCGGCGCGCGAGCTCGGCGCCTCGGGCGTCGTCCTCAAGGACGAGGGACCGGTGCTGCCGCCGGGCGCGGGCTGACGGTCAGGCCCAGAACTCGTCCATGGCGACGGGGTCGGTGGGGGCGGCCCAGAACTCGGTCACCCGGCCGTCGGCCATGCGCATGACGTGCGCGTCGAGCAGGTCGAGGGTGCGGCCGTCCCGGTGACCGGTGAGGTGGACCAGCGCCACGGCGTGGGTGTCGTCGGCGAAGACCGCCTGGGGCTCGACGCGGAGCGTGCCGCCGGTCAGCTCCACGAGCCGGCCGAAGAGCTCGAAGACCTGGGACGCGCCCTCGTAGGTGCCGGCGACCGCGTTGCGCCCCGGGCTGTGCCACCGGATGTCGTCGGCCCAGTACTGCGGCATGGCGGCGAGGTCGCCCTTGGCGAAGGCCTCGTAGGCGTCCCGGATGCGCTGCACGTTGGGGTGCTCGGACATGGCTGCCTCCTCGCAGGAGAGGGACCCTCCTGCCTCCCGCACCTCCGCCGGCTCACGGCGGGCCGCTGCAGGGGGGCCGCACGGGTGGACCGCCGCGTCGGCGCCGCCGGGTGGACGACCCAGACGACACCCGGCGACACCGGCGGGCGGCAGCAGTGTCGACCCGGCTCCCCTGCTGCGGAGCGACCCCGGCCGTCCTCCGGTGTGGCGGTCGCCCTCGGTGAGGGGTCAGCCGCGGCGCAGCAGGCGGGCGAGGCGGTGCGTGCGGCCGGCGGCCAGCTCCCCGGCGGCCGCCGGTGGGACGGCGTCCCCCTCGTCCCCCTCGTCCCCCTCGTCCGCGAGAGCCGCGTGCCGCTCGCGCAGCCGGGCCCGCACCTCCTCGGGGGTGGCGGCCCGGCGCTGCCGCTCCCCGCGGGCCAGCACCGCACCGGTCGCGGCGACGCCGGCGAGGCCGGCCAGTCCGAGCAGCTTCCACAGGCGCACGGTCGCCTAACGTAGCGCCGTGCCCGCGCTGAGCCTGGACGAGGCCGTCGAGCTGACCCGCACCGGCGACGTCTGGGTCTTCCGCGGCGGCTCGGTCGCCGACCGGGCCATCCGCGCGGTCACCAACGCGCCGGTCAACCACGTCGGGATGGCCGTGGTCCTGGAGGACCTCCCGCCGCTGCTGTGGCACGCGGAGCTCGGCCGCTCCCTGCCCGACGTGTGGACCGGCCGGCACCAGCGGGGCGTCCAGCTGCACGACCTGGCCGACGCCGTCCGCACCTGGGCGCACCGGTACGGGCAGCGGCCGTGGCTGCGCCAGCTGGTGGGCCCGGCCGACGACGGCGGCGTGACCCCGGCGATGGAGGACGCCGTGCTGCGCACCATCGCCCGCTTCGACGGCCGGCCGTTCCCGACCACCCCCGGGCTGGTCCGCGGGTGGGTCAACGGCCGGCTGCGCCGGGGCACGCCCGCCGAGACCGTCTACTGCGCCGAGCTGGTCGCGGCCACCTACACCGCGATGGGCCTGCTCGACGGAGGGCTGCCGCGCAACGCCTACGACCCGGGCAGCTTCTGGTCGGGGGACGACCTGCGCCTGGAGCGGGGTGCGCGGCTCGGCCCGGAGATCCCGGTCGAGGTGCCGGTGCCCTCGGGCCGGCGGGCGTGAGTCACCTCCGCCGCACCCGGTAGGTCGACTGCACCATCCCGCCCGGGAAGGTCCGCGTGCCCTGGTGCTCCAGCGGGACGTCGGCCGGCAGCGCCCCGAACGGGGTGAGGCCCGTGCCGATGAGGACCGGTACCCGCGACAGCGTGAGCTCCCCGACCAGCCCGGCGGCGAGGAAGGCGTGCACCGTGCGGCCGCCGTCGACGTAGACCCGCCGGCAGCCCGCGGCGGTGAGCGCGGCCACCACCTCCTCGAGCGAGCGGTGCACGGTGATGCGCGCGTCGGCGCCCGGCTCCAGGGTCGTGCTCAGCACGTGCACGGGTCGGCCCTGGTACGGCCACTCGGCGAACGGGGCGATGAACTCGTAGGTCGAGCGGCCCATCACCAGGGCGTCGACGCCGGCGACGAACTCGGCGAAGCCGAAGTCGCCGCCGGCCCCGTCGTCCGGCGGCCCGCCCTCCGCCCCCTCCGCCGAGCCGCCGGTGAGCCAGGTGAGGTCGCCGTCGGTGCGGGCGATGAACCCGTCGACGCTCATGCCGAGGAAGACCGCTGCGGTGAAGGGCGCGTCCATGGCGCGCAGCGTGCCGCAGGGGTACGACGGTTCCCGGGGGCCGGCCCCCGGGCCGGCCGGTGCGGCGGTCAGGCCGCCGCGCCCACCGGCGCTCCCTCGCCCAGCCGGACGACGTCGTCCCCGGCCCGCTCCACCGCGTCGTCGTGGGTGACGCAGACGACCACCCGGCCGGCCAGCGCCGTGCGCAGGTCGGCGACCAGCGCGGCCGCGGTGGGGGGGTCCAGGTGGGCGGTCGGCTCGTCGAGCAGCACGACGTCCCGGTCGGCCAGCAGCGCCCGCGCGACGGCCAGGCGGCGGCGTTCCCCGCCGGAGAGCGCGGTGCCGCCGGCGCCCACCGGCGTGTCCAGGCCGCGGGGCAGCCGGTCCAGCAGCGGGTGCAGCCCCGCCGCGGTCAGCGCGGCCCGCATCCGGGCCTCGCCGTCCGGCCCCGCCAGCGCCCCGCGGGGCGCGGCGACCGCGAGGTTGGCCCGGATGCTGGAGGCGAACACGTGCGACTCCTGCGGCACCCACGCGGTCGCCGCCCGGACGGCGTCCCCGGTCAGCCGCGCGGTGTCGACCCCGGCGAGCCCGTAGCGGCCGGCGCGGGGGCGCAGGGCGGCCAGCAGCACCGCGAGCAGCGTCGACTTGCCCGAGCCCGACGGCCCGCGCACCACCAGCCAGCCGCCGTCGGCGGCGGCGTCGGCCGACAGGGCGCGCAGCACGTCCGGGCCGCCGGGCCAGCCGGCGGTCAGGTCCGCCACCGCCAGGTGGTCGACCCGCGCCGGTGCCGGCACCGGGTCGGCGGGGTCGGCCGGGACCGGTGCGGTGAGGACGGCGTCCAACCGGGCGCGGGCGTCGGCGAGCGCACCCCGCCGCTGGAGGGCGGCGACCAGGCCGGCCAGCGGGTCGGCCAGGGCCAGCGGGGCCAGCGCGAGGACCGCCAGCGTCGTGCCCGGCAGGCCGGCCGCGGCGCCGGCGCCGGCCGCGGCGACCGCGGCCAGCCCGGTGCCCAGCACGACGACCGCGGTGCCGAGCGCCCCGGCGCGGGTGCCGGTGCGCGCGGCGCCGGCCCGGCGGCGGGCCAGGGCGGCGAGGTCGGCGGCGGTGCGGCGGGCCAGGCCGTGGGCGCGCAGGTCCGCCGCACCCTCGAGGACCGTGGCGGTGTCGCGGAGGGCCGCGACCCGCAGGGCCGCCTCGGCGCGCGCGGCGCCGGCGTCGACGCGGCGGTGCAGCAGCGCCACCGCGGCGACCGTGGCCAGCAGCACGAGACCGACCACGCCCGCGACCGGTGCGGAGACCAGCGCGAGGGCCCCGACCGTGCCCGCCGTGACCGCGCCGGCGACCAGGGCCGGGGGCAGCACCCGCACCGAGAGGTCCTGCACGAGGGCCACGTCGCCGACGACGCGGGCCAGCGCCGCCCCGGGGGTGCGGTCGGCGGCCACGCCCTGCGCGGCGAGCGCCCGCCAGACCCGGACCCGCAGGTCGGCGGCCGTGCGCAGCGCCGCGTCGTGGGCGGCCACCCGCTCCAGCCAGCGCAGCCCGGCCCGGCCCAGGCCGAAGAACCGCACTCCGACGATGGCGACCAGCAGCGTGAGCACCGGGGGCATCTCGGCCGCCCGCACGATCAGCCAGCCGGAGATCGCGGTGAGGGCGACCCCCGCCCCGGCGGAGGCGGTGCCGGCCGCCACGGCCCGGGCCAGCGCGCGCGGCGGCCAGCCGAGCCGGGTGCGCGGCGCGCGGTCCCCGCCCGCGGGTGCGACCGACCCGTGGCCGTCGGGCGCCGGTCGCCACGGATCGGTCGCACCCGGCGCAGCGGCCGGCCGCGCGGCGGCGACCGGTGCGGCGTCCGCGGGGAGGGCCGGCGGGGCCAGGTCCACGGCCCGGTCCGCCGGCCCGGCCAGGGCCGGGTCGTGGGTGACCAGCAGGACGCTCACCGTGCCCTGCAGCCCCGCCAGCACCCCGGCGACCCGTGCGGCGCTCGCGGCGTCGAGGTGGGCGGTGGGCTCGTCGAGCAGCAGCAGCCGGGCACCGCGGCGCACGCGCAGGAGGGCCCGGGCGAACGCCACCCGCTGCAGCTCGCCGGGGGAGAGGGTGGCGCAGCGCCGGGTGGCGAGGTCGGCGGCGCCCACCTGCGTCAGGACGGCGGGCAGGTCGGCGGGGTCGTCGTCCCCGGGGTCGTCGCCGGCGTGCCGGCGCAGCTCGTCGGTGACGGTCTCCCCGGTGGTCCGCGGGGACTGCGGCACCCAGGCGACCCCGTCGGCCGGGACGCCGGTGACCCGCCCCTCGACGTCGGCCCCGGGCGGGAGCAGCCCGGCCAGCGCGGCCAGCAGCGTCGACTTGCCCGAGCCGCTCGGCCCGCGCAGCGCCACCAGCTCGCCGGGGCGGACGGCGAGGTCCACCGGCGCCAGCGCGGGCACGGTGCGGCCGGGGTAGCGGACCCCCAGCCCGGTGACCGCGACGTCGGCACCGCGCGGGTCGGCGTCCGCACCGTCGCCGGAGGTGGGGGCGGCCGGCGCGGCGGGGGCGGCGAGCACCGCGCGGGCCTCGGCCGCGGCGAGCGCGGCGTCCTCGTTGGCGTGGTGGGCCGCACCGAGGGCCCGCAGCGGAGCGAAGGCCTCCGGCGCGAGCAGCAGCGCGGTCAGGCCGACCGCCAGTGCCAGGTCGCCGTGCACCAGCCGCAGCCCGACGGTCACCGCGACCAGCGCCACCGACAACGTGGCCAGCAGCTCCAGCACCAGGGAGGAGAGGAAGGCCAGCCGGAGGGTGGCCAGCGTGCGACGGCGGGAGGTCTCGCCGAGCTCGGCCAGCGCGGCGGCCTGCTCGGCGGCCCGGCCCAGCCCGACCAGCACGGGCAGGCCGCGGACCAGCTCGGCGACGTGCGCGGCGATCCGGTCCAGCGCCCGCGCCGCCGACGTGCTGCCGTCGCGGGTGGCCAGCCCGACCAGCGCCAGGAACACCGGCACGAGGGGCAGGGTCACCGCGACCAGCACGGCGGAGAGCAGGTCGGTCCAGGCCAGCACCAGCAGCAGGACCGGCGGGACGACGAGCGCCTGCGCCAGCGCCGGCAGGTAGGTGGCCAGGCCGGGGGCGAGGTCGGCCAGCCGGGTGGTGGCGAGAACCGCCGCAGGGCCCGGGCCACCCGCCGCCTCGACCGCCGCCGGGGAGGCGGCGAGCCGCTCGACCAGCCGGGCCCGCAGCCCCTCCTCCGCGCGGCGGGCGTCCCGCGCCGCGGCCAGGTCGCCGAGCGCCCCGGCGGCCGAGCGCAGCGCGATCCCGGCCGCGGCCAGCGCCAGCGGACCGGTCACCGCGCCCTCGGCCTGGCCGGCCGCCCGCGCGATCGCGTGCGCCAGCCCGGCCGAGAGCAGCACCAGCCCGGCGGCCCCGACCAGCGCCGCGGCCGCCTGCCGGGCCAGCGCGCCGGTCAGGCCCGGGACACCGGCCAGCGGGGCCAGCGGCCCGCGGGCCTCGCGGGGCGAGCCCGCCCGTGGCCCGCGGGCCTCGCGCGCCTCCCGACCCCTCATGCGTGCACCGGCTCCTCGTGCTGCGGCTCGGCGGTCAGGCGCTTGCGGAACACCCAGTAGGTCCACGCCTGGTAGGCCAGCACCACGGGCAGGCCGACCGCGGCCGCCCAGGTCATCACCGTGAGCGTGTAGTCGCTGACCGACGCCTGCGCCACGGTGAGGTCGAAGGCCGGGTCGACGGTCGAGGGGACGACCACCGGGTAGGCGGCGCCGAACAGCGTGGCCGCCGCGGCGACCAGCATCGTGCCCCACGCCGCGAAGCCCTGGCCCTCGCGGCCGACCCGGATCCGCGCCCAGGCCACCACCACGGCCAGCGCCGCCACCAGCCACAGCACCGCGGTCGCCGGCGTCCCGTACCGCAGGTGCACCACGCCGGCCCAGGCCAGCAGCGGCACCGCGGCCATCGGCGCCCAGCGCACCGCGAACGTCCGCGCGGCCTCCCTAACCGGCCCGTCGGTCTTCAGCGCCAGGAACATCGCGCCGTGCACCACCGAGAAGGCGCCGACGGCGACCGCGCCGAGCAGCGCCGACCAGCCCAGACCGGAGAACGCCCCGCCCACCCGGGTGCCGTCGGCGTCGATCGGCAGGCCGAGGGTGGTCGCGCCCAGCGCGGCGCCGACGCCGAGGGCGGCGATCAGCGACCCGGCGGTGATCACGTGGGTCCAGGTGGTGTCCCACGCGGCGGTGTGGTGGGCGTGCCGCCACTCGAAGGCCACCGCCCGGATGATCAGCCCGAACAGCACCAGCACGAACGGCAGGTACAGCGCCGGCAACCAGGTGGCGTACCAGCCGGGGAAGGCGGCGAAGACGGCGCCGGCCGCGGTGATGAGCCACACCTCGTTGCCGTCCCACACCGGGCCGATGGTGCGCAGCATGAGGTGCCGGTCGGCCGTGCGGCGGCCCAGCAAGGGCAGCAGGGCGGCCACGCCGAAGTCGAAGCCCTCGAGGAGGAGGAATCCGGTCCAGAGCACCGCGACGGCGATGAACCAGAGGGTCTGCAGGTCCACGGGTGGGTCCTCGGGTCTCTAGTAGGCGAAGGAGAGGACGTCGTCGTCGCCCCGGCGGCTGCCGGGCGGGTCGCCGTCCCGGGGGTCGGGGGTGTGGTCGTCGTCGGCGCCGTCGCGGTCGCGCTGCGACGGCAGCGTCACCACCGGCGTGGCGTGCGCGTCCCCGGTGGTGACGCCGGCCCGGACGAACCGGGTGATCAGCCACAGCTCGACGACGGCCAGCGCGCCGTAGACCAGCGTCAGCGCGGACAGCGACGTCCAGACCTCGGCCGCGGTGATGCCGGGGGAGACCGCCTGGGCGGTGAAGAACCACACCTGCTCGTCGACCGGCACGTCCGGGTTGGGGTAGACCACGAAGGGCTGGCGGCCCATCTCGGTGAACACCCAGCCGGCGGCGTTGGCGACGAACGGCGCGCCGACGGCCAGCAGCGAGCCGTACACGCCGACCCGTGAGGTGGGCACCCGCCCGCCGCGGGTGGACCACAGGGCGTAGGCGGCCACGCCGGCCGACACCGCCCCCATGCCGATCATCAGCCGGAAGCCCCAGTAGGTGACGGCCAGCAGCGGGGTGTAGTCGACCTCCTCGCCGGCCAGCGCCCCGAAGCGCGACGGGTCGTCCGGGTAGGTCTCCCCGTAGACGGCCGCGTACTCCTCCTGCAGCTCGTTCACGCCCGGGACGGGGCTCTCGAAGTCGCTGTGCGCGAGGAAGGACAGCAGGCCCGGCACGGTGAGGGAGTGCACGTCGTCGCACTCGTTGCTGCCGAGCTTGCCCCAGGCGAACACCGAGAACGGTGCCGGGGCCTCGGTCTCGCAGAGCGCCTCGGCCGAGCTCATCTTCAGCGGCTGCTGGTGGTACATGAGCTTGGCCTGCCAGTCGCCGGTGAGCGCCACGAGCAGGAACGCGGCGAGCGTGACCCACCCGCCCAGGCGCACGGAGCGCCGCCAGACGGTGTGGTCGACGTCGGTGGTGGGCTGCCCGGCCAGCTTCCGCCGGCGCAGGTGCCACAGGCCGATGCCGACCAGCAGGGTGCCGGCGACCATGAGCGAGGCGACGAGGGTGTGCGTGTAGGCGGCCAGCGCCGTGTTGTTGGTCAGCACGGCGAGGAAGTCGACCTGCACCGGCCGGCCGGTCGCGTCGTCCAGCTCCACGCCGACCGGGTGCTGCATCCAGGAGTTGGCCGCGATGATGAAGTACGCGCTGATCCAGGAGCCGATGACCGCGGCCCACAGCGCGGCCAGGTGAAGCTTCTTCGGGATCCGGCCCCAGCCGAAGATCCACAGGCCCAGGAAGGTCGACTCGAGGAAG
Organism: Geodermatophilus sp. SYSU D00758; assembly: GCF_054049955.1. Lineage (NCBI taxonomy): Bacteria > Bacillati > Actinomycetota > Actinomycetes > Geodermatophilales > Geodermatophilaceae > Geodermatophilus > Geodermatophilus sp. SYSU D00758. Next base: position 37,554 of record NZ_JBJGYK010000023.1, read on the forward strand.
AAGGCCAGCAGCGCCTCGAGGGCCAGCAGCGAGCCGAAGACGTCGCCGACGAAGCGGCTGTACTCGCTCCAGGCCAGGCCGAACTGGAACTCCTGCACGAGGCCGGTGGCCACGCCCAGCACGAAGTTGATCAGGAAGATCTTGCCCCAGAAGCGGGTCATCCGGAGCCACTCGGGCCTGCCGGTCCGGACCCAGAGGGTGTGCATCACCGCCACCAGGACGCCCAGGCCCAGGGTCAGCGGGACCATCAGGAAGTGGTAGACGGTCGTGATCCCGAACTGCCAGCGGGCCACCTCGAGGACGTCCACGCGGTCTCTCCTCGGTAGTCGTACGATCGGTAGAAGACTTCTACGCCACGTAGAATTCTACGGCTCGTAGAAGACGCGTCGCCGCGCCGAGAGGACGATCGGCGTGTGAGACCCCTGACAGGGAGGGACCTTTGGCCTCGATGGGAGAGCTGGAACGCACGATCATGGACCGCCTCTGGGCGGCCGGAGGTCCCGTTCCCGCTGCTCGGCTGCGCGAGGAGCTGGCCGACCGCGGCCTGGCGCTGACCACGGTGCACACCGTCCTGAGCCGGCTGGAGTCCAAGGGCCTGGTCGTGCACGACGAGGGCCGGCCGCGCCGGTTCCGGCCGCGCGCCACCCGTGAGGAGCACGCCGCCGAGCTGATGCACGAGGTGCTGGGCAGCTCCGGCGACCGGCAGGCCGTGCTCGCCCGGTTCGTTGGCGGGGTGGACGCCGAGGAGGCCCGGCTGCTGCGCGAGCTGCTCGCCGGCGGCTGACCGGCGTGCTGCCCGCGACGGCGGCCGCGCTCGCCGCGCTCGCCGCCCTGCTCGCCTGGCCCGTGCCGGCCGCTCTCGGCCGCGCCCGCTGGCCGGGCCGCGACCCGGTGGTCGCGCTGGTGTGCTGGCAGGCGGTCGGCCTGGCCGGTGGCCTGTCGATCATCGGGGCGCTGCTGGTGCACGGGCTGGCTCCGTGGGGGCACTCGCTGCCCGCCGCGGCCGCCGCCGTCCTCACCGGCCGGCCGGCCGCCGACCCGGTGCGCGGTGACCACTGGGTCGCCCTCACCCTCGCCGCGGTGCTGGCCGCCGAGCTGACCGGGGTGCTCGCGCTGTCCTGGCTGCGCACCGCCCGCGCGCGCCGCCGGCACCGCGAGCTGCTTGAGCTGGTCGTCCGCCCGTCCGACGTGCCCGACGCGCGGCTGCTCGAGCACCCGGCGCCGGTGGCCTTCTGCATCCCGGGTGCCCGGCCCCTGCTGGTGCTCTCCTCCGGGATGGTCGCCGAGCTCGACGGGCGGCAGCTGGGCGCGGTCGTGGAGCACGAGCGTGCGCACCTGCGCGAGCGCCACCACCTCTACCTGCTGCCGTTCGTGGCCTGGGAGGCGGCGCTGCCGGTGCTGCCCGCGGCCGCGCGGGCGCACGCCGCGGTGCGCACGCTCGTGGAGATGCGGGCGGACGACGTCGCGCTCGCCGCGCTGCCCGGCCCCGCGCCGCGGCGCACCCTGGCCGAGGCGATCGTCGTGGCCGCGGAGGGTGCCGGCGGGGTGCCCGGCGGCGCGCTCGCGGTGGCCGGGGGAGCGGTGCGCCAGCGGGTGGTCCGGCTGCTCGACCCGCCGTCCCCCCTGCCGGCCGCCGCGCGCTGGGCGGCGCTGGCCGCGGCCGCCCTCCTGCTCGCCGTCCCGACGCTGCTGCTCCTGCTGCCCGCCGCGCTCTGAGCCAGGCCCCGCCGGCTACCGGGCCGCGGGCGCGAGCGACGCCGGGAGGTCGACGCCGGTCAGCTCCACCGAGGCCGCTCAGAGCCGGCGGGCCAGGACCGGGTCGCTCGCCGCAGCGGTCCGGCCGACGAGGGCGGTGGCCCACCGCCATGGCGCCAGCGCCCCGCTGACGGCCGAGAGGCAGTTCGCGCACCCGACAGGGCGCGACAGGCCGTGCGGGAGTGCACGAACCGCCTTCTCGGCCGGGTGGGGCGACTCAGGACGCGGCCGGCTCCCGCACCGCGTGGCCCGAGGGCAGCGCCGAGGTGGCGTCGCGGTTCCCCGGCAGCGGGGCGAACCCGCGCAGCCGCAGGCTGTTGGTCACCACGAACACCGAGCTGAACGCCATCGCGGCCCCGGCGATCATCGGGTTGAGCAGCCCCGCCGCGGCCAGCGGCAGCGCGGCCACGTTGTAGGCGAACGCCCAGAACAGGTTCCCCTTGATCGTCGACAGGGTCCGGCGGGCGAGCCGGATCGCGTCGGCCGCGGCCCGGAGGTCGCCGCGGACCAGCGTCAGGTCGCTCGCCTCGATCGCCACGTCGGTGCCCGTCCCCATCGCCAGGCCGAGGTCGGCCTGCGCCAGCGCCGGGGCGTCGTTGACCCCGTCGCCGACCACGGCCACCACGCGGCCCTCGTCCTGCAGCCGGCGGACGACGTCCACCTTCTCCTGCGGCAGCACCTCGGCGATCACGGTGTCCGGGCCGGGGTCGACGCCCACCTCGGCGGCGACCGCGCGGGCCGCCCGCTCGTTGTCGCCGGTCAGCAGCACCGGCCGCAGGCCCAGCGCCCGCAGCTGCCGGACGGCGGCGGCCGAGGTCGGCTTCACCGCGTCGGCCACGACGAGGACGCCGCGGGCGGCGCCGTCCCAGGCGACCGCGACCGCGGTGCGCCCGCCCGCCTCGGCGGCCGCGCGGGCGTCCTCCAGCGCCGCGGGGAGGGGGGCCGACCGGTCGGCGAGCAGCCGGGGCCGGCCGACGACGACCGCACGGCCCTCGACGACGCCCTGCACGCCCAGCCCCGCCACGTTGGCGAAGCCCTCGACGGCCGGGAGCGGCCCGCCGCGCTCGGCCGCCGCGCGGGCGACCGCCTGCGCGATCGGGTGCTCGGAGGCCGACTCCAGCGCCCCGGCCACCCGGAGCACCTCGGCGGGGTCCGCACCGGGGGTGGGGACGACGTCCAGCAGGGTCATCCGGCCGGTGGTGACGGTGCCGGTCTTGTCGAGGACGACGGTGTCGACCCGGCGGGTGGACTCCAGGACCTCGGGGCCCCGGATGAGGATGCCCAGCTGCGCCCCGCGGCCGGTACCGACCATGAGGGCGGTGGGCGTGGCCAGCCCGAGCGCGCAGGGGCAGGCGATGATGAGCACGGCGACCGCGGCGGTGAACGCCGCGGGCAGACCGGCGCCCGTGCCGATCCAGAAGCCCAGGGTGGCGACGGCCAGCGCCAGCACGACCGGCACGAAGACGCCCGAGACCCGGTCGGCCAGCCGCTGGACCTCGGCCTTGCCGCTCTGCGCCTCCTCGACCAGCCGGGCCATCTGCGCCAGCTGGGTCGCGGCGCCCACGCGGGTGGCCCGCACGACCAGTCGGCCGCCGGCGTTGACCGTGCCGCCGGTCACCGTGTCGCCGGGGCCGACCTCGACCGGCACGCTCTCGCCGGTGAGCATCGAGGCGTCGACCGCGGAGGAGCCCTCGGTCACCTCGCCGTCGGCGGCGATCTTCTCGCCGGGGCGGACGACGAAGAGGTCGCCGACCCCCAGCCGGTCCACCGGCACCCGGCGCTCGGCGCCGCCGCGCAGCACCGTGACCTCCTTGGCCCCGAGCTCCAGCAGGGCCCGCAGCGCCGCGCCCGACCGGCGCTTGGCGCGGGCCTCGACGTACCGGCCGGCCAGGATGAAGGTGGTCACCCCGGCGGCCGCCTCGAGGTAGATGTTCGCCCCGCCGTCGGTGCGCGCGATGGTGAGCTCGAACGGGTGGGTCATGCCGGGCGTGCCGGCGGTGCCCCAGAACAGCGCGTACAGCGACCAGGCGAAGGCGGCGGTCGTGCCCAGGGAGACCAGGGTGTCCATGGTCGCCGCGCCGTGCCGCAGGTTGGTCCAGGCCGCGCGGTGGAACGGCAGCCCGCCCCACACCACGACGGGTGCGGCCAGCGTCAGCGACAGCCACTGCCAGTACTGGAACTGCAGCGCCGGCACCATCGCCATCGCCACGACCGGGACGCTGAGCAGGGCCGAGACGAGGAACCGGGTGCGCACCGACCGGGAGGGGTCGTCCTCCTCGGCGGGGGCGGCCGCCGCTGCCGGCGGCTCGGGCACGCGCGCGGAGTACCCGGTCTTCTCCACGGTGGCGATGAGGTCGTCGGGGGTCACCCCGGGGCCGTGGACGACCGTGGCCTTCTCGGTGGCGTAGTTGACCGTGGCGGTCACGCCGTCGAGCTTGTTGAGCTTCTTCTCGATCCGGTTGGCGCACGACGCGCAGGTCATGCCGCCGATCAGCAGCTCGACGGCGGCGTCGCCCGGCGTCCGCTGGGCGGTGCTCATCCGTGCGTCTCCTCGGGGGTCGTGCCGTGCCCGTGGGGGGCGGTGGTCCCGGCGGGAGCCCCGCCGGCCGGCACCTCGACGGTGAAGGCGGCGGTGCGGACGACGTCGCCGTGCCGGAAGTCCAGGAACAGCCGGTAGGTGCCCGGTGACGGCGGCGTGGTCGTGAACTCGACGTGCGGGCCGGGCGCCGGCTCGACCCCGTCGTCCTCGGCGGGGTGGACGTGCAGGAAGGCGAGGTCGCCCTCGCGCAGCACCACCAGGTGGCCGTGGGCACCCAGGTAGGGCTGCAGGTCGGTGACCGGGACGCCGTCCCGGCTGACGCTCAGGGTCAGCTCCGACTCCTCCCCGGCGGCGAGGTCCCCGGTCAGGACCACGGTGTACCCGTCGACCTCCGCCGTCGCCGACGGGGCCGGCAGCGGCTCGGGGGCGAACTCCCCGGGCACCGCGAGGTCCGCCCCGAGCACGCGGCCCTCCCCGCCGGTGGAGAGGTCGGCGAGCACCCGCCACGAGCCGGGGGTCAGGTCCAGCGGGACGGTCCACGTGCCCTCGGCGTCCCGCTCCGGGTGCACGTGCTGGTACCCGGAGAGGTCGCGGCGGACGGCGACGAGGTGCAGGTCCTCGCCCTGCTCCTCCTCGAAGGAGGTCACCGGTGCGCCGTCGGGGCCGAGGACGCGGAAGGTCAGCGGCGTCCCGGGACCGGCCGGCCGGACGGGGTCGTCCAGGGCGAGGGTGTACCCGCCGGCGGAGACCTGCAGGCCGGCCGGCAGGCCGGCGTCCGGGCCGCCGGCCGCGGCGGGGCCGCCCTCGGCGGGAGCGCCGTGCCCGGCGGCGGGCGGGTCCTGCGCCGCCGCCGGGCCGACCGGGCCCACCGCCGCACCCACGCCCCAGGCGACGCCGAGGACGGCGAGCAGGGCGAGGGCGAAGGCGCCGACCCGGGCCGCGGTGCTCACGGGCGGCTCACCGTCCGGCGAGGGCGTACCCGGCCTCGTCGACGGCCGCGGCCACCGAGGCGTCGTCGACCGGCCGGTCGCTGGTGACAGCCAGGGTGCCGCTGGCGAGGTCGACGTCGACGGCGGTCACACCGGCCACGGCGGAGACCTCCTCGGTGACCGCGTTGACGCAGTGGGCGCAGGTCATGCCGGTGACGGTGTAGCGGGTCGTGGTCATGTCGGGTCTCCTCCGGGGTGGCGGGGTCAGGAGCGGACCAGGCGGGCGATGGCCTCGGAGGCCTCGCGGACCTTCTCGTCGGCCTCGCGGCCGCCCGCCTGCGCGGCCTGGACGACGCAGTGCGCCATGTGCTCCTCGAGCAGGCCGAGCGCGACCGACTGCAGCGCCTTCGTCATGGCCGAGACCTGGGTCAGGATGTCGATGCAGTACTTCTCGTCCTCGACCATCCGCTGCAGCCCGCGCGCCTGGCCCTCGATCCGGCGGAGCCGCTTGAGGTAGTCGTCCTTGCGGTTGATGTAGCCGTGCGCTGCGTGCTCCACGCCGTCCTCCTGGCCGTGCGGTGTCCGTCGGCCATAACCATACCCCCCTATGGTCTAGGTCGCCACCGCCGCGCGTCCCGGTCCCCGCTCACCCGTCGCGGCGCAGCCGGTCGAGGACGGCGCGCAGCCGGTCGGTGGTGGCGCGGGCGTCGGCCAGCTCGTCCTGCAGGCCGAGGATGACCTCGGCCGAGGCGAGGGTGTGCCCGTCGTCGAGCAGGCCGCGCAGCCGGGCGGCCACGGTCAGCTGGGCCCGCGAGTACCGGCGGTGCCCGCCGGGGGAGCGGTGCGGCTCGAGGATGCCGGAGGAGTCGAGGCTGCGCAGGAAGGCGGCCTGGACGCCGAGCAGCTCGGCGGCCTGGCTCATGGTGAGGGTCGGGTAGTCCGGGTCGTCGAGCCGGCGGAGGGCGTCCCCGCCCCCGGGTCCCGCGGGCCCGCGGACGGCGGGCGTGGGGTCGGTCATGGTGGTCCTCCTCGGGGCCGGGACGCGCAGGGGCCGGGTCCGCGGACGGACCCGGCCCCTGCGGCGGTGCTGCCGTCAGCTCTCGACGGCCTTCTGCCCCTGCTGGGCGGACTCGCCCTCGATGGTCCGCCCCTCGACCGCCGTCGGCGTGTCGGCGCGGGTCACCGAGATCTTGCGGGCCCGGGCCTTCTCGGCCACCGGGATGCTCAGCGTGAGGACGCCGTCGTGGTAGCTGGCCTCGAGCCGGTCGGTGTCCAGGCTCCGGCCGAGCACCAGCTGGCGGGTGTAGCTGCCGTACGGGCGCTCGGCGACCGCCCACTCGGCGTTCTCCAGCTGCGGTACCGACCGCTCGGCCGTCACGGTGAGGGTGTTGCCCTCGACCGAGAGGTCGATCGAGCCGGGGTCGACGCCGGGCAGGTCGAAGTGGGCCACGAAGTTGTCGCCCACCCGGTAGGCGTCCATCGGCATGCCGGACAGCGGACGGGCGGTCGACCCGCTCCGGCCGGCCAGCTGGTCCAGGGCGCGGAAGGCGGCGTTGGTGGCGGCGAACGGGTCGTAGGCGGTCAGCATCATCGGTGTGCAACCTCCGTGTGCGGTACGGGTGATGTTCGCTGCCAGAGGAAGAACCTCCATCGGCAACTGGAGATTACCTCTGTCATGCATCCGTGTAAACGTGTCGCCGCGAGATTTGTTCCCGGGGGAGCGGCAGGCGTGAGGTCGCCGTCCCCGGGGCAGGGAGGAGGTGTGGACGACTCGACACCACCCGCCGGCCAGGACGTGCCGGCCCCCGAGGTGACCAGCACGCTGGAGGACGGCGTCGCGACCCTCACCGTCACCGGGGAGCTCACCGAGGACGCCCGCCGCCCGCTGGTGCGCGCGGTGACCGACCTGCTGCTCACCGAACCGGGCCTGCGCCGGCTCCGGCTCGACACCCGCGGCGTCGGCTACCTCAACTCCGCGGGCATCTCGGTGCTGGTGCAGCTGGAGAAGCTGGGCCGCCCGCGCGGCGTCGACCTGGCGCTGGTCGACCCGCCCCCTGCGGTGACCCGGCCGCTGCAGGCCTCGGGCCTCTGGCCCCGCTTCGCCGTGGAGGAGGCCCCGGGCTCCTAGCCTGGCCCCGTGCCACCGAGTCACGACCACAGCCACGCACCGGCCCCGGACGCCCCGCCACCGACCCCGGAGGTGCTGGCCCGGCGCCGGCGCGCGGTGGTCCTCATGCTGCTCCTGCTGGTCCCGGTCGGGCTGGCCACGGTCGTCGGCCTGGTCGCCCTGTGGCCGGCCGACGAGCCCAGCCGGGCGCAGGAGGTCTCGCAGACGTTCTTCCCGCCCGGGACCACCTACCCCGACGGCCGGGTCGTCTCGGTCGAGCCGGTGGACTGCTCGCTGCCCGGCGCCGGGGGTGAGCCGGGTCAGGAGCTGACCTGCGCCACCGTCGTCGTGGAGGTGCTGGACGGCCCGGGCGCGGGGGAGTTCCAGCAGCTGGACCTGCCCGCCGAGGTCTACGCCGCCGGCGTCGAGGTCGGCGACGAGCTGGTGCTGACCCGGGACGCCGGCGCGGCCGGGGCCGGGCAGTACGCCTTCTTCGACTACGCCCGCGACACACCGATGGTCGTCCTCGCCGTGGTGTTCGCCGTCGTCGTCGGCCTCGTCGCCCGGCTGCGGGGGCTGGCGGCGCTGGTCGGGCTGGCCTTCGCCTTCTTCGTCCTCCTGCAGTTCGTGCTGCCCGGGCTGCTGTCGGAGCAGTCGCCGACGCTCACCAGCCTGGTGGGGTCGTCGGCGATCATGTTCGTCGTCCTCTACCTGGCGCACGGCTTCTCCGCGCGGACGACGACGGCGCTGGTGGGCACCCTCTTCGGGCTGGCCCTCGTGGCGGTCATGGGCGCGCTGGCCGTCGAGACGGCCCGGCTGACCGGGCTGACCAGCGAGGAGACCGTCCAGCTGAGCACCTTCGACCCGACGCTGGACTTCTCCGGCCTCGTCCTCGCCGGCGTGGTCGTGGCCGGGCTCGGCGTGCTCAACGACGTCACGATCACCCAGGCCTCGGCGATCTGGCAGCTGCACGAGGTCGACGCCTCGATGGGCTGGCGGGACCTCTACCGTCGGGGCATGGCCGTGGGCCGGGACCACATCGCCTCGACCGTCTACACGATCGTGTTCGCCTACGCGGGTGCCGCGCTGCCGCTGCTGCTGCTGTTCGAGCTCTACGCCCAGCCCTGGGACGTGGTGCTCACCAGCTCGGCACTCGCCGAGGAGGTGATCCGGACGCTGGTCGGCGCGATCGCCCTCGTCCTGGCCGTCCCGGTCACGACGGCGGCCGGCGCGTTCTTCGCCACCGCGGCGGGGGGCTCCGCCGGGGCGGCGACCGAGCGGCCGATGGCCGCCCTGCGGACGCGGTTCGCCCGGTGAGCACCGATCGGCCCTGTCCGGGGGCTCGCGGCGAGCTCCCGAGGCGTTCGGCGGCCCCGCTGCAGGGTCCCGCCCCGAGCCCGCGAGCGGCGGGGGGCAGCGGGGTCCTCCCAGGGGTCCTCCGGCTGCTGGCCGCCGCGGCGGCCGCGCCGGGGTTCATGCCCGCCGACGAGGGGCGGGCGCTGTACGAGGCCGCCCGGTCGGTCGCCGTCCCGGGCCCGCTGCTGGAGATCGGCTCGTGGATGGGCAAGTCCGCGCTGTACCTGGCCGCCGCGGCCCGTGAGACCGGCCGGCAGGTGGTCACCGTCGACCACCACCGCGGCTCCGAGGAGCACCAGCCGGGCTGGGAGTACCACGACCCCTCGCTCGTCGACCCGGCCGTGGGCCGCCTGGACACGCTGCCGCGCTTCCGCCGCACGATCGCCGAGGCCGGCGCCGAGGACGTCGTCGTCGCGGTCGTCGCCCGCTCGGAGGTGCTGGCCCCGCTGTGGACGACGCCGCTGGCGCTGCTGTTCCTCGACGGCAGCCACACCGAGGAGTCCGCCCGCCGCGACCAGGACGCGTGGGTGGGCAAGCTGGCCGTCGGCGGCACGCTGGCCATCCACGACGTCTTCCCCGACCCGGCCGACGGCGGCCAGGCGCCCTTCGGGGTCTACACCCGGGTCGTGGCCGGCGGGGACTTCACCGAGCTGCCGGGCACCGGGTCGATGCGGCTGCTGCGCCGTGACCGGTGAGGTCGGACCCGGGGCCGGCGGGGACGCCCTGCCCGCCGAGCGGGCCGCCGTGCTGGCGCAGATCGCGGCGCTGACCGCCGAGTTCGACGCGGTGGTGGCGGCGTCCCGCGCGTCCAACGCCGACGACGAGCACGACCCGGAGGGCGCCACCATCGCCTTCGAGCGGCAGCAGCTGGCCACGCTGCTCGACGCGGCGCGGCGCCGGTTGGCCGACGTGGACGCGGCGCTCGACCGCCGGGCCGCGGGGACCTACGGGCGGTGCGAGCGCTGCGGTCGCCGGATCACCCCCGAGCGGCTGGCCGCCCGCCCGGCCACCCGCACCTGCATCGACTGCGCCACCTGAGCCGTGCACGCCGCGCCCGGCCCGCTCGAGGCCCGATCCGTCCCAGGCCCGGTCCGCGACCGCCGGGCGTCAGCCGGTGCGCGGCGCGCGGTGCATGACCCAGACGCGCGGTGCGCCGCCGGGCGGGTCGACCTCGGCGCGCACGGTGAACCCGTGGCGGGCGTAGAGCCGGACGTTGTCCGGGGCCGAGGTCTCGAGCACCGCCGCGGCGCCGGCGGCGTCCACCTCGGCCAGCCCGGCGGCGACGAGCGCGCCGCCCAGGCCGCGACCCCGCCAGGCCGGGCGGGTGCCGACGCAGCCGAGGACCCACGCCTCGCCGGGCGGCCGGTGCGGGGCCACCGCGGCCTCGGCCGCCGCCAGGGCGGCGGCCCGGTCCCCGAGCAGGAGCGGCACCTCCCGGTCGAGCAGCGCCGCCGTCGCCGCGCTGGGCGGCGGTGCGCCCGGCGGCGCCCACGAGGCCGCGGCGACCACCTGCCCGTCCACCTCCGCCAGCCAGGTGCCCGCCCGCTCCGCGCCGGCGATGCCCGCCTCCAGCCGGTAGAGCGCGGTGAGCCGTTCCCGCCGGCGTTCCCCGTCGAGGGCCCAGCGGGTCCAGGAGTAGTCGTCGAAGGCCTCGCCGAGGGCGGCCCCGACCGCGTCGGCGTCCCGGAGCTCGGCGGTGCGGATCACGGGGGTCACCCCCGCAGTCTGCCGTCGGCGGGTCAGCTCACGTAGCGGCGGGCGTTCGAGGTGCGCTGGGCCTCCTCCAGCGCCGCGAACCGGGCCTCGGCGTGCGGGGGGAGGACCTGCCGCTCGCGCAGCACCCAGGGCAGGCCGCGGGCGGCGGCGAGCAGCCCCTGGGCGGTGACCCGGTCCCGGGGCAGCGTGCGCAGCAGGTGCAGGGTGCGCCGCAGCGCCGGGCGCAGCGGCCGGCGCAGCCACGTCGTCCACAGCGTGTTGCGGATGCCGTCGCGCCGCCGCTTGTGCGGGTCCCGGGCGCGGCTGGCCCGGTGGTGGACGGTCAGCTCCTCCAGGTAGCACAGCTCCCACCCGGCGGCGGCCAGGTCGCCGGCCATGAGCTCCTCCTCGCCGCCGAGCCACAGCCGTTCGGAGAAGCCGCCCACCTCGTCGAAGGCCGTGCGGCGGACCACCGACGCCCCGGCGAGGAAGGACCCCAGGGCCGGGCCGGGCAGCCAGTCGGCGCCGTGGACGGGGGAGTCGCGCAGCTCCGGCACGATGGGGTCCTCCGTGCCCGCGGGCTCCACGAGGATGCGGGCGGTGACCACGGCCAGGCGCGGGTGGGCGTCGAGGACGTCGGCCGCCGCGCGCAGCGAGCCCGGGTCCCACCACGTGTCGTCGTCGCAGAAGGCGACGTAGGGGGTGCCGGTGCGCGCGACGCCGACGTTGCGGCCGACCGCGCCCAGGTTCTCGGGGCTGGCGACGAGCTCGACCCCGGGGAAGTGCTCGGCGACCGCCGCGGCGGTCCCGTCGGTGGAGCCGTTGTCGACGAGGACGACGTGCGGCCGCTCCGGCAGGTCGCGCAGCCGGGCGAGCGCACCCAGCGCCTCGTCCCGCCGCTGGTGGGTGATCACGACCACGGCGACCCGGGGATCGGCCTGCGCCCCTGCCCCCGCGGGCGCGGCCTGGGTGGCGGTCACCGGGCCCCCGCCAGCGTGCGAAGGTCCGAGCGGACGGCGGCGGGGACCGGGCGGCGCCGGCGCAGCGCGGCCGGGACGTCCGGCAGCGCCCGCACCAGCCCCGAGCGCTCGGGTCCGCCGGCCCGCAGCCCCTCGGCGACCAGCCGGGCCACGTCCGGCACCGGGTGGCGCATGAGCGCGGTGAGCAGCTTGCTGCGCCAGATCGCCGCGCGGCGCTGCTCGGGGGCGTGCCGGCGGGGAGAGGGGTGGTGGTGCACGGTGACCTCGTCGACGTAGGCCATGCCCCAGCCGGCGGCGGCCAGGTCCAGCGCCAGCCGCTCCTCCTCCCCGGGGAAGCGGACCACGGTGTCGAACCCGCCGACCGCGGTGAAGGCCGCGGTGCGCACCATCGCCCCGCACGCCACGAACCCGAGCAGCGCCGGGCCGGGCAGGTCGGCCGGGGTGCCCAGCGGGCTGGCCGCCATCTCGGTGCACACCGGGTCGAGCCGCTCCTCCGGCCCGACCAGGATGCGCGCGTTCAGGACCGCCAGCCGCGGGTGGGCCCGCATGACCTCGGCGGCCCGGGCCAGCGAGCCCGGCGCCCACCACGAGTCGTCGTCGGCGAAGGCGACGAACGGGGTGCCGGCGCGCTCGACGCCGACCGTCCGGGCGGCCGCCCCGAGGTTGCGGTCGAGGGGCACCACGGTGACCCCGGGGAGGCGGTCGCGGACGGCCTCGACCGTCCCGTCGGTCGAGCCGTTGTCGACCAGGACGACGGGGGCCTCGTGCCGGGGGAGGGAGGCCAGCAGGTCCTCGCGGCGGTTCCGGCTGATGACGACGACGGTGACGTCGGGATCGGGGTCTGCGCTGCTCACGGGCGGACCGTGCCCGCACCGCCGGGAACCCAACCGCCGTCCCGCGCGGGAGTCCCCCCGGCCGGCAGCGCGCCCGGGTCGGTGAACAGCCCGGACGCCGGACCCGCACCGCACAGCGCGTCGACGGCGAGCACCACGGCGGCCGCCGTCCAGGTGGTGCGCTCCACCGGCCAGCGGGCGTCGTCGGCGTAGACCAGCCCGGTCCAGTAGGAGCCGTCGTCGTGCCGCAGGTGCTGCATCGCGGCCACCTGCTCGGCGGCGGCGTCCCGCTTCCCGGCGGCGGCCAGGGCCAGGGCCAGCTCGCAGGTCTCCGCCCCGGTGACCCACGGCCGGTCGGCCACGCACCGCGCCCCGAGCCCGGGGACGACGAACCGGTCCCAGTCGGCCGCCAGCCGGGCGGTCGCCGCCGGGCCGGTCAGGGCGCCGCCGAGCACCGGGTAGTACCAGTCCATCGAGTACCGGGAGCGGTCGGCGAAGGCCTCCGGCCGCTCGCGCAGCGCGGTGCCGAGCTCGTCGGCGGCCAGCTCCCAGTCCGGCTGGGCCTCGCCGGCCAGGCCGGCCAGGGCCACCCCGCAGCGCAGCGCCTGGAACAGGCTGGCGTTGCCGGTGAGCAGGGCGGTGCCGTCGGGGGTGCCGTCGGGGCGCAGCGCCCAGCTGACCGCGCCCCCGGGCAGCTGCATCCGGGTGACGAGGTCCAGCCCGCGGCGCACCGCCGGCCACAGCTCGGTCACCAGCTGCTCGTCGCCGCTGGACAGCCAGCTGTGCCAGAGGCCCACGGCCAGGTAGCCGGCGTGGTTGCTCTCCACCGCGGGCGCGGTCTCGGCGCCGTCGCGGTACTCGGCCGCCCACGAGCCGTCGGCGCGCTGGCGCCGGGCCAGCCACCGGTAGGCCGCCGCGGCGCGGGCGTGCTCCCCGCCCACGTCGAGGGCCATGGCCGCCTCGACGGAGTCCCACGGGTCGAGCTGGCCGCCGGTGAACCACGGCAGGGCGCCGTCGGGCTGCTGCTCGGCGGCGACCGCCCGGACGGTGGCCCGCACCTGGCCGGCGGTCAGGACGCCCTCGACCTCCGGCAGCTCAGACAGCGGTCGTCTCCCGGCGCGGTGCGGGGCCCACGGCCGCGGCCGCCCCCGGCTTGTCGGCGTACACGGCCAGGCTCTTGCCGAGCACCGGGTCCAGCAGCCGCTCGGCGGCGCGGGTGTACCAGGGCCGGCGCACGAGGTCGTGCACCAGGAGGCGGTGGTAGGTGCGGACGGCGGCGCTGTCGCGGTCGACCCCGACCGCGCACTTGAGCCACCAGAACGGCGCGTGCAGCGCGTGGGCGTGGTGCTGCTCCCCGGGGACCAGCCCGGCCGCGGCCAGGCGGGCCCGCAGCTGCCGGCCGCGGTAGATGCGCACGTGGCCGCCCTCGTTGGCGTGGTAGGCGTCCGACAGCGCCCAGCACACCCGCTCCGGCCCGTACCGGGGCACGGTGACCGCGACCCGGCCGGCGGGGGCCAGCACCCGGGCGATCTCGGCGATCGCGGTGGCGTCGTCCGGGATGTGCTCGAGCACCTCGGAGGCGATGACCCGGTCGACGCTGCCGTCGGGGAACGGCAGCGCCAGCAGGTCGCCGCGGACGACCTCGGCGGCGGCGCCGGGCGGCGCCTCGCCGGCCTCGGCGATGGCGGTCAGCCACTGCCGGGTCGTGCGCACCTCCGGCAGGCCGTGGTCGAGCGCGACGACCCGCGCGCCCCGGCGGTAGGCCTCGAAGGCGTGCCGGCCCTCGCCGCAGCCGAGGTCGAGCACGGTCATGCCCGGCCGGAGGTCCAGCCGGTCGTAGTCGACGGTCAGCACGGGTGACCCAGTCCCTCCAGCGTCGCGCGGTACCAGTCCGCCGTCCGTTCCGCCGTGGCGCGCCAGGTGTAGGACGCCAGGGCCCGCCGGCGCCCGGCCCGGCCGAGCTGCTCGGCCAGCGCCGGTGAGTCGAGCACCAGCTGCAGGGCTGCCGTCAGCTCGCCGACGTCCCCGGCCCGGACGATCAGCCCGGCGCGGCGGCCGACCACCTCCGGCAGCGCGCCGGCGTCGGTGGTCACCAGCGGGGTGCCGCAGGCCATGGCCTCGATCGCGGGCAGCGAGAAGCCCTCGTAGAGGGACGGGACGGCGACCACCGCGGCCGACTGCAGCAGCGCGACCAGTTCCGGCTCCGGCAGCGGGCCGGTGAAGCGGACCGCGTCGCGCAGCGCCAGGCGGTCGAGCGCGCCCTCCGCGGGGCCGCCGGACCGCGCGGTACCCACCACGGTGAGCCGGACCGGCCGCTCGGTGCGCAGCTTGGCCACCGCCTCGAGGAGGTGCACGAGGCCCTTGAGCGGGACGTCCGCGCTGGTGGTCACCACGACCGAGTCGGGGTCGCGCGGCCGGCCGGGCGGCGGCGGGGTGAAGACGTCGGGGTCGATGCCGACCGGGGTGACGTCGATGCCACCGGCCGGGACCCCCAGGTGGGTCGCGATGTCGCGGCGGGAGTTCTCCGACACGGTGGTGATGCCGTGCAGCCGGGGGGCGACGCGGGCCTGCATGCGGGTGAAGCCGTACCAGCGGGCGAGGGTGACCCGGCGGCGCAGCGTGGGGGCGGCGGCCAGCTCGAGGTCCCGGTCGATGGCCACCGGGTGGTGCACGGTCGCCACGGTGGGCACCCCGGCGCGGACCAGCCGGAGCAGGCCGTAGCCCAGGCTCTGGTTGTCGTGCACCAGGTCGTAGGCGCCGGCGGAGGGCAGCAGCAGGCGGGCCGCGCGCAGGCTGAAGGTCAGCGGCTCCGGGAACCCGGCGGTGCACATCTGCGCCCACTCGGCGACGTCGAGCCAGTCGCGGAACTCCCGGGGGTGCGGCGTGCGGAACGGGTCGGGCTCGCGGTAGAGGTCCAGGCTCGGGACGCGGGTCAGCGGCACGCCCTCGTCCAGCTCCGGGTAGGGCTGGCCGCTGAACACCCGGACGTCGTGGCCCAGGCCCGCCAGCTCGCGGGAGAGCGCGCGGACGTAGACGCCCTGGCCCCCGCTGTGCGGCTTGCTCCGGTAGGACAGCAGTGCGATGCGCAGCGGCCGTCCCATGGGCGGGGACTCTAGTTCCTGGTTACCGGCGGGTTCGGTACCGGGCCGTGCCGGAGCTGGCAGGGTGGCGGCCATGCTGCGTCACGTCGTGCTGTTCACCTGGTCCGACGCCGCCGACGAGGAGCGCCGGGCCACCACGCTGGCCGCGCTGCGGCGGCTGCCCGAGGAGGTGGGGGGCATGACGAGCTTCGCCGTCGGCCCCGACGCCGGCCTGCGGGAGGGCAACGCGCACACCGCGCTGGTCGCCGACTTCCCCGACGCGGCCGCGTGGCGCCGCTACGCCGAGGACCCCGTGCACCTCCGGGTGATCGAGGAGCACGTGACCCCGTGGCTGGCCACGCGGACCGCGGTGCAGTACGAGGTCTGAGCGCCCTCGCACGGGGGTGACGACCCGGGCCGCGCCTCTCCACAGGCCCGGCGGGCGTCCACAGGCACCGCCGCCCGCCGGGCCGCCCGGCCGCGGCGGCCCAGGCTCCCGGGCATGGACGACACCTCCCCGGTCCGCATCTCCTCCACCGGTGACCTCGCCGCCGCCCTGCCGCACCTGGTGGGCTTCCGGCCCCGGGAGTCGGTCGTCCTCCTCGCCCTCGGCGGGCCCGGGGGCCGGCGGCTCGGGCTCACCGCCCGCGCCGACCTGCCCGGGCCCGCGGTCTCGCTGACCCGGGCCCGTGAACTGGCCCGCACGATGACCACCGACGACCCCGAGGCGGTCGTCGTCGCGGTGGTGTCGGAGGCGCCGGACGTGCCCGAGGGGCTGCCCGGCGGACCCGCAGGGTGCGGTGTCCCGGGGCTGCCGCACCGGGCGGTGGTGCGGGACCTGGTGTTCGCGCTGGGCGAGCGCGGCCTGGCGGTGCCGGAGGTGCTGCTCGTCCGGGGCGGCCGCTGGTGGTCCTACGACTGCCCGCTGCCCTGCTGCGCCCCGGGGGCGGGGCAGCCGGTGCCCGAGGACGGCGAGTACGCGGCGGCCGCGGTGCTCGGCGGCGTGGTGGTGGAGGCCGACCGCGCCGCCCTGCAGGCCCGGATCGCGCCCGCGGACCCGGCGGCGACGCGCGCGCTCGAGGCCGCGACGTGGCGGGTCGCCGACCGGCAGGTGCGGGCGCGGCGCCGCGACCCGGCCCAGGCGGAGCGGGCGTCCTGGCGGGTGGTGACCGAGGCGGTGGCCCGGTGCCGGCCCGGTCCGGGCGCCCGGCCGCTCGCCGACCGGGAGCTGGCCGGGGTGCTGTGGGCGGTCGCCGACGTCCGGGTCCGCGACCGCGCCCTGGGCTTCGCGCTGGGGGAGGAGGCCGCCGCGGCCGAGGTGCTCTGGACCGAGTGCACCCGGCGGGCCCCGGCCCCCTTCGACGCGCCGCCGGCCACCCTGCTGGCGGTCAGCGCCTGGATGCGCGGCGACGGCGCGATGGCCAACGTCGCCCTCGAGCGGGCGCTGGTCAGCCGCCCGGGCTACGGCCTGGCCCAGCTGCTCGCGCAGGGGCTGGCGGCCTGCCTCCCCCCGGCCGAGCTCCGGGCGCTGGTGACCGCGGCGGTGGCCGACGTCCCCGGCGCCCCCGCCGCCGGGTGAGCGGCCCGTCGCCGCCTCGCAGCAGGGCGGGGCTCACAGCAGGGCGGGGCTCACAGCAGGGCGGGGCTCACAGCAGGACGGGGCGCTCCCAGTCCTCCCCCAGGACGTGCTCGGCCAGGAAGGCGAGCACGGTCTCGTACCAGACCTGCGCGTTGCCCGGGGTGAGCACCCAGTGGTTCTCGTCGGGGAAGTACAGGAACCGGGAGGGCACCG
Organism: Geodermatophilus sp. SYSU D00758; assembly: GCF_054049955.1. Taxonomy (NCBI): domain Bacteria; kingdom Bacillati; phylum Actinomycetota; class Actinomycetes; order Geodermatophilales; family Geodermatophilaceae; genus Geodermatophilus; species Geodermatophilus sp. SYSU D00758. The sequence goes on from NZ_JBJGYK010000023.1 coordinate 54,620, forward strand.
CCCGCTTCTGCAGGTCGTACCAGAGCCGCAGCGCCTCCCCGATCGGCACCCGGTAGTCGCGGTCGCCGTGGATGACCAGCACCGGGGTGCGGATCGCGTCGGCGAACCGGTGCGGCGAGTGCTGCTCGTAGCGCTTGGGCTGGGCGAGCGGGTCGCCCCACTCCTTCTCCCAGTAGTAGGCCACGTCGGTGGTGCCGGTGAACGCGTCCATGTCCCAGAGGCTGGCGTGGGTCACGATGGCGCGGAACCGGTCGGTCCGGGTGGCCACCCAGTTGGCCATGTACCCGCCGAAGGACCCGCCCATGGCGGCGGTGCGGGTGGCGTCGACGTCCGGGCGGGCGACGGCCGCGTCGACCGCGGCCACGAGGTCGGTGTAGGGCTCCTCGCCCCAGCGCCCCCAGCCGCGCCGGACGAAGTCCTGCCCGAAGCCCTGCGACAGCGCGGGGTTGGGCAGCAGGACGGCGTAGCCGCGGGCGGCCATCACCCAGGGGCACCACCGCCACGACCAGGAGTTCCAGCTCATGAGCGGGCCGCCGTGGATCCACAGCAGCAGGGGGGCGGGGCGCTCGGCCGAGGCGCCCTCGGGCAGCACCAGCCAGGACTGCACCCGGCTGCCGTCCTCGGCGGTGGCCTGCACCTCGTGCAGCGTGCCGGGCAGGCCGGGGAGGGTCCCCGGGTTCGGCAGCGGCGCCGGGTGCTGACTCGTGGCCCGCGGGTCCAGCCGCACCGGCGCCGGCGGTTCGTCGTAGGCCGAGCGCAGGGCGTAGAGGGCGCTGCCGTCCCGGGCCACCTGCAGGTCCGAGTAGGCGCCGTCGGTGGTCATCCGGACCGGCTCACCGCCCTCCGCGGGCACCCGGAACAGGGCGTGCCGGCCGTCGTCGTCGGCGAGGAAGTAGACCGTCCGCCCGTCGGCGGAGAACTGCGGCGCGCTCGGCCAGCGGTCGAAGCCGGCGGTGAGCTCGCGGGCGGCGCCGGTCGCCGGGTCGACGTGCAGCAGGGTGTAGTCCGGCGGCTCCTCGTAGCTCGACGTCGACTCCCGGACGCACACCGCCGCGGTCCCGTCGGGGGAGAAGCGGGCGGAGTGGACGTCGGCCAGCGGGTCGTCGACCAGCACGCGGAGCTCGCCGGTGCCGGTGTCCTGCACCACCAGGCGGTCGCGGCGGCCGGCCGGCCCGTCGGGCACCGTCTGGGTGCGCAGCGCCAGCCGGCCGTCGGGCGAGAGGTCGACCGCCTCGCCGGCGCCGTCGGGGGGCGCGGCGTCCGGGGTGAGGTCGCGCAGCACGACCGGCTCGGTCGTGCCCCCCGCCGGCGGCTCGGGCGGCACCGGCCCGACCCAGAACAGGTGCGGCGTGGCGGGCCCCAGGTCGGCGTCCCAGTGGCGCACCGGGTAGGCCTCGTGGAGGACCGCGGTCACCCCGGCGTCCTTGCGGGCCTTGCGCCGCGCGGCGTCCTCCTCGGGGTCCGCGGCGCCGGGCATCGCCTCGGCCAGGAGGACGACGTCCCCGCTGCCGGCGGCCACCGCGAACCCGCCGACCCCACCGGGGTGGGTCACCAGCACCCGGGCCTCGCCGCCGTCGGCGGGCAACGCCCACAGCGCCGGCTTCGGGTCCTCGCCCCCGGGGGCCGCGCCCGGGTCGGGGCGGGCCGAGGTGAACAGCAGCGACCCGTCGGGGGCGAAGGCCGGGGAGGCCTCGCCGGGGGCGCTGCGGGTCAGCCGTCGCGCCTCCCGGCGTCCCTCCGGGTCGACCTCCCACAGCGCCGACCGCCACCGGGTGCCCTCGGCGTCGAGGGTCTGCACGGAGACCACCAGCCGCCGCCCGTCGGCCGACAGCGCCAGCCCCGCGACGCGGGGGAGCGCGACGAAGTCGGCCAGCCGGGCGAACGGGGTGGAGGAGGCCTCGGTCGGGGCGGGAGTGGCGTCGGGCTGGCTCACGCGGGCCTTCTCTCGGGCGGGGGAGGCACCCCCCGGGCCGGGGAGGCGTCGCCCCACCGTAGGAGCCGGGTGAGCGTGGCCCCTCGCAGGGGCCCGCCGCGGCCCCGTCCGGAGGCTCGCCCCGGGCCTGCGAGGGGTGAGGAGGACGGGGTCCTTACAGGGGGGCGAGGGGGTCCTCCCTCAGATCCGGGGCGCGGCCTCCACCGGCGTCAGCTCCTCGTCGAGCGCGCTGACGAACACGTGCTGGGCGACACCGGCCGGCAGCGGCCGGCCGTCCAGGCTGATCGAGCCGGCGGCGAGCTGGGCCACGGCGACCGCGCCGGGCCGCAGGCCCTGGTCGGCCAGGGCGCGCATGAGCTCGGAGTCCTCCTGGAGCTGCTCGCTGATCCGGCGGATCTCCACGCGGCGCCCCTCCGGCGTGGCGGTCGTCGAGAGCAGGGTCAGCGAGTCCAGCACGGCCGAGGTCTCCCCGCCGAGCGCGTCCAGCCCGGGGATCGGGTTGCCGAAGGGGGAGACCGTCGGGTTGCCGAGCAGGGTGAGCAGCTTGCGCTCCACCGCCTCGCTCATGACGTGCTCCCAGCGGCAGGCCTCCTCGTGGACGTCGGCGTAGTCGAGGCCGATGACGTCCACGAGCAGGCACTCGGCCAGCCGGTGCTTGCGCATGACCGCGGTGGCCAGCTGGCGGCCCTGCTCGGAGAGCTGCAGGTGCCGGTCGCCCTCGACGGTCAGCAGGCCGTCGCGCTCCATGCGGGCGACCGTCTGGCTGACCGTGGGGCCGCTCTGGTGCAGCCGCTCGGCGATGCGGGCGCGGAGGGGGACGATCCCCTCCTCCTCCAGCTCGAAGATGGTGCGGAGGTACATCTCGGTGGTGTCGATGAGGTCGTTCACAGCTCTCCTCCGTGTCGCACCTGATCGTACGGGGGGTCGGGACCGCTGCCGAGCACGTTCGGGGGCCGGTGCCCCCGCGCGGCGGTAGCGTCCCGGGCGGGGACGGGGACGCCGGCAGCGGGCCGGCGCCGGACGCCGGCGAGGAGGGACCGTGAGCGATTCGGTCGCGGTCGTCTGGGACGACGCGCTGCTCGGCTACACGATGGGCGGGGACCACCCGCTGCACCCGGTCCGGCTGGACCTCACCATGCGGCTGGCCGACTCCCTCGGCGTCCTCGCGAGCGATCGGCTCGAGGTGGTGCGGCCCACCCCTGCCGGCCCGGACCTGCTCACCCTGGTGCACGACCCGGTCTACCTGGAGGCGGTCCGCCGGGCGCCCGCCGAGCCCGGCATCGGCTTCGGGATGGGGACGCCGGACAACCCGATCTTCGAGGGGATGTACGACGCGGCCGCGCTGATCACCGGTGGCAGCGTCCTGGCCGCCGAGCGGATCCACACCGGCCGCGCCCAGCACGCGGTCAACATCTCCGGCGGGCTGCACCACGCCATGCGCGACCGCGCCTCCGGGTTCTGCGTCTTCAACGACGCCGCGGTGGCGATCGCCTGGCTGCTGGCCCAGGGGTACCAGCGGATCGCCTACGTCGACGTGGACGTCCACCACGGCGACGGCGTGCAGGCCGCCTTCTACGACGACCCCCGCGTGCTGACCGTGAGCGTCCACCAGACGCCGCTGACCCTGTTCCCCGGCACCGGGTACCCGGAGGAGACCGGCAACCCGGACAAGGCGCTGGGCAGCGCGGTCAACCTGGCCCTGCCCAACGGCACCGACGACTCCGGCTGGCTGCGCGCCTTCACCGCCGTCGTCCCCGGGGTGCTGCGGGCGTTCCGGCCGGAGATCCTGGTGACCCAGTGCGGCTGCGACGCCCACCACGAGGACCCGCTCGCCGACCTCGCGCTCACCGTCGACGGGCAGCGCGCGAGCTACCGGGCGCTGCACGACCTGGCCCACGAGATCTGCGACGGCCGGTGGCTGGCCCTCGGCGGCGGCGGGTACGGGCTCGTCCGGTGCGTGCCGCGGGCGTGGACCCACCTCATCGCCGAGGCCTCGGGCGACCGGCTGGACCCGGCGACGGAGATCCCGGAGTCCTGGCGGGAGGACGTCGTCCGCCGGGGACTGCGGGCCCGGCCGCCCACGCACATGACCGAGGGCGGGTACACCGGCTTCACCCGCTGGGACCCCTTCACCGAGTCCCGGGTGGACCGCGCCATCATGCGCAGCCGGCGGGCCTCGTTCCCCTACTTCGGCCTCGACCCGGACGATCCCCGTGACTGAGCCCCAGGACCACCCGGCCGCCGGGGGCGCCGCCGGGACGCAGCAGCCGACGGACCCCGGCCCCGCAGACGGCCGGCCCGCGGAGCCGGGGACCGCGGAGCCGGGAGATACCGAGCCGGGGACCACCGAGCCCCAGCCGCCCGCGCACTGGGAGGCCGACATCATCGCCGCCGACGGCGGCACCGTGCACCTGCGGCCGATCCGCCCCGCGGACGCCGACGGCCTGGTCGGCCTCATGGACCGCAGCTCCGACCAGACCCGGTACTACCGCTTCTTCGGGCCCATGAAGCGGCTGTCGGAGAGGGACCTGCACCGCTTCACCCACGTCGACCACGACGCGCGGGTGGCCTTCGTGCTGGTGCTCGGCGACCAGGTCGTCGGCGTCGGCCGCTACGACCGCTACCCCGGAACCGCCGACGCCGAGGTGGCCTTCCTGATCGAGGACGCCCACCAGGGCCGCGGCCTGGGCTCGGTGCTGCTCGAGCACCTCGCGGCCGCGGCGGGCGAGCGGGGCATCGAGCGGTTCGTCGCCGAGGTGCTGGCCCAGAACAACCGGATGGTGCGGGTCTTCCTCGACGCCGGGTACACGCCGACCCGCTCCTACGAGGACGGCGTCGTCCACCTGAGCTTCCCGATCGCCCCCACCGAGACCGCCCTCGCGGTGCGCTACGAGCGGGAGCAGCGCAGCGAGTCCCGGTCGATCGCCCGGCTGCTCACCCCCTCGTCGGTGGCCGTGGTCGGGGCCAGCAACGACGAGGACAAGGTGGGCCACGCCGTCCTGCGGCACCTGCTCGACTACGGGTTCCGCGGGCCGGTCTACCCGGTGAACCCCGGCACCCGCCACGTCCGCGGGGTGCCGGCCTACGCCGGCATCGAGGACATCCCGGACGACGTCGACCTCGCGGTGCTCGCCGTCCCCGCCGACGAGGTGGCCGGCGTCGTCGAGGCCTGCCGCCGCAAGCAGGTGCGCGGGCTGGTGGTCATCTCCGGCGGCTTCGGCGAGTCCGGGCCCGAGGGGCGCGCGGCCGAGCGGCGGTTCGTCTCGGCCGCGCGCGCGTCCGGGATGCGGGTCGTGGGGCCCAACTGCCTGGGCATCGTGAACACCGACCCCGCGGTCCGGCTCAACGCCAGCCTGGCGCCGCGGGTGCCCGGCCGCGGCCGGGTCGGCTTCTTCGCGCAGTCCGGGGCGCTGGGGTCGGCCCTGCTCGAGCAGGCGCGCACCCGCAACATCGGGCTGTCGAGCTTCGTGTCGGCCGGCAACCGGGCGGACGTCAGCGGCAACGACATGCTGCAGTACTGGGCGACCGACCCGGGCACCGAGGTCGTCCTGCTGCACCTGGAGAGCTTCGGCAACCCCCGCAAGTTCGCCCGGCTGGCCCGGCGGGTGGGGCGGACCAAGCCGGTCGTGGCGGTGAAGAGCGGCCGGCACGTGCGCATGACCGCGGGCCTGGCCGGCACCTCCGTCGCCGTGCCCGAGGAGTCCGTGGGCGCGCTGTTCGCCTCGGCCGGCGTCATCCGGGTCGAGACCCTCGCGCAGCTCTTCGACGTCGGCACCCTGCTGGCCCACCAGCCGCTGCCGGCCGGCGACCGGGTGGCCGTCGTCGGCAACTCCACGGCGATGGGCGTGCTGGTCACCGACGCGGTCCTCGAGGAGGGCCTGGAGCTGGCCCACGAGGCGCCCACCGACATCGGCGCGGCCGGCTCGGCCGAGGACTTCCGGGTCGCCCTGCAGGAGGCCCTCGACGACGACGGCGTCGACGCCGTCGTCGCGGTGTTCCTGCCGCCGCTGCGCCGGGGGTCCGACGCGTTCGGCCGGGCGCTGCGCGACGTGGCCCGCGACGCGACCAAGCCGATCGTGGCCACGTTCCTGTCCACCGAGGGGATCCCGCCGGAGGTCGCCGTCCCCGGCGAGCACGGGACGCCGGCCCGCGGCTCGGTGCCCTCGTTCTCCACGCCGGAGCGGGCGGTCATCGCGCTGGCGAAGGTGGCGCAGTACGCCCGCTGGCGGCGCCGGCCGGTCGGCGCGCTGCCGCAGCTGGAGGGCATCGACGAGCAGGCCGCCCGCACCGTCGTCACCACCGCGCTGGGCGACGACCCCCGCGGGCGCCCGCTCACCGACGACGAGACGATCGCGCTGCTGGCCGCCTACGGGGTGCCGCTGCTCGGCACGCGCACCGTGACCGACGCCGAGGCGGCGGTCGCAGCCGCCGAGGAGATCGGCTACCCGGTGGTCCTCAAGTCCACCGCGCCGTGGCTGCGGCACCGCTCCGACCTGGGCGGGGTGCGCCTGGACCTGCAGGACGCCGAGGACGTGCGCACCGCCTACGCGGCGATCCCCGCAGGCGACCCGGTGGTCGTGCAGGAGATGGCCGCGCCGGGCGTGGCGACCGTCGTGGAGATCGTCGACGACCCCTCGTTCGGCGCGCTGGTCAGCTTCGGTCTCGGCGGGGTGGCCACCGACCTGCTCGGCGACCGCGCCTACCGCACGCTGCCGCTCACCGACACCGACGCCGCCGAGCTGGTGCGTGCCCCCCGGGCGTGGCCGCTGCTGAACGGCTACCGAGGGTCCGAACCGGTCGACGTGGCCGCGCTCGAGGACCTCCTGCTGCGGGTGGCCCGGCTCGCCGACGACCTGCCCGAGGTGCTGCGGCTCTCGCTGGAGCCGGTGATCGTCGGCCCGCCGGACCCCTGGCACGGCGGCCGCTCGCTGGTGATCGCCGGGGCCACCGTGCGGGTCGGCCCACCGACGGCGCGGGTCCCGCCGGGCCCCCGCCGCATGCGCAGCCCCGGCGACCTCCTGTACTGACCGCACACGACGGAGCCGGGCCGCCCTCGACGAGGGCGACCCGGCTCCGCGGGGCGACGGGGCCGTCAGGCCAGGTAGTCGCGCAGGGCGTCGGCGCGCTGCGGGTCCCGCAGCTTGGCCATCGTCTCGCGCTCGATCTGGCGGACCCGCTCGCGGGAGAGGCCGAACTGCTTGCCGATCTGCTCCAGGGTCCGCGGCTGCGAGCCGTCCAGGCCGAACCGCAGCACGACCACGTCCCGCTCGCGCTCCTCCAGCGTGGCCAGCACGTTGCGGACGTCGCCCTTCATCATCTGGAAGGCGACGGCGTCCTCGGCCACGGCGGCGTCGGCGTCCTCGATGAAGTCACCGAGCCGGGACTCCTCGTCGGCGCCCACGGTCTGGTCGAGGCTGACCAGGTCGCGGGAGTACTCGAGCAGCTCGGTGATCCGCTCCGGCGTCATGTCCAGCTCGAGGCCGAGCTCCTCGGCGGTGGGCTCCCGCTCCAGCTCCTGGTGGATCCGGCGGCGGGTGCGCACGACCTTGTTGACCTGCTCGGCCAGGTGCACGGGCAGCCGGATCGTGCGGCCGGAGTCGGCCATCGCGCGGGTGATGGCCTGGCGGATCCACCACGTCGCGTAGGTCGAGAACTTGAAGCCCTTGGTGTAGTCGAACTTCTCGACGGCGCGGATCAGGCCGACGTTGCCCTCCTGGATGAGGTCCAGGAACGTCATGCCGTGGCCGGTGTAGCGCTTGGCCACCGAGACGACCAGGCGCAGGTTGGCCTCCAGCAGGTGCCGCTTGGCTGCCTTGCCGTCCACGGCCAGCGCCTTGTAGTCCCGCTGCAGCGCGGGGGTCAGCTGCCGCTCGCCCAGCAGCCGCTCGGCGTACAGGCCGGCCTCGATGCGCTTGGCGAGCTCGACCTCCTGCTCGGCGGTGAGCAGCGCCGTCTTGCCGATGGTGTTCAGGTACACGCGCACGAGGTCGGTCGACACCAGGCCGGTGGTGTCGGGCTCGCGCCGCGGGGCGCGCACCTCGAGGGTGTCGTTGGGGGAAGACTGCAGCAGCGTCACGATCTGTCTTCGTCCTTGCCTTCGTTTCGGATGCAGCCACCGGGCGTCGATGGCGACGGCCGCATCCGGGCGTCATGGGCCGGGCCCCGCGGCGCGGGGCCCGCCCCTCGCTCAGGTCTCCGTGTGGTACGTCCTGTCCAACGGCCACGACCCGGCCGGGTGTTCCGCCGCGACCGGGTTCACAGCAGACGCACAGGACGTGTGCTGTGTCACCCCGGATACCCGTCGTGGCCGCGGCTCAGACCTCGAGCAGGAGTGTCATCGGACCGTCATTCACCGAGGTCACCTGCATCCGCGCGCCGAAGACGCCCGTCCCGACGCGGGCGCCGCGGCGGCGCAGCTCGCCGACCACCTCGTCGACCAGCGGCTCGGCGACCTCCCCGGGCGCCGCCGCGTCCCACGAGGGACGCCGGCCCTTGCGCGTGTCGGCGTACAGCGTGAACTGGCTCACGACCAGCAGGGGGAGGACGAGGTCGGCGGCCGACCGGGCGCCCTCCTCGGTGGGGAACACCCGCAGCTCGTGGACCTTCCGCGCCAGCGCCCGGGCGCGGGCGGCGTCGTCCCCGTGCCCCACGCCCACCAGGGCCAGCAGGCCGCGGCCGATCTCCCCGACGACCGCCCCGTCCACCGTCACCGAGGCCGAGGCGACCCTGCTCACCACCGCGCGCACCGGACCATCCTCGCCGCCGCCGCCGGCGGCCGGCGTGCCCCGGGCCCCGGGGGCACCGGCCGCGCGGCGGGGAGGGGCGCCGGACCCGCCGCGTAGGGTCGGGGACCGTGGCGCTGGGGGAGGGCACCGACCTGGTCGGGGAGGCCTACCGGCTCGCCCAGCGGCTGCTCGCCCCGGTGGGCGAGCGCTGGGGGCACACCCGGGGCGTGGGGGGCGGGGCCCCCCCGGCCGCCGCCCCCGGCGCCCGCCCCCCCCGCGCCGCGCGGGTGGGGGGGGCCCTCCGGG
>NZ_JBJGYK010000024.1:0-63341 GCF_054049955.1 Geodermatophilus sp. SYSU D00758
CCGCCGCCCGCCCCCCCGCCCGCGCGCGATCGACGCCCGCCCGCCCCCCCCCGCCCCCCCGCCCCCCCCCCCCCCCCCCCCCCCCCCCCCCGGCCCCCCCCCCCCCCCCCCGCCCCCCCCCCCCCCCCCCCCCCCCCCCCCCCCCCCCCCCCCCCCCCCCCCCCCCCGGCAGGGCCTTCAGGCCTCGACGCGCAGCTCGCCGAGCTCGGACCAGTCGTCCTGCGGGACCGTGACGTTCACGATCCGCGGGGTCTCCTGCAGGTGCGGGGGGAGGTCGCGCTGGGCGGCCTTGAAGTGGTCGCTGTTGACGTGCGCCCCCGCGGCGTCGTCGTCCCGGAACGCCTCGACGAGCACGTACTCGTCCGGGTCGTCGAGGCTGCGCGACCAGTCGAACCACAGGCAGCCCGGCTCGGCCCGGGTGGCCTCGGTGAACGCCTTGCTGATCTGCGGCCAGGCGTCGGCGTCCTCGGGCTTGATGCGGAACTTCGCGGTGATGAAGATCAACTGCTGCTCCTCAGGTGAGGGACTGGAACGGCCCCTTTCCAGGGACCCACCCTGAGCCTGCGAAGGGTGGGGAGGAAGGGGTCCTTCTAGGGGACGAGGATCGCGCGGCCCCGGACCTTCCCCGCGTCGAGGTCGCGGATCGCGTCCACGGCCCGGTCGAGCGGGTACTGCTGGGTGTGCAGCGTGACCTTGCCGGCCTGCGCGAGCACCATCAGCTCGGCGAGGTCGGTGTAGGTGCCGACGATGTTGCCGACGATGTTCTTCTCGCCGGCGACGAACTCCAGCGTCGGGATGCGCAGCTCGCCGCCGTAACCGATGACGTAGAGCGAGCCGGCCGGGCCGGTCATGCGCCAGCCGTCCATCTCCGCGCCCTGCTCGGCGACGAAGTCGAACACGACGTCCGCACCTCCGCCGGTCAGGTCGTGCACCGCCTGCACCTGGTTCCCGTCGGCGACCACGGTCTCGTCCGCGCCGATCTGCCGGGCGAGCTCCAGGGCGTCGGGGTTGCGGTCGACGACGACGATCCGGGTCCCCGACAGCGCGGCGAGGCACTGGACGCCGATGTGGCCGAGACCGCCGGCCCCCTGCACGACGGCGGTGGTGCCCGGGTGCAGCAGCGGCAGGGCCTTGCGCACGGCGTGGTAGGCGGTGATGCCGGCGTCCGCGAGCGCGGCGACGTCGGCGGGGTTGGTGGACGGGTCGAGCTTCACGCAGGCGCGGGCGGTGGTGCGCAGGTACTCGGCCATGCCGCCGTCGTCGTTCGACAGCCCGGGGAAGAAGGCGTTCTCGCACTGCATGTCCCGGCCGGCGCGGCAGGCCGTGCACAGGCCGCAGCTGGGCTGCGGGTGCAGGATGACGGTGTCACCGACGGCGACGTTGGTGACGCCCTCCCCGACCGCGTGCACCCACCCGGCGTTCTCGTGCCCGATCACGTAGGGCAGGTCGGGGTTCTGCAGCTCGGCCCACTGGCCCTCGAGGATGTGCAGGTCGGTGCGGCAGACCCCGGCGCCGCCGATCTTGACGATGACGTCGAGCGGACCCTGGAGCTGCGGCTCGGGGATGTCGTCGATCGTCGGGTCGGCGTGGTACTCGTGCACACGGACGGCCTTCACGGGTGGGTTCCCTTCGAGACGGTGAGCGGGAGGAGGGGACGGTCCTCGGGGCGGGGGGTCTGGTCGGCCTCCGACCCGGGGTAGCGGGTGGTGAGCAGCCCGCGGCAGAAGTGCGCGTTGCCGTCGACGGAGACGCGCACGGACCGGGCCCGGCGCAGCACCATGGGCGCTTCCGCCGGGGTGGGGCGGGTGCCGTCGGGGTGCAGGAGCGCCGGCGCACCGTCGTCCACCGGCAGGCCGAGCGCGGCCCGCCGGCGCAGCAGCGCGTCGGTGGTGTGCTCCCCCGCCGGCAGGTCGCCGAGCGTGAGCGCCGCGACGTCCACCGCCGGGTCGGCGCGGAGCAGGGCGGTGACCGCCCGCTCCATCGCCGCCGTGTGGGCCTTGCGCCGGAAGGTCGCCCGCAGCTCGTCGAGCGACTCCTCGGCCTCGTGCCCGAAGGTGCCCCGGTACCCCAGCCCGGCTGCCATCCCCCGGTTGATGAGGTCGGAGTCGTGGTGGTCGTCGAGCTCGACCACCACCGACCCCACCCCCGGGACGGCGGACACCGCGTCGTGGGCATCGGAGACCATCAGCCAGGCGAAGTTGGGCGCGCAGAACGAGGTGGGCAGCCGCAGGTGCACCTCGACGGTGGAACCGGCCACCGTCACGGAGCGGACGAAGCCGACGTCGGTGATGGGCTCGTCGAGCTCCGGGTCGACGACGGTGCCCAGCGCGGCCCGGACCTCGCTCTCGAGGACCCCGGCGGTGCGGTCGGTGAGCAGCGCGGTCATCGGCGTCCCTCCTCAGACGGTGGCGAGGTCGGCGGCGGCCGGCTGGCGCGGGCCGGTGGCGGTCTCGTCGGCGTCGGGCAGCCGGAGGTGCGCCGGGACGTCGAGGTCGTACAGCTTGGCGGCGGTGAGGCCGAGCACCTTCTTCTTGAGCTCGGTGGTCAACGGCGCGTACTCGGGGGTCATGTCCTCCGGGATCTGGAAGTCCACGAACCGCTCGACCAGCCACTTCGGCGTCCACAGCGCGTAGTCGCTGGAGAAGAGGATGCGGTCCTCCCCGAGCCAGTAGGTGAGCTCGCCCATGATCTGGGCGAAGTAGCGCGGCCGGGTGTGGATGAACGGGATCGCCACGGCCAGGCCCGCGTGGACGTTCGGCTCCTGGGTGGCGATCCAGCAGAAGTCCTCGAGCCGGGGCAGGCCGCAGTGCTCCACGACGAAGTTCAGCTCGGTGAAGTCGCTGGCGGCGGCGTCGACGTCGGCGACGTCGAAGGCGTCCCGGTCCAGCGGGCGGATCGTCGGGCCCTTGTGGATGTGGATGTTGCGGATGCCGAGCTCCTGGGACAGCTCCAGGTAGCGGTAGGCCATCGGGTCGGTGAGCTTCCAGCCGCGGGACTCGCCGTGCCAGTCCGCGGTGTAGAGCTTCACGCCCTTCAGGTTCATCCGCTCCGCGGCCTCGCGCAGCGCGGTCAGGCCGTTCTCGCCGTCGCGCGGGTCCCAGTAGTGGTTGTAGGTCAGCTTGTCCGGGTGCGCCTGCGCGAGCGCGAACGCCTCCTCGGTCTGCCCGAAGCCGCGGTGGTAGAACTCGGCGAGCCGGGCCGGCTGGAAGATCGCGTGGTCGACGATGCCGTCGACGAAGACGTCGCGCATCAGCCGCTCGCCGCCCTGGTAGAGGTACTCCTCGTACCCCCACTGCTCGGACTCCGGGCTGAGGTTGCGGTGGTAGTCGTAGAAGCAGTCGATGAACTGCTTGCCGTGGACGTTGCGCTGGTTCTCCGGCCGGGCGTCCCACAGGGCGATGTGGGCGTCGACGATGTAGTAGTCCTCGCCGTCCTTGCTGTACACGGTGGCCTCCTCGTCCTGGAGCGGTAGCCGACTCGGGTGGCAGCCGCTCGACGTGGCGGCGGTCACCCTGATGCGCACCGACGCTAGGTAGGTCGTGCACGAGGCAGAAGGTGGCCGGTGTCTCACTTTGGGACGCACGCCGCCGTGACGCGGCTCACGATCGTCGTAGCCTCGGGTGAGCAGCCGCGCCCAGCCGGAGGTGCACCGCAGTGGTCGACGAACCGGATCCCGCACCGCGCGCCGGGCTGGCCGCCCCCCGGCTGCGGGCCTCCTGGCGGCGCAGCGAGGGGTACGGGGTCTCCCCCGAGGAGGTCGCCCCCGTCTTCACCGGCGAGCTCGACACCGGCTCGCTGCTGCACGAGTGCGCCCGCGAGGTCCTCACCGGCATGCAGGCCACCATCCCCAACGAGCCGGTCTCGCTCATGGTCGCCGACCGCTTCGGCGTCGTGCTGGCCCGGCTGTGCAACGACGCCGGCATCCAGCGCTCGCTCGACCGGGTGCACCTCGCGCCCGGGTTCTCCTACGCCGAGCGCAACGCCGGCACCAACGGGCTCGGCCTCTCCCTGGCCGACCGGGCGCCGTCGCTGGTGCGGGCCGACGAGCACTACGTCACCGGGCTGCGCGGCTACACCTGCGCCGCCGCCCCGGTGCTCGACCCCGTCACCGCCGACCTCGCCGGCACGATCAACCTGACCACCTGGTCGGACAGCTCGTCGGAACTGCTGCTGGCCCTGGCGCAGACGGCGGCGGGCGCCACCAGCGCGCTGATGGCGGTCCGCGCCACCGGCCGGACGGTGCGGCCGGCGCCGCGCGGGGAGGTCTTCCACGTCGTCGGGCACCAGGCCTCCGAGGCCGCCGACCCCTGCATCTCCGCCGCGTGGCGCGCCGCGGTCGCCGAGGCGGCCCGGGCGACGGCCGGCGGGAGGGTGCTCGCGGTCCTCGGCGAGGACGGCTCGGGGAAGGCCACCCTCGCGGCGCGCGGCCGGCTCCGGGCCGGGCCGCGGTCCCGGATCCTGCACGCGCGGGCCCCCGAGGGCGGGGACGTCGCGGCCTGGCTCGAGCTGTGGACACCGGAACTCCGGGCCGACGACGTCTGCGTGGTCGTCTCCGGCACCGCGCACCTGCCCGCGTGGGCCGCGGGTGAGCTGGCGACCGCCCTGGCCGCCGTCCGCCGGCCCGGCCCCGCCCCGCTCGTCCTCACCGCGCCGGAGTTCGCCGCGCTGCCGGAGCCGCTCGCCCCGCTGGTGGACACCGTGGTCGAGGTGCCGGCCCTGCGGAACCGGGCCGAGGACGTCCTGCCGCTGGCCCGGGCGCTGGCCGCCCAGGAGCGCCGCCGCGAGGTGGCGTTCACCCCGCGGGCGGCGACCGTGCTGACCGGCTACGGGTGGCCGGGCAACGTCCGGCAGCTGCGCCGGGTGGTGCGCGGCGCCGTCGCGCGGACCGACCTCGTGGACCTGCACCACCTGGCACCGGAGGTGTTCGAGGGGGGCGGGCGGCCGCTGACCCGCCTGGAGCGGCTGGAACGCGACGAGATCGTCCGCTGCCTCACCGCCCCGGGGACGACGGTGACCCGTGCCGCCGAGGAGCTCGGGATCGGCCGCGCGACGCTCTACCGGAAGATCGCGCAGTACCGGATCGTGCTGCCGCGCGAGGGCGCTAGCTGACCCCTCGCGCCCCACCCCGGCTGACGATCGGGCAGACCGCTGACCTCGCGCCTCCGCCCGGCTGGCCCTCTCACTCACCTTCGGGGCGCTGTGCCGGGCACTCGCGTACCCGAGGCCGGGTTGCCGAATGCGCCCGGCGGCAGGGCCGTCCGGACGCCGGGAGGCGGTGCGGCCCCGCCCGGGGGTCAGCGGCTCTGCAGGGCGTCCAGGGCGACCGCCATGCTGGCCGCGACCCGGAAGTCGAGCCGGGGGTCGGGCACGGTGACCTGGTAGCGATCGCGGACCGCCTTGCGCCGCTCGCTCACCAGCACCGTGGCGCCGGTGGCGGGGTCCACGAAGTCGAAGTGGAAGACGAACGGGATCCAGACGTCGCCGACGACCGGCAGGACGTCCCACACCCGCCGCAGGACGGCGATCGACTGGCGGCGCTCGCGGCCGGTGGCCTCCAGCCCGGGGACCGACAGGTGCCACGTCGAGCGCAGCAGGCTGGCACCGAAGTCCTTGCGGAAGGTGCCCAGCACGGCCCCGTTCTCGTCCAGGACGTCGTGCTCGGCCCGGACGTCGAGCCGTTGCCGGGCCTTGAAGGAGAACACCCGACGGGTCTTGGACTCGTCGGTGAAGAAGTCGACCTGCTCCTTGAGCTTCATCCGCTTCTGCTCGGCGAAGGCGAGCAGCTGGCCCTCGCTGCCGTCGGGGGCGGTGGCCCGGATCTCGTACCGGTTCACCATCACCGTGACCCGCTGCCGCACGGAGAAGGCGGGCACCACCATCGCGGCCGGCGGGTGGCCGGGGACGCTCATCGCACCTCCAGGAGGAAATCACTGCGTGCGGCCCATCCTGGCGCACCGGCCCGGGGCTGCGGCAGGCTGTCCCGCGCGGGAACCCGGCTCGCACCCGGGCCGAACCGAGGAGGTCGCCGTGAAGGAGCTCAGCTGCCGGGACGCCGGTTTCGACTGCGACACCGTGCTGCGCGGCGAGACGGTGGACGACCTGCTCGACCAGGCCGGGCCGCACGCGGAGCAGGTCCACGGCATCGAGGTGACCCCGGAGCGGGCGGCGCAGCTCCGCACCCTGGTCCGCGACGCCTGACCGACGAGGCCCTGGTCCGCGACGCCCGACCTGCGGGGTCCACGGTCGCAGCGGGTGGACGACGACCGGGCGGGGTCGGCTCCGTGCCGGGCGGCTCCGTGGCGGTCGGGCCGGCCGCGTCCGCGGCCGCTCAGCGCTGCCCTCTCCGAGCCGGGCGCCCCGCCGCGGTCCCGCCGCCACGCCGCGCCGTGACCTCGGGGTGACGGCACACCGGGTCGAGGGGCGCCCACGGGGAGGCACGGGCGTCCGGGCTCACCTGCGGTAACCGAGAGGCCACTTCGTGGTCATGTCGTGTGTCTGGACCGAGGGGTCCCGGCCTGGGGTCTGATGACCGCCAGGGGTTGCTCACCGTCATTGCGGGATACACAGCGTCGCGATCGGCTCCCCGGAGCCACCGGGCGTCCTGCGGGCCTGCCCCACCCGGGCGACCCGCGTCGTCCCGACGCCCTCCCCTCCGGACCGAGGACCTCGATGACCCTCCGCCGCACCACCGCCGGGGCACTGCTCACCGCGCTGGGCGCCGGCCTCCTCGTCTCCCTCCCCCCGGCCCCCGCGTCCGCCGTCTCGGACGGCCTGGTGATCAGCCAGGTCTACGGGGCCGGCGGCAACTCCGGCGCGGCCCTGGCCGCCGACTACGTCGAGCTGTACAACCGCGGCACGGTGCCGGTCTCCACGACCGGGCTGTCGCTGCAGTACGCCTCCGCGACCGGCACCGGCGCCTTCGCTCCGCTGGCCCTCCCCGAGGCGACCGTCGCACCCGGTGGCCGCTTCCTCGTCCAGCTCGCCGGCGGGTCCACCGGCGACCCGCTGCCCACCCCGGACGCCACCGGGCCGCTCAACCTCTCCGCGAGCTCCGGCAAGGTCGCGCTGGCCGACGGGACGACGTCCCTGGGCTGCAACGGCGGGTCGGTCCCCTGCTCCGACGCGCAGCTGGAGCGCATCCTCGACCTCGTCGGCTACGGCTCCGCGAACTTCGCCGAGGACCGCCCGGCCCCGACCGGCAGTGCCTCCTCCGCGCTGTCCCGGCTCGGGGAGGGGACGCAGGACACCGACGACAACGCGGCCGACTTCACCACCGCCGCGCCGGCGCCCCGGAACAGCGGCGGCAGCACGCCCGAGCAGCCCGACCCGACCGCGACCACCATCGCCGAGGTGCAGGGCGCCGGCGCCACCAGCCCGCTCGTGGGCGACCGGGTGACCGTCGAGGGCGTCGTGGTCGGCGACTTCCAGGGCGCCGGTGAGTTCGGCGGCTTCTTCGTGCAGAGCACGCAGCCGGACGACGACCCCCGGACCAGCGAGGGCCTGCGCGTCCTCCAGGACGCCACCACCGTCGAGGTCGGCCAGCGGGTCCGGGTGACCGGCACGGTGGAGGAGCTCGAGAGCGCGGACCTCTACACCGGCTCGGAGACCCGGCTCGGCCGCGGCAGCACGATCGAGGTGCTCGGCACCGCCGAGCTGCCCGACCCGGTGGAGCTGTCGCTGCCCTTCGAGCTGCCCGCCGGCGGCGTCGACGGGCAGGAGCGCTACGAGGGCATGCTCGTCACCGTCCCGGCCGGGCTCATCGCGACCGACCTGTACACCCTCGGCCGCTTCGGCGAGGTGGCGCTGACCACCGGCGAGCTGCTGCGCATCCCGACCTCGGCGGCCGGGAACGCGGCCAACGACGCCGACCGGGTGCTGCTCGACGACGGCCGCTCCGGGCAGAACCTCACGCCGCTGCCCTGGACCGTCGACGAGGACGGCGCGACCCTGCCGCGGGCCGGGGACGCGCTCGCCGAGCCGGTCACCGGCGTCCTGTCCTTCGCCTTCGGCGCCTACCGCGTCGAGCCGGCGGTCGGCACCACCGCCGCCTTCGAGCGGCGCAACCCGCGCACCGGCGCGCCCGACCCCGTCGGCGGGGACGTGCAGGTCGCCTCGTTCAACGTGCTCAACTACTTCGTCGAGTTCGGTGGAGCCAACCGCGGCGCGGACGACCCGGCCGAGCTCGAGCGGCAGCAGGCGAAGCTGGTCAGCGCGATCACCGCGCTGGACGCCGACGTCGTCGGGCTCATCGAGATCGCCGACGACGGGGGCGCGGCGCTCGACACCCTCGTGGCGGCGCTCAACGCCGCCCAGCCCGACCCCGCGGACCACTACACCGCGGTCCGGGCCCCGGACCTCACCCCGGCGAACGGCCTGGGCGGCACGTACGGCACCGACGCCATCCGGACGGCGATCGTCTACCGCGCCTCCGTGGTCACCCCGGCCGGCCCCCCACCGTCCGACCCCGCCCTGCTGAACCCGGCCGACCCGGGGTTCCCCGGCGAGCCGGTGTTCGACCGGCCCCCGGCGGTGCAGGCCTTCACGCCGGTCGGCAGCGACCGGGAGTTCACCGTCGTGGTCAACCACCTCAAGTCCAAGGGCTCGTCCAACCCGCAGTGCGGCACGCCGGACCCCTTCGGCGGCAACTGCGACGACCTGCGCGAGCGGCAGGCCGCGGCGCTGGTCGACCTGGTGGCCGACCTGGGCGCGGAGGACGTCCTGCTGCTGGGTGACTTCAACGCCTACGAGGCCGAGGACCCGATCGAGGTCCTCGCCGACGCCGGGTACACCAGCACCGCGGCGCGGCTGCCGACGGCGGACCGCTACAGCTACTCCTTCGACGGCGAGTTCGGGACGCTGGACTACGTCTTCGCCTCCCCCGGCATCGCCGGGGACGTCACCGGGGTCGACATCTGGCACGTCAACAGCGCCGAGGCGCCGGCCTACGACTACGACGACGTCAACCAGCCCTCGCTGTACGCGCCGGACGCCTACGGCTCCTCCGACCACGACCCGGTGCTGGTCGGCCTGGAGCTGAACGCGGCACCGGTGGCCGGCGCCGGCGGCCCGTACTCGACCCGCGTCGGCCGGGACGTCCTGCTCGACGCCTCGGGCTCGACCGACGACGGCGGCGACCTCGGCCACGCCTGGGATCTCGACGGGGACGGCGTCTTCGACGACGCGGCGGGGTGAGCGTGCCCGTCGGCGCCGGCCTGCCCCCCCGGCCGGCGCACGGTGCGGGTGCAGGTCACGGACGGCGCGGAGAGCTCCGTGGCCGAGGCGGTCGTGACCGTCACGGCGCCGAACGGCCAGGTGCCGCCCGGCCGGCGCTGACCCCCGTCGGCGCCCCGGGCACCGCGCTCGGCCCCGCCGCGCGTCGTGGCCCCGCCCTGCAGCCGGCAGGGCGGGGCCACGACACGTCGGTGGGGCGGCCACGGCCACCGCACGGTCAGTCCCGCTGCGCCCGCTCCACCTCGCCCTGCTCCCGGTCGGCCTCGGCGGCCATGCGGTCGCCGGCGGCGTGCAGGCGGTCGGCCTCGGCGGCCACCCGCTCGGCCTCCGCGGCGGCCCGGTCGGCCGCGGCCGCCACCCGGTCGCACGAGGCGGCGAGCCGGTCCTGCGCGTCGGCGGCGCGGTCGGCCGCAGCCGCCTGACTGAGGCCCTCCGCACGGGCCCGGTGGCTCGTCCGGACCTCCTCGTCGATGAGCGCCTGCTCCTCGGCCTCCTCCGCCGAGGACGCGGGAGCACGGCCGGCCAGCGCGCTCTCCCAGCGGGCGGCCTGCTCCTCGTGCTCGGCCGCCTCTGCCTCCCGCGAGCGCCCGGCCGCGGCGCGGTCGTCGGCCCGCCGCTCACGCCGGCGGGCCGCCTCGTCCCGTTCGTCCGCGGCCGCGTCGCGCAGGCGGGCGGCGCGGCTGCGCCGCCGGCCGGCCTCGTCCCGGTGCTGCGCCGCCTCGTCCCGCTGCCCCGCGGCCGCCTCGCGCGCCTCCTGGACCTCTCGGAGGCGCAGCTCGGCAGCGCGCCGGTTCTCGTCCTCCCCCACCGCGCCACCTCCCGACGGTGCCCGCGACCCATCATGGTCCCGGCCGGCAGGCGGCGGAACGGCGGCATCAGGTGCCGCAGAAGGTCCGGTAGGGGACGCCGGTGTCCGGGCCGGGGGCCGCGTACCGCGCCAGCCCCGGCCGCTCGTCGAAGGGCCGGGTCACCGCGTCCAGCAGCTGCCGGAACGGCGCCAGGTCGCCACCCTCCGCCGCGGTGAGCGCCTCCTCGACCAGGTGGTTGCGGGGGACGTACACGGGGTTGACCCGGTCCATGCGGTCGGCGTCCGGGGCGAGGGCCAGCCAGCGCTGCGCCCACGCGTCGAATCCGGCGAGGTCGAGGACGAGGTCCCGGGCGCGGTCGACGTCCCCGCGGGCCGCGGCGCCGAGCGCCCGGAAGGCCGTGGTGAGGTCCACGCCGTTGCGCTGGAGGAGGCCCAGCAGGTCGTCGGCCAGCGCCCCGGCCACCGCGTCGTCCAGGCCGTCGGGCAGCCCCAGCTTGGCCCGCATGCCGGCCGTCCACGCCGCCTCGTAGCGCGGGCCGAAACCGCCGAGGGCCTCCGTGGCCACCGCGACCGCCCGGTCCGAGTCGTCGTCCAGGAGCGGCAGGAGGGCCTCGGCGAACCGGGCCAGGTTCCACTCCGCCGCCGGCGGCTGGTTGCGGTACCGGTAGCGGCCGCCCACGTCGACGGAGCTGAAGGAGGCGTCCGGGTCGTAGGTGTCCAGGAAGGCGCAGGGCCCGTAGTCGATGGTCTCGCCCGAGACGGTCGTGTTGTCGGTGTTCATGACCCCGTGCACGAAGCCGACCAGCATCCACCGGGCCACCAGGTCGGCCTGCGCCGCGACCACCGCCTCGAACAGCGCCCGGCAGGGGTGGTCGGCCTCCGCGGCGGCGGGGTGGTGGCGGGCGATCGCCACGTCGGCGAGGCGGCGCAGCAGGTCGACGTCCCCCGTGGCGCGGGCGTACTGGAAGGTGCCGACCCGCAGGTGGCTCGCGGCCACCCGCGCGAGCACGGCGCCGGGCAGCAGCCTCTCGCGCCGCACCGGGCGCCCGGTCGCGACGACGGCGAGGGACCGGGTGGTCGGGACGCCGAGCGCGTGCATCGCCTCCCCGACGACGTGCTCGCGCAGCATCGGCCCCACCGCGGCCAGACCGTCCCCGCCGCGGGAGAACGGCGTCGGCCCGGACCCCTTGAGGTGCAGGTCGCGCAGCCGGCCCCCGGCGCCGGTCAGCTCGCCGAGCAGCAGCGCCCGACCGTCCCCGAGCCGCGGGACGAAGGAGCCGAACTGGTGGCCGGCGTAGGCCTGCGCGACAGGCCGCGCGCCCTCGGGCACGGCTGTCCCCGCCAGGAACCGGACGCCGTCCGGGCCCCGCAGCGCCTCCGGGTCCAGGCCGAGCTCGGCGGCCAGCGGCTCGTTGAGCACCAGCAGGCGCGGCTCCGGCGGCTCCACGGCCCGCCACGGGACCGCGAGCTCCGGCAGCTCCCGGGCGAAGGAGTCGCCGAGGGCGACGGTCAGGGCGGGGACGGCGGTCACGTCCGCAAGGGTACGGAGGGCGGCGGACGGGCCGGCCCGGGCACCCGCCGCCCGCGACACGCCGAGCCGCACGCGACGCGCCGCGAATTACCTGCGGAGTCGCCAGTAGAGACGCATCAGCGTTGTCGGGAGTCCACGACACCCCTACCGTGACTGCGGTCCGGCCGGTCGTACTTCCTCCACCGGGGGAACCGCGCCGGGCGCCGCCGAGTCGCGTCCACCAGCACGGACGCGAGCCGGGGACCCAACCGAACCAGTGGGGTGAGTCCCGTTCCCCGAGCTCCGCTCGGGAACGGGTAGGGCGTTTCCCCGCCCGAACCCGTCAGCTAACCCGGTAGGCGGCCATGGGAAGAACGGAGAGCCACCGAATGGTGCGCCGACGGGCCCGTCCAGCGCCCGTGACCACTCGCAGTCGACACCGCGGCGCGCTCCCCCTGCGCGTCTAGGTCGGTCCGCGCAGCCAGGTCGGCACAGCCGCCGCACCCCCGCCGTCACCCGGCGCCGGTCGGGCTCCACGCCTGATCGAGCCGGACCGCCGGGGACCCCGCGCGCGGCTGCCGGCCGCGCCTGCCGACCCGCCTGTCGATCCGGCCTCGCGCCGCCACCCCATCCCGCACCGCCGTCCCAGGCGGCCGTCCGACGACGGTCGCCGGGGGACCGACCCCTCAGGAGTTCCTCAGCCATGCTCGGAAACAGCCAGCACCCCGCCACGCCCGACCGCTCCGCCGACGTGGTCACCCGTCCCCGGACCGCCCGTCGCCGGGCGCTCCAGGGCGTGACCGTGGGTGCCTTCTCCGTCGCCCTGGCCCTCGGCGGCCAGTCGGTCGCCCAGGCCGACGACCACCGGGACGGCCGGGGTGACGGGCACTGGCGCTCGTGGTCCAGCGGCCAGGCCGCGGCCGCACCGGCGCCCGCGCCGGCCCCGGCCCCGGCCGCGGCTCCGGCTGCGGCCCCCGCCGTCGCGCCGGTCGCCGCCGACCTCGTCGGTGCGCCCACCGCGACGTCGACCGCCTACAGCGCCTGGGCCCCGCACGTCCGCCCGGTGGTCGCCGAGGTCGCGCAGACCTTCGGGGTGTCGACCGTCTACACGCGCCCCGGCCACTCGCCCACGCAGGAGCTCGCGGCCGACTTCATGGTCTACAGCGACTCGGCGAGCGGCGACGCCATCGCGCAGTACGTCCTGGACAACGCCGACCGGTTCAACGTCGAGTACGTCATCTGGAAGCAGCGCATCCACATGGCCGGCGGCTCGGGCTGGCGGGCGATGGAGGACCGCGGGTCCGCGACCGCCAACCACATGGACCACGTCCACGTGAGCTTCACCCCCTGACCGACCGCGTCGGCAGGCGGGGGCGCGGTACCGGGACACCGGGTCCGCGCCCCCGTCGCCGGCGGGTGTCCTGCCCGGGTGACCCGCGAGGAGGCCCGACCGGCGGCTCCCGGGACGGGCCGCTCCGGCCCCGGCGGGTGACGGGCTCGCGGACCCACCCTCGTTCCCACCTCAACGTATAGCGCCACCGTGGTCTTGCGGCAAGACCCCGGGGAGCCCGCAGAATCGCCGGCCGGAGGCGGGCGTGCGGGCCGAGGGGGTCGCGGGATGCAGCAGGTGTCGTCGACGGGTGGACCGCGCCGGACGTCGACCGGGGCCGGGGAGGTCCACCCCCCACCGGCCGGTGCGTTCGACCTCCCCGGTCGCCTCGCGGCCAAGGCCGACCCGGCGCTGATCGCCGGCGACGAGGAGCACTTCGCGGCCGTGGCCGAGGGTCTGCAGCGATCGGTCGCCGACCTCTCGGCCCGCCTGGAGGCCGAGCGCCGGGCACCCGGCGGCACCGGCCAGGAGGCGCTGGACCGGGACCTCGAGGTGCACCGGCTGACCGCCCGTCTGCGCACCCTGCGCCGCTTCGGCCTGGACCTGTGCCTGGGCCGCATGGTCCGCGCCGACGAGCCCGCTCCCGTGTACGTCGGGCGGCTCGGCCTCACCGACGGCTCGGGCCGCCGGCTGCTGCTGGACTGGCGCTCCCCCGCGGCCGAGCCGTTCTTCGGCGCCACCCACGCCGACCCGATGGGGCTGGCCAGCCGCCGCAGGTACCGCTGGACCCGCGGCCGGGTCACCGACTACTGGGACGAGGTCTTCACCCCGGACGGCCTCGAGGGGCACGCCGCCCTCGACGACCAGTCCGCGTTCATCGCCGGCCTCGGCGGGCACCGGTCGGGCCGGATGCGCGACGTGCTCGCCACGATCCAGGCCGACCAGGACGCCATCATCCGCGCGGGGTCCCGCGGTGCCCTCGTCGTCGACGGCGGCCCCGGCACGGGGAAGACCGTCGTCGCCCTGCACCGCACCGCCTACCTGCTCCACTCCGACCCGCGCCTCGGGCAGCACCGGGGCGGGGTCCTGTTCGTCGGCCCGCACCAGCCCTACCTGGCCTACGTCTCCGACGTCCTGCCCAGCCTCGGCGAGGAGGGTGTGCAGACGGCGACCCTGCGCGACCTCGTGCCCGAGGGCGCCGCCGCCGGGGTCGAGCCGGACCCGCGGGTGGCCGCGCTGAAGTCGTCCGCGGACCTGGTCGCGGCGATCGAGACCGCCGTCCGCTTCTACGAGGAGCCGCCGGCCCGGGGGACGACGGTGAGCACCCCCTGGGCCGACGTCCGCCTGGGCCCCGACGACTGGGCCGAGGCGTTCGAGGCGCCCGAGCCCGGCACCCCGCACAACGAGGCGCGCGACCAGGTCTGGGAGGCCCTGGTCGCGATCGTCGCCGACGCGCACGACGCCGACGTCCCGGCGGACCTGCTCCGCGCGTCGCTGCGCGAGGACGAGGACCTGCGCGCGACGTTCTCCCGCGCGTGGCCGCTGCTCGAGGGACCCGAACTCGTCGCCGACCTGTGGTCGGTGCCCGCCTACCTGCGCCGGTGCGCCCCGTGGCTGGGAGCCTACGAGGTCCGGGCGCTGCAGCGGGCGGACCCGCGGGCCTGGACGGTGTCGGACCTGCCGCTGCTCGACGCGGCGAGGCAGCGGCTCGGCGACCCGGGGTCGTCGCGGCGCCGGCGTCGGCAGGAGGCCGCCTCCGCGGTCGAGCGCGAGCGCATGGCCGGTGTCATCGACGAGCTGATCGCCGCCGACGACTCCGAGCTGCTGCTCATGACGAGCCTGCGCCACCAGGACCTCCGGGACGCCCTGGTCGACAGGGCCGCGCTGCCCACCGCCGGCCCGGACCGGCTCGCCGGCCCGTTCGCGCACGTCGTCGTGGACGAGGCCCAGGAGCTGACCGACGCGGAGTGGCACATGCTGCTGCGCCGCTGCCCGTCCCGCAGCCTCACCGTCGTCGGGGACCGCGCCCAGGCCCGGCGGGCGTTCCCGGAGTCGTGGCCGGAGCGGCTGCGCCGGGTCGGGCTGGGTGAGGTCACCGTGGCGTCCCTGACCGTGAACTACCGCACGCCGGCCGAGGTCATGGCGGAGGCCGAGCCGGTCATCCGGGCCGCGCTCCCGGACGCCAACGTGCCGACGTCCATCCGCCGCGGCGGCGTCCCCGTGCACCACGGCCCGGCGTCGGAGCGGGACCGGCTCCTCCACAGCTGGCTGGCCGCGCACGCCGAGGGGACCGCCTGCGTCATCGGCGACCCCGCGTTCCGGGCGGGGTCGCTGCCCGGGGACCGCGTCCGGTCGCTGCCCCCGGAGCTGGCCAAGGGGCTGGAGTTCGACCTGGTCGTCCTCGTCGACCCCGAGGCGTTCGGCGCGGGTGTCGCGGGAGCGGTCGACCGCTACGTGGCGATGACGCGGGCGACCCAGCAGCTCGTCGTCCTCACCACGTCCTGACCCGGGGCGGGCCGGCCGCCCGGGATCGTCGTCCCCCCGTGGCACGCTGCCGCCCGTGCCCTTCGACGCGACGCTCGTGCGCACCCCCGGCGCCGGCGGCTGGGTGTTCGCCCCGGTGCCCGCGGAGCACGCGCCGGAGGTCGCCGGCCCCTTCGGCCGGGTGCCGGTGACCGCGACCGTCGACGGGCGGACCTGGTCGACCAGCGCGTGGCGCGACCGGCGGGCCGGCTGGCTGCTGCCCGTGCCGGCGCGCATCCGCCGCGGCAAGGACGACGGCGACGTCGTGACCGTGGAGATCGCGGTGGACCCCGCCCGGCTGTAGCGGACCGGGGCCCCGTGTCGGGTGAGGTCAGGAGCCGCCGCCTCCGGCCGCGCTCGACGAGCCCGCGATGATCGCCGTCCCCGTGTCGATGGCCGACCGGACGGCCTTCCCCACCCAGTCCCCCTCGGCGATCCGCTCGGCCGTGACGAGGCCGGCTCGGACCACCGCCTCGTGGTCGGTGTGCTCCGCCGGCCACCGGCGGGTCGGGAAGACGCCGAGGATCCGACCCTCCTCCGCGCGCAGCAGGCCGGCCTCGGCGAGACGCTGGTAGAGCCGCACCCGCGTCCGCCTGCCCAGTGCGGTCACCACGTTCCGGGGCTTCTCGCCCTCCTCGCGGCCGACGGTGGCCAGGGCGTCGTCGAGCACGCTGTCCCCGGTGGGCGCGGCGTCCCGGACGACCAGCCGGCCCCTCGCGCACGCGCTCGTCGGAGCCCGCGCGGTCGACGCTCCCCATCTGTGCCAGCTCGGCCAGCAGCGCCCCGCCGAGGGCCATGTCGGTGTTCGTCCTGCCCGCGGTCAACTTGCCCGTGTCGTCGGCGGTCAGGAGGAGCAGCAGGTCCTCGGCGATGAGCACGCGCCGATCGTCGGGGCCCCGGGACGAGGCCGACACGGTCCTCCGCCCGTTGCCGGACGAGCCCATCGGCCCCGGCCGGAACCGACCCCACGCCGGTCGCCACCGGTAACGGCGCGCGACGGACGAGTCGGCCTGTACGCCGGGTTCTGTCCCCGGGGGCCTCGCGACCTCCCGATGGGTGGACGGCGTCGGTGCCGGCTGGGCGCAGATCCTGCTCCCCCGCCCGGCCGCCGCGAACCCGTTCCCCCGGGGCCGCCGTCGACCGGCCGACGCCTTCGTGGCCGGGTTCGTCAGTCGGCTGCGGCCGCGGTCAGGTCGGCGTGCCGCCACGTCGCCCCGGCCTCGTTGAGCCACAACTCATGAACATGGTCGTCCTGCCCCCGGTACACGACTCGAGCGGCGTCGTCGAGGGGCGTGTAGTGCCCCGTAGGCTCACTGTCTGTCAGCGGCGCGTCAGCGATCGCCGTCAGATCGGCGTGCCGCCAGGACACGCCGGCCTCGTTCAGCCACAACTCATGAACATGTCGGTCATGGCCTCGGTACACGACGCGAGCGGTCTGGCGCAGCGGCGTGTAGTACCCCACCGGATCACCCCAGACGGCCGGCGCGTTCGCAAGAACCGTCAGATCGGCGTGCCGCCAGGACACCCCGGCCTCGTTGAGCCACAACTCATGAACATGGTCGTCCTGCCCCCGGTACACGACTCGAGCGGCGTCGTAGAGCGGTGTGTAGTACCCCATGGGCTCACCGGCCGTCAGCGGCGCATCGGCGATCGCCGTCAGATCGGCGTGCCGCCAGGACACGCCGGCCTCGTTCAGCCACAACTCATGAACATGTCGGTCATGGCCTCGGTACACGACGCGAGCGGTCTGGCGCAGCGGCGTGTAGTACCCCACCGGATCACCCCAGACGCCCGGCGCGTTCGCAAGAACCGTCAGATCGGCGTGCCGCCAGGACACCCCGGCCTCGTTCAGCCACAACTCATGAACATGGTCGTTCGCTCCCGTGTACACGACTCGAGCAGTATCGCGTAGCGCCGTGATGTAGCCGAAAGGATCTCCCCAAGCGGGAACTGCGGCCGCGATTGCGGTGAGATCGGCATGCTGCCAGCCTGCACTCGTCGGTGTGAGCCACAGCTCGTGAATGTGCGCATCGTCGCCGCGGTAGACGATACGAGCGGCGTCCCGGACCGAGGTGTAATACGCATGAGGGTTTGCATTGAAGAAGCCGAGCCAGTCATGGTCGCCAGGGGGCGCGCCGGCCTGGATCGACAATTCAGAATGCCGCCACTGGTCACGCGTGGTGTTCGTCCGCCATAATTCATGAATACGGTCGTCATGCCCGCGGTATACGACAGCGGCGGTGTCCTCGGCCACAGACGGCGCGTATGCCGCGGGGGTACCCCAGGCGCGGGGGGCCGGGGTCAGTGGATCGACAGCGATGAGCGCATTGGATTCGGTGGGGGCTCCGCCACCGGCCGGCCCGAGCACGACTTGCAGTTCGACGGCCCCCCCGAGACGGATGGTATCGCCCGAATCCAACTCCGGCCCCGAACCGCCGGCCAGCAGCGTGGTGGACAAGAGAAACGACCGCCCGTCAGCCCGCACTTCGTGGACGAGCACAGTCGTCTTGGGAACAGCCCGGTCCCAGCCGTCCTTCTGCCGCATCTCGACGGTGTATGTCGAGGTGATCCGGCCCGGCGCGAGATCGCCCGGACGAAGAACCGCGGCAAGGTAGCCGGCGGCTTCCGGGTGGTTGAGCGCCGCGAGAGTCGGGTTGCCACCCAGGGCCGGCGTCCAGATTCGATCTGGCGGAACAGCCCCGAGTGCCAGCAGGTTCGGGGCGTTGAGCCCCGGCCCGCTACTGGGGCCCACACCACGGTCGAAGGCGCCGGCGAACCTCCAGACGTTCATGGCGCTCATGAGGTCCCAGCGGTCACCGTACTCGATGTCCGGATTCGGCGACCATGAGTGCCGCAACCCCAGGGCATGGCCCATCTCGTGGAGCACGAACGTCGGTTCCCAATGGTCAGGTCCATAGCCGATGACCACGCGGTTCCCACCGGCCGAGCCATGGTCGGTGGGGATGTTCAGCACAACCATGATCGCGGCGAACGGACCGAGATCCACGTGATTGGCCACCGCCGCATCGACTCCCCACTGTGCCAGGAGAGCCCGGTCGCGGGGAAACGTCAGGTTCGCCACTTCCTGGGACTTATGAGCCATGCCGAACCAGCCGAACACTCGCGAGCCGGTTAGATCTACCGATCCATAGGTGACGTCGGACCAGAAGCGGAACGCACTTTCGGGGTGGCTGGCGCCGGCCGGCGTCAGGTAGTCCGTGTAGAACTGCGGAGGATTCGGCTCATCTGGTCGATCCGAGAACGTGCAGAGAATGATGCCGAACGGCTTGGGAGTCATCGGCGTACCCCTATCTCGTTCGTTGCCGCGGCTGCAGACGCGGCTCCTCCACTCAGGTGGCTGATGGAGGAAGGGAGGCGAGTTCCGTGGAGGCAGGTCGCACGGCCTTCTCCACGTCGGCGGAGAGCGCAGCGAAGTACGCGCGCAGGTACGTCGACCTGGCCAGGCGGCCTTGATCGGGCATGGGGGCCCACCCTTGTCGGGTCGCCCAATCGCGGATCGAGGGCGAGAACCGGTTGAGCCAGTAATCGACGAGCTCGACGCGCACCCCTTTGAGGGGCTCGTCGTTGTCCGCGCCCAGCGCGGGGTGGCCCGGTCCCGCCCGTCCACGAAAGCCGGGCGTCGCCTGGTGGAACCCATGCAGCCGTGACCAGATGAGAGCCTCGAAATCCAGAGCGCACCGACGCCGGAGCGCTCCCAGTGACACCGCCTGCCCGTCATGATCCAGCCGCTCCACCTGCGTGGCCTCGACCAGCGCGGCCAGGTCCTTGATCGACGCTCTCGCGCGGGCGAAGGAGCGGAAGCGAGCCGACCGCACCGCGATCCCCAGCCGCGTCATCTGCGCGTATTCCTGTGCAGCGGCCAGGACGACGAACCCCGGCGAGTCGCTGAAGGACAGCGGATCGTTCGATCGAGGTCGCCCGGACTGCCGCGCTTGATTGGCCGTTTGAGCGAGCCCTTGCGCCACGTCCAGAGGTTCGACGACCCTGATCAGCTCCTGGATCGCGGAGTGATAGAGCTGCAGGGATTCTCTGGACGCTCGCCCGCCCATGCCTGCCGCGCCGCCCTCGAGAACGCTGTCGAACGTCAATCGCCCCCGCCCCGGCTCGATCAGGGTGGGCAGCGACAGTGATCGCGCCCGCTCTGCCAGCGCTACGAGCTCGTGGCCCGACGGCGACTTGGGGATGCGGAGCCACACCGCGTTGGAACGCACGAGCGGCGTGAAGACTCGCGTCGTGATCGACCTCAGTGCGGCGCCGACGAAGTTGGACTCGAGGAGGAAAGTGATGCCGAGTCCGAGCCAGAAGTCCCATCCCGACAACTCGGCGGGCTGTTCGAGCAGTGAGATCCGGACGTCCTGCACCTGTTCCCCGGCAAGGGTCGCACCATCCAGATAGCACTCCACCTGGGCCAACTGAACCGCGGAGCACTCGTCGATGTGTCGACAAACCTCTTCGGCGTACGAGTCGACCTGCACCTGGCTGATCGAGGCGCGTACGCCGGTGGGCGTGGGCATCGCGGATCCTAGGTGACCGGCGTCGGCTCAAAAGGATCGAGATCGTTTGCCGCCAACAGCTTCTTGCGGCGCTCGACCTCCTGATCGTCGAGTTCGTTCGCCTTCCTCACCCTGCGCAGCTCCTCCAAGCCGGTCATGGTTCGGACGTAGTGGCTGGACTCGTCGTGATCGGTGCAGGAAGTGCATCGACCGCGGAGCGCGTCGACGTAGACGCCATTGGTGTTGAGCTGTTCCGTCTGACCTTTTCCATTCCCATACGTGGCCCGGGTTCGGTCGGCTATCTGCGCCACGCTGGTGAGGTAGCCCGCATAGACGTCGGCAACCACCTGCAGCAGGTCGGACGGGTTCTGGCCGAAGAGATACCGCACGACCACGACGAGCCCCTCTGCCAGCAACCTGGCCGCATTCCCGGCGTCGGCGTCGAATGACGCACGTAGCCGCAGCGCCCAGCCGCTGACCCGCCTCGACAGGTCACGGTCGACTTCGAAGTACTGCGTGAGGAACACCGCAGGAGAGTTCCAGCCCTCGATGAGGTGGACCGGGATCTCGACCTCCGTCGGGCGGAAATCCAACCTTTCGGCCCGTCGCACCTCTTGGGGACCGTAGAACCTTGGAAAGACTGAAGGGAGAAGCAGCATCGGACGGTTGTCCATGACTCGGAGCTGAATGTCGTAGAGCTTCAGAACCTGGAAGAAGTTGTACGTGACCGTTTGACATGGATTGGGGTTTCGCAGGCGTCGTGTCGTGGTTGCCTCGCTGCCCGATTCCGACGTCATCGAGATCTTGACGGCGCGCCGGCTGGACAGATCCGTCGTCGCGCGGGTCGTCGCCTCACGCAACGTTCTGCCCGACTGCTCGGCACGCTCGCTCGAATTCCCGTAGGCGGAAGCCGCGACGGAGGCCGACGCCATCGGGAAACTGACACTCGCCGAGGCGGACACCGACCAGCCGCTGTCCGAAGCCACGGCATTCGTGCATGTGCGCTCATCCGTGTTCTTCTGCTCGACCGAATACTGGTTGCGCTTCGCCTCGTCCGACTCCTGACTGATCTCCTGCCGGGTGCGCTGGAACGAGCTGATCTCGATCGTGATCTCTTCACCGGGAAGCAGGGAGGTGCTCGATGCGAGCTCACCCAGGGTGAATCCCTCGTGCCGCCACTCCTGCTGGTACTCCAACTTCTGACCGAAGATCCACGGCCGTGCCGCTTGCGGAATGACCAGATCAAGAAGCACGAGCGGCTGATCGTATCGGCGCGAGGCGACAGATCGACGGCCGCGCAGCGCAAGGTCGTCAACGTCGAACAGGGACGTGCAAGTCGGATCCGTCGAGACACCTGGGAGCGGTTCGGATTCGTTGAGCTGCGCTGGCGGCGGCTCGGGCACCTCCTTGGCGTTCAGCTCGGCCTCGGCATCGCGAATCGCCGTCAGGGCCTCCGTCAGGCCGGCGGTCCAGGTGTCGAGCACTATGCCGCTCTGCTCGATCACGGAATCTGCGAGACGATGGAACACGCCCTCTGCAGCGTTGGTTCGGTAGTCCTCCAGATCGGCCTGCGTGGGAAGGCTTTCCCGTCCGACTTGCTCGACGTAGTACTCATCAACCAGCAACGCTCCCGGGTCTGGTCCGGGATCTGTATTGGCTGGGGGCTTCGGCTCCTCCTGCGGTGCCGGAGGAGCGTCCTCCTCGATGTCCTTGCGCTCGCGGTTCGACTGCCGCCGCTTCTCGCTGATCGAGATCCATTGACCTGTGGTTTCGTCGATGGCACCCATCGGGTGACCTCCTGAACGGTGCGGGTCTGCGGGTATGTTTCTGTGCCATACCGGCGGCCCGTCCGATCATGGCAGATATGCCGATCGGACGGCGTCACCCCAATAGCTCGACAACAGCGAGACCAGTCCGGAGATCAGGATTCCGGCCAGCGTATAGACCGCAAACTTGTGGTTCTTGCCCGCACTGGCCGCCCGATCTGCCCGGTCGTGCGCCGCGACGTGCGCCCTGTAAAGGACGATGCCGAGTCCAATCACGATAAACCCCAGGATGAAAAGGCCGATCAGGGCGTCGGTCGTCATGGTTTCCCTGCCTCAGGTCGAGTCGTTCGTTGGGGCTGTGTGTACTGGCAGGTCGCCCGCAGTGCTCCTGAACCGCTCCAGCGGGCGTTCAGCGCTTCCCCTCTCCGGGAGGTCGGACAGTTCCTGGAAGCTCTCCTGTTGCAGTCGAGTGGCCGGCCGGCCGCCGGTCCGAGCCGTCCCGCCCTCGAGATGCCGGGGATGGCGACGACCACGAACCCCCGTGGGCACGGTCTCCGTGTCGGGCGCCGGTCGCGCGGGGAGGGACGGCCGACGACAGGTGGCGCTCCGGTTCACGCGTAGTGACATTCGGATCGGCAGCGGGCGTGCCGAGCGACGAAGGGCATCGTGCGCGGCAGCGATCTGTCGCCCGCCGCCGTGGCACGTCCGCCCCGCAGCCCGAAGCCGGATCCCGGCTGGAGGGAATGACTTCCCCTGGGGGGAGGCACGGCGCGGGGGCTTCGCGATCTGGATCCCCACGCGTCCGTCGACGAGGGCCATGCGGCAGATTCGGGGCGTCGTGAACGGTGCACCGAGGGTCGGGGCGCCGCACCGCACCGGGTCCAGGGCTCACCCGCGGCACGGGACGTTGCCAGCGTCCCGCGTTCGGCGGGTGCAGTGGGGCGCCACGCACCGCTGCGATCCCCTTCCGGCGCGCGCGAGCGCGACCGGCAGCGCGGGAGGGCCAGGTGGCGTTGCGAACTGCGGTGCAGTCCCGGTCCGGTGCGGGAGCGGCGGCCGCCGGGCTCCGCAGAACCGCGGTGATCGCCGGCGTCCTGACTTCGGTGACCTGGGGCAAGCGGGTCATGGTCGTGCTCCCGGCTCGACATCCCTCCGCCCGGGCGGCAGCCCGATCAGGGACTCGCTAAGGCTACGGCCCTTAGCTAGAGCTGTCAAGAGTGGCGAATGCTAGGGTAGCGGCGGAGGTGGAGAGCCATTGGGAGGTGCCGAAGGGTCCCGCGGCGAGGACGCCGGCCGCTTGCCGGACCGGCGCGCACGCAGACGCCGGGAGACCATCGACGAGATTCTCGAGCTGGCAGTCGACATCATGGCCGAGCAGGGCGTCACCGGCGTGACCATGGCGGAGGTTGCGCGCCGACTGGGTGTGCAACCGCCCTCGCTGTACAAGTACTTCCCCTCCCTGATGAGCCTGTACGACACCCTCTTCCAACGGGGGCATGCCGAGCACCGGGACGCGGTCAAGGCGGCCATGGATGCCGCTCCACCAGGCATGGCGACGGTGATCGCAGCCGCGGAGGCCACCGGACACTGGGCGGTGGCCCATCCGATGCTCACGCAGTTGATGTTCTGGCGGCCAGTCCCCGGATTTACGCCCTCCGCGGAGGCCATGGCACCCAGTGTCGAGATGGTGCAGCTCTACGCGTCAGCCCTTGCCTGCGCCGTCGAAGCCGGGGAGTTGGGCGCGGAAGCCGCCGGCTCCGAGGGCGTCGCGATGCTCTCGACCATGATCGCCGGCGTGATGAGTCAGCACCTGGCCAATGAACCCGAGATGGGCTGGGGCGAGGGCATGTTCGTCCCACTGCTGCCCCGACTGGTACGGCTCCTCCCCCACGCCTACCCACCCCGTCCCAAGCGCCGGACGAAGTGATGCATCCCCCCGCGCGGGCACGCGGGACACCTCCCACCACAGGCACCGGGGGTGGGAGCGTGGCGCATGCCCAACACGTCTGTCCGTCGCGCGCGGGGCATCCCGCGGACCTCGTCAGACTGCGCGGTGGGGCTCCTCGCCACCGAGGCCACGCTGATGGGCTCCCTGCTCGAGAGCCTTCCCGTCGAGCGATGGACGTCGCCAACCGCCAGTGCGGGATGGACGGTGCACGACGTGGCCGCTCACGTCGTCGGCCAGCTGGAGGAACTCGCACGGCCCTGGGTCACGTGGCGGAGAATCCACCGTGCCCGGCGGATCCATCCCGGCCTCGGCACCCTCGATGGCCACAACCAATGCCAAGTCGATGAACGTCGCCATCTGCGACCTGGCGCATTGGTCGACCTGCTGGCTCTGCACGCCGCTCGCGCGGTCCGCGTGGTCCGCGCGGTGCCCGGGCCGCTCCGGCAACTGCGGCTGAGCCTGTTGTTCCCTGAGGCGCGGAGCCTGCCCGATGACCGGATCGACTACCTGCTGCGAATACTTGCCGTGCGGGACCTCTGGATGCATCGTCTGGAGATCGCGGACGCAACAGGGATGCCGCTCGCCATCGATCAACACGACCGGCTCATCGTCGAGCAGGTCATCGCGGACGTCGGGACCTCCTGGACCGGGGCAGCACTTCACCTGACGCTGACGGGTCCCGCGGGCGGCTCCTGGCTCATCGGCTGCACCACACCGCGCGCCACACTCACGGTCGACGCGGTCGCGCTCATGCGCCATCTCTCCGGCCGCCGAGGCCGCATCCTCGATGCGCAGATCGACGGGGAAGAGGCCGAAGCCGACAGGATGCTGTCCATGACGGTCACCTTCTAGGAACCGGTCCGGGCACGCAGCTGCTCGGGTGGGTGAAGGCGTCCGGTGGCCGCGCCGAAAGCAGGCCAGCGGCGAGCGACGGACGAGTCGGCCTGTACGCCGGGTTCTGTCCCCGGGGGCCTCGCGGCACCCCGGTGGGCGGCCATCCATCTAGGCCTGCCGTTGCCGGCAGGCTCGAGCGGTCCACCCGCAGGCTCGGGCGGGCAGCCCTCGAACGCCTGCGCAGGACGACGTCGCCGCCGTCCCTCTCGACCTTGCTCCGGGTGGGGTTTACCGAGCCACACCGGTCACCCGGTGTGCGGTGGTCTCTTACACCGCCGTTTCACCCTTACCAGCCGTGCTGCCGGAGCAGCACCGCTGGCGGTCTGTTCTCTGTGGCACTGTCCCGCGGGTCACCCCGGGTCGCCGTTAACGACCACCCTGCCCTGTGGAGCCCGGACGTTCCTCGGCGGCGGGGTCTCCCCCGCCGACGCGACCGCCCGGCCGACTCGTCCGTCGTGCCGCCCAGTCTAGAGGGCCCCTCCCGGCTCAGCCCCAGAAGAGGCGGAAGCCGACCCGCCGCCGCCCGTCCTCGGTCATCGTGGACATGTCGACGACCTGCCGGGCCTGCTCCTCGACGGGGGCGTCGGACAGCAGCTCCAGGTACCGGCGGTGCTCGGACAGCGAGGCGACCGCCTGCTCGGCCGCCGCGCCGACGTCCACCTCGTGCGGCGGGTCCACCAGTTCCCCGACCGCGATGTACTGCACGCCCGTCCACGGCGGCTCGGTCAGCTCCGGGAAGATCCACTCGTTCGCGGCGTCGGCCACCGCGTCGATCACGCACTGCCCCAGCGCGCGGTGGTCGGCCGAGTTCGCGTGGGCCGGGGAGACGCCCGGCGGGGTCCACGTCGGGCCGAAGTAGCCGGTGACGACCAGCTCCGGCCGGTGCCGGCGGACGGCCCCGGCGAGGTCCCGCCGCAGCTCCGGCCCGGCGACCAGCACGCCGTCTCGGTGGTCGAGGAACTCCACCTCGGTCACGCCGACCACGGCGGCCGACCGGCGCTCCTCGTCCTCGCGCAGCGGCCCGGCCTGCTCCGGCGGGACGCCGGCCATCCCCGCCTCCCCCCGCGTCGCCAGCAGGTAGTGGACCTCCTTGCCGGCCGCGGTCCACACGGCGACGGCCGCCGCGATCCCGTACTCGATGTCGTCGGGGTGCGCGGCCACGACGAGGGCGCGCTGCCAGTCGTCGGGCATCGGTGCAGGTGGCATGGCGGCAGTCTGCTCCCGGGGGACGACGGTCGGCGACCGGTGTCAGCCCGGCCAGGGCTCCACGACCAAAGTCGGCCACTCCCCGGCCCACCGCCGCGCCTTGCTCTCGTACACCTGCCGCGGCGCGAGCACCGGGTTGGGCCGCACCCGCCGGGCGAACACGTCGGCCAGGCCGTGCGGCGCATACAGCTCGGGCACACCGGCGGCGCTGGTCAACGCCAGGCAGCAGGTGGTGCTGGCGAAGTGGTCGACGGCGTCCCGGCTGCTGGTGAAGGGCCGGGCCGGGACGCCGAAGCGGGCCTCGTACCAGAGGTGGACGCGGGCCTCGTTGCGCACCTCGACGACGGCGTCCAGATCGGCGAACAGCGCCGCCGCCGCACGGATGACCCGGTCCTCGGCCGCCCAGGAGGTGTCCGCGGCGTCGAAGTAGAACAGGTCGTAGTCGGCGACCCCCGCGCCCGGCGGCCGCCCGTCGAGGGCGTTCCACACGGCCTGGGCCAGCGCGCCGCCGGCCAGCCACCAGTCCGGCAGCCCCAGCCGCGGCGCGCGGCCGAGCACCGCGGCCACCACCGGGTCGGCCAGCACGACGGCCAGGAAGTCCTCCTCCACGCGTGCCATCCTCCGTCGGGCCAGGATGGCCGCGTGGTCGATGACACGGACCTGACCCACCTGCGCCGCTGCGTGGCGCTCGCCCGCGCCGCGCTCGACGCCGGGGACGAGCCCTTCGGCTCCGTGCTGGTCGCCGCCGACGGCACCGCGCTGGTCGAGGACACCAACCACGTGGCCGGCGGCGACGCCACCCGGCACCCCGAGCTCGCCATCGCCCGCTGGGCGGCGGAGCACCTGACCCCGGCCGAGCGGGCCGCCGCGACCGTCTACACCAGCGGGGAGCACTGCCCGATGTGCGCCGCCGCGCACGGCTGGGTGGGGCTGGGCCGCATCGTGTACGTCGCCTCGGCGGCGCAGCTGGACGGGTGGCTGGCCGAGCTCGGCGTCCCGCCGGCGCCGGTGCGCCCGCTGCCCGTGCAGGACGTGGCCCCGGGGGTTCCCGTCGAGGGCCCGGTCCCCGGCCTGGACGAGGAGGTCCGCGGCCTGCACCGCCGGTACCACCGGGGCGGCTGATCCGGCGGGGCCGGGTCGTTGCCGCGCGCCCGGCCCGGCGGACGCGGGCCGGGCGCGGTCGACACCGGGCTCGGCGACGGGCTCGGCGGGTTCCTGCCGTGCCGCTACCGGGCGGCGACCGCCAGGAGGACCTCCGCGAGCTCCCGCGGCGCGCTGATCATCGGGTCGTGGCCGGTGGCCAGCTCCACGACCTCCCACCCCGAGCCGGCGCGCACCCGCGCCCGCGAGGGGTCGATGGTCGGCAGCGGCGGGCTGGTGCAGTCGACGTAGGTGCGGGGGCGCGCCGCCCAGCGGGCGGCGTCGAAGTGCAGCGGGTCGTCGTACACCCCGCCGGGCTGCGGGGTCTGGCGCCGCTCCACCCACGCCGCGTCGTCCCCGCCCAGGCCGTACACCGACACCGGTGGCGGCGGGATCGCGCCGGAGCGGGCGATGTCGGCCCGCCGGGCCGCGGCCGCCGCCGGCGGGTTGAGCGACGACCACGCCTCCCCGGGCTCCGGGACGACGGCGTCGACGTACACCAGCGGGCCGACGGCGTCCCCCAGGACGTCGGCCGCCCCGGTGACCACCACCCCGGCGTAGCTGTGCCCGACCAGCACCGCCCCTCGGCACTCGGCCGCCCGCACCGCCGTGACGACGTCGGCCACGTGCGTGCCCAGCGTGATGCCGGGGGCCATCTGGTGCGCCCGCTCGCCCACGCCGGTGAGCGGGACGGTCAGCGCCGTGTGCCCGGCCGCCCACAGGGCCGGCAGCACCCGCCGCCAGCACCAGGCCCCGTGCCAGGCGCCGGCGACCAGGACGACGTCGGCCACGGTCAGCGCCCCCGCGCGACGCGCAGGGCGATCCCGACCAGCGGGGCCTGCAGGGGCAGCCGGAGGGTCGCCAGCGCCAGCGGCAGCGGCCGCCGCGGCACGACCCGGAACGTGTGCAGGTGGGCAGGGACGAACACCACCAGCAGCGCGGCCGCGGCCCGGCCACCGGCCCGGCGGGTCGCGGGCACCGCCATGAGCCCGGCGGTGAGGATCTCGGCGACGCCGGAGGCGAGCACCCAGGCCCGCCGGTCGCCCAGCTCCGGGGGGACGAGCCACTCGTAGGTGCGCGGGCGGACCAGGTGCAGCACGCCGGACCCGCCCAGCGCGCCGGCCAGCGCCTTCGCCGGCAGCGGGAGACCCATGGCCCCACCGTAGGCTCGGCGGCCGTGTCCGCCCTCGACCTGGTCGTCGCCGCGGGGGTGGCCCTGCTCGCCGGTGCGGTCAACTCGATCGCCGGCGGCGGCTCGCTGATCCTGTTCCCCACGCTGGTGGGGCTCGGCCTGGGCACCGTGGCCGCGAACGTGACCAACTCGATCGCCCAGTGGCCCGGCTACCTCGGGGGCGTGGCCGGGTTCCGGCGCGAGTACCGCGGGCAGCGGGCCCGGCTGCTCCGCCTCGGGGCGGTGGCCCTCGCCGGCGGGACGGCGGGCAGCGTCCTGCTGCTCACCACGCCCACCGAGGCCTTCGACGTGGTCGTGCCCGTGCTGGTGCTGCTGGCCAGCGCCCTGATCGCGATCCAACCCCTGCTGACCCGCCGGCTGCGCGGGGAGCAGGAGTCGCGGCCCCGGCCCGATCCCGCCTGGCTGTACGTGGCCCTCTTCCTGGCCACCGTCTACGGCGGCTACTTCGGGGGTGCGCTCGGCGTCATCCTGGTCGGCGTGCTCGGCCTCGGCCTGCACCGCATCAAGCTCGCCAACGCGCTGAAGTCGGCGCTGTCGGCGGTCACCGCCACCGTCACCCTGGTCGTCTTCGGCCTCTTCGGCCCGGTCGACTGGGCGGTCGTCGCCGTCGCCGCGCCCGCCAGCCTGATCGGCGGCTTCCTCGGCGCGCGGATCGCCACCCGCATCCCGGCCGACCCGCTGCGCATCGGCATCGTCGTGTTCGGGGTCGCCGTCTCCGCCTACCTGTTCACGCGCATCTGAGGTGTGACGGGCGGAACGGCGCGGGGCGCGCGGGGCGGGCGGGGCGGTGCTCCGGGGGACACGCGCCCTCGCGCCCGCGGCCCCGTCGGAGGGCTGCCTACCGTCCCCCCATGGCACACAACCGACCCTCCCCGGTCGCCGGTGACACCCCCACCGGACGGATCCGCCGGCTGCACCTCATCGCCGCCGCCCGCGTCGAGGCCGTGCGCCCGGCGTCCGAGCAGCAGGTGACCGACATCGTCCGCGTCACCGTCGACGACGAGGTCGACACCCGCACCTTCAAGGCGATCGTCGCCGACCTGCACCGCGACACCGGGCGGCCCTGAGCTCGCCGACGGGCCACGCCGCCCGTTGCCGAGCGGGAGACCCGCACCGGGCAGGCCCTCGCCGCCCCGGGGAGGGAGGGCCGACCATTTCGTGAGGCTCGGCCCTCCCTTTCCCGCGGCGCCCGGTAATGGTGCCCGAGACCCGACGGGACCGAGTCACGATCGACGATTCTCCTGCCACCCCCGGCCCCCCGGGCACGGCGCGAATTGCACGCTCAGCTGCGCGTCCGTCGTGAGCCGGTCGGGGGGATAACGCACATCCCGGGCGGGTCCACGGGTCGGCCTGGATGCCCTGCGTTCGCCGTTCCGCTCTCGGCAGGGAAATGGCGCCACGAGCGCGTGGCACCCCTTCCAACGGGACGGTGAAGGGCCACCGGTCGCCCCGCGCAGGCGGCCGGTGGCCCCTGCCGGTCCCCGTATCCCGCCTTCCCACCGCTCCGTCCGGCCGGTCGGGAACCCCGCGGGCCGCTGGTGCCCTCCGGGGTGATGGCTCCTGCCTGACGCGATCGTCAGCGGTGTGATCATCCGGTTCGGGGTCGCACGGCCCGGTGACGGCCGGCCGTGATCGACGAGCGGACGACATGTCGACGTTCTGTCAGGAATCCGTCGCACCTCGGTGCAAAACGCCCGCGCCTGGCCGAGGGAAGCCATTCCCGACCACCCGCCGAAGGCGAACACCTTGCGCACGGCGGCCGATGACAACGTACGTTGCGCCGGCATCCGAGCAGAGGAGACCCCATGTCGATCTACGAACGACTCGGACGGGAACACGGCATCCGCACCGCGGTCGACGACTTCTACCGGCGCGTCCTCGCCGACCCCCGGCTGGAGCCGTACTTCGAGGGGATCGACATGGACCGGCTCCGGGTGCACCAGACGCAGCTGCTGTCCCAGGTCACCGGCGGTCCCGCCGCGTACGGCGGCCGCGACCTCGCCGCGGCCCACCGGCGGCGCGGCATCACGTCGGAGGACTTCGACCGCGTGGTCGACCACCTGACGTCGACGCTCACCGACCTGGGCGTGGACGACCCGACCGTCACCGAGGTCAGCACCGCACTGGCCGCGCACAGGGAGGCCATCGTCGCCCCGACCGGCGCCGCCGCCCGCTGATCCGGGGCTCCGGACGGCCACCCGCCCAGAGGAGGAACGCGTGGACATCCCCGCGATGCGGGCCAGCTTCGGGAAGGCGGCTGCTGCCGGCGACGAGGCTCCCCTGTACTTCTACTCCCACCTCTTCCTGAGCCACCCCGAGACCCGGCAGATGTTCCCCGTCTCGATGGCGCACCAGCGCGACCGGCTGTTCGAGGCGCTGGGGACCGTGATGGCGCAGGTCGACGACCTCGACTCCCTGGTGCCCGTCCTCGAGCAGCTGGGCCGCGATCACCGGAAGTTCGGCGCCCTCCCCGCTCACTACCCGGCGGTCGGCGCGAGCCTGCTGGCCACCCTGGAGCACTTCGACGACGAGTGGGACGCCGAGCTCGCCGCGAGCTGGGCCGCCGCCTACGAGCTGGTCGCCGAGGTCATGATCGGAGCGGCCGAGGCCGCCTCCGAACAGCCGGCCTGGTGGGAGGCCGAGGTCGTCTCCCACGAGCGCCGCACCGTCGACGTCGCGGTGCTCCGGCTGCGGCCGCAGCAGCCGCTGGACTACCTGCCCGGTCAGTCGATCTCCGTGGAGACGGAGCTGCGGCCGCGGCTGTGGCGGTACTACTCGCCGGCCACCGCCCCGCGACCCGACGGCACCCTGGAACTCCACGTCAAGGCCCGGGCCGGGGGCCCGGTCAGCTCGGCGCTGGTGCGCCGCGTCGGCGTCGGTGACGTCCTGCGCCTCGGCCCCCCGGTGGGTGGCCTGGTGCTGGACGCCGGCTCCGACCGCGACCTGCTGCTGGTGGCCGGCGGGACGGGACTGGCGCCCGTGAAGGCACTGGTCGACCAGGTCGCCCGCCACGGGCCGGCCCGGCGGGTCGACCTGTTCGTCGGTGCGCGGACCGAGGACGCGTTCCACGACCGCGCCGACCTGAGACGGCTGGAGCAGGAACACCACTGGCTGACGGTGACGCTCGCCGTGTCCGAGGACAAGGGCGCGGACCTCGAGCACGGGACCGTGGACGACGTGGTGCTCCGCCAGGGGCCGTGGACGAGCCGGGACGCCTACGTGGCCGGGGGCGCCGGGATGGTCGACGACACGGTCGCCCGGCTCGTCGGTCACGGGCTGCCGAGGGAACGCATCCGCACAGAGGTATTCGCCCCCAGCCGGCCGGGGCCCAGTGTTGACGGGAAGGTGACCGAATGACGACCGACGCCTCCGGGCCCCCGAACGGCGGACGACGCCTGACGCCGGCCGACGTGCACGGCGTGCGGTTCTCGCGGGCGACCGTGATGCGCCCCGGGTACAGCCACGCCGAGGTGGACTACTTCCTGGCCCGGTTGGCCGAGGAACTGGCCCGCTTGACCGCCGAGAAGGCGGAGCTGCGCGACCGGGTGCACGCCCTCGAGGCCCAGCTCGACGGCGTGACCGCGCAGGAAGCGCCCAGCGACCAGGCGGTACGGATCCTCTCGGTCGCCCAGC
This sequence comes from Geodermatophilus sp. SYSU D00758, assembly GCF_054049955.1. Taxonomy (NCBI): domain Bacteria; kingdom Bacillati; phylum Actinomycetota; class Actinomycetes; order Geodermatophilales; family Geodermatophilaceae; genus Geodermatophilus; species Geodermatophilus sp. SYSU D00758. The sequence goes on from NZ_JBJGYK010000024.1 coordinate 31,696, forward strand.
AGACGGCGGACAACTACGTCGCGGAGGCCGAGGAGTTCAGCCGCCAGATCACCACCGAGGCCCGGGAGCAGTACGAGGAGCAGCTCCGGCAAGCCCGGGAGAACGCCGCCGCGATCATCCAGGCGGCACAGGAGGCGGCCGCCTCGCTGGCCGTGGGGAGGGGGAACGGCGGCGTGCAGCGCACCGCCGAGGAGTTGCAGGAGCAGGTGGCCTACCTCCGGGCGTTCGGACAGGCCTGCCGCGTGCAGCTCAGGTCCTACCTCGAGGCGCTGCTGAGCGACGTCGAGACCGAGTGGGGCCGCGCCGATCCGGCCGTCCTGCCCGACGCGCCGCTCCGGACCCCGGCCCAGCGGTGGCCCCGCGAGGCCACCGAGGGAGCCGAACTGGACGCCGTGGGGAACGGGCTGCAGCGCGACGGCGCGGACGCCGACCGGATGGTGGTCGCCGCCCCGTCGCGGTGATGGCCGGGCCGGCCTGCGAGGCGCACGGGGCAGAGGGGGCGGAGGGGTCCTCCTACTCGCCCCCGCGGCCCGGCTCCCCGATCGCGATCATCGCCTCGACGGCCCGGCGGGCCCGCGCCGCGGTCCCCGGGTCGACGTCGACGGCCCCCTCACCGGTGCGCAGGGTGTGCATCAGCTTGGCCGGGGTGATCATCTTCATGTAGCGGCAGGCCGCCCGCTCGTTCATCGGGATGAACGCCGTGCCGCTGTTGAGCGCCCGGAGCTGGTGCAGGATGCCCACCTCGGTGGCGACCAGCACCTGGCCGGCCGACGTCCGAGCCGCCTCCTCCACCATGCCGCCGGTCGACAGCACCCGGGTGCGGTCGGCGGGCAGGTCGCCGTGGCTGACCAGGTCGAGCACCGAGGTGGTGCAGCCGCACTCGGGGTGCACGAGGATCTCGGCGTCGGGGTGCGCGGCGACCTGGGCCCGCACGTCGGCGGGGCTGATCCCGGCGTGCACGTGGCACTCCCCGGCCCAGACGTGGATGTTCTCGCGCCCGGTGACCCGCTTGACGTGCGCGCCGAGGAACTGGTCGGGGCAGAACAGGATCTCGCGGTCCTCGGGGATCGACCGGATGACGTCGGCGGCGTTGGACGACGTGCAGCAGATGTCGGTCTCGGCCTTCACCGCGGCGGTGGTGTTCACGTAGCTGACGACGACGGCGCCCGGGTGCTCGGCCTTCCACTCGCGCAGCTGCTCGGCGGTGATCGAGTCGGCCAGCGAGCACCCGGCGGCGTGGTCGGGCAGCAGCACGGTCTTGTCCGGCGAGAGGATCTTCGCCGTCTCGGCCATGAAGTGGACGCCGCAGAAGACGATCTCGCGGGCGTCGGTCTGGGCGGCGACCCGGGAGAGGTGCAGCGAGTCCCCGGTGAAGTGGGCGACGTCCTGGATCTCGGGGACCTGGTAGTTGTGCGCGAGGACGACGGCACCGCGCTCGTCGGCGAGCCGGCGCACCTCGGCCGCCCAGCTGTCGAACTCGGCGGCAGAGAGGGTGCGCTCGTCGCCGACGACGGCGGACGTGGCGGGCGCGATGGTCGAGGTCACTCGGTCTCCAGGGTTCGGGCGGTCGGCCTCATGATCCCCTCCCCCGCCGACCGGGCGCGGACGAGGGGCACCTGGTGCAACGCCGGGTGCCCCCGCCCGCTTCCCCCCGGGGCGGCACCCGTCAGCGCAGGTGCGCGGTGTCGTTGACCAGGCGGACGGCGGAGCGCCCGTCGGAGGACCACGCGACGGTGCACAGCGAGGCGGCCTCGAGGAACACCCGGTGCACCACCTCGGGCCCGACCCCGAGGCCGGCGGCGAGCAGCAGCTTGATCGGGGTGACGTGGCTGACCACGAGCACCGTGCGCCCGGCGTGCTGCCGCAGCAGCCGCTCGCGGGCGCGCTGCACCCGGGCGGCGACGTCGGCGACCGACTCCCCGCCGGGTGCGGGCACCGTGACGTCGCCGGCGAAGCGACGGGCGGCCAGCGGGTGCCGGGTGCGGGCCTCCTCGGCGGTCAGCCCTTCCAGGTCGCCGAAGTCCAGCTCCACCAGGTCGTCGTCGAGCTGCACGGGCAGGCCCAGCGCGGCCGCCACCACCTCGGCGGTCTCCCGGGTGCGGCGCAGCGGCGAGGCCACCACCACCTCGATGCCGAGCTCCTCGGCCCGCTTGGCCGCGGCCTCGGCCTCGGCCCGGCCGGTGGCCGACAGCGGCAGGTCGTTGCGGCCGCTGTAACGGCGCTCGGGGGTGTGCTCGGTGCGCCCGTGCCGCAGCAGGTGCAGGACGGTGGTGACCGCCGGGGCGGGCTCGGCGACCGGCTGGACGTCGTCCTCCACGGTGCTCGGCTCGGCCGCGGCGTCCCGGTGCACCGGCCGGCCGTCCATGGCGCTGTTGGCCAGCGCGTCGGCGGCGGCGTTCTGCGCCCGCGGCACCCAGGTGTAGCGGACGCCGCCGAGCTGCCGGGCCAGCGCGCGGGCCTGCAGCGCGAGCTTCTGCATGTCCGGGTGCTTGACCTTCCAGCGCCCGGACATCTGCTCGACGACCAGCTTGGAGTCCATCCGGACCTCGACCTCAGCCTGAGGGTCGAGGTCGAGCGCGGCCTGCAGCCCGGCGACCAGGCCGCCGTACTCGGCGACGTTGTTGGTGGCCCGGCCCACCGAGGCCGCCCGCTCGGCCAGCACCCGGCCGGTGTCGGCGTCCCGGACCAGGGCGCCGTAACCGGCCGGGCCGGGGTTGCCCCGCGACCCGCCGTCGGCCTCCACGACGAACCGGCGGCTCACAGCCCGCTCTCCGCCGTCCGGACCAGGATCCGGCCGCAGTTGTCGCAGCGCAGCACCTCGTGCGGGTCGGCGTTGCGGACGGCGGCCAGCTCCTTGCCGAACAGCTCGATCCGGCAGCCCTGGCACTGGCGGGCCTTCAGCACCGCCGCCCCGGTGCCCCCGGTCTGGGTGCGGATCCGCTCGTAGAGGGCCAGCAGGTCGGGCGGGATCGTCGCCGCGGCGTCGGCGCGGGCCTGCTCGTGCCGGGCGGTGCCGTCGGCGATGTCGGCGAGGGCGTCGTCGCGCCGCTGCTCGGCGCGCTCGAGCTCGGCGCGGGCCGCCTCCCGGCCCTCCTGCACCTCGGCCAGCGCCTTCTCCGCCGCCTCCAGCTGCTCCATGAGCTCGAGCTCGGTGTCCTCGAGGTCGGACTGCCGGCGCGCCAGCGACTGCAGCTCGTGCTGCAGGTCGGTCATCTGCTTGGCCGACACGCTCCCGGAGTCCAGCAGGCCCTGGTCGCGCCGGGCGCGGGCGCGGACCGTCTCCACGTCCGCCTCCAGCCGGGCGACCTCCCGCTGCAGGTCGCGGACCCCGGTCTCGGCCCGCACCGCCGCGTCGGCCAGCTCCCGCTCCGCGGCGGTGGCCGCCTCGACGGCCGCCAGCTCCGGCAGGGTGCGCCGGCGGTGGGCCAGCTGGGCGAGCGCCACGTCCTCGGCGGCGAGGGCCAGGAGCTTCTGCTGGTCGAAGTGGTCGGCCTTCACCCGTCCAACCTACCGGGGCGCCGCCCCGGCCCCGGCCCTCCCGGCGGCGACGCGGCCGGGTCCGCCCGGGGACCCGGCACGCCAGGTCCAGGGATCGGTGCGCCGGTGGGACACCGCGACCTCCACGCGCCCGCCGAGGTCGCGGCGGAGCACCTCGGCCGCGACCGGCAACCACGGCCACTCGGAGGCGAAGTGCGCCACGTCGCACAGGGCGGGCGAGGCCGACTCGAGCGCCTCGGAGACCGGGTGGTGCCGCAGGTCGCTGGTGAGCAGGACGTCGGCGCCCGCGGCCGCGGCGGCCGGCAGCAGCGAGCCCCCGCTCCCGCCGCAGACCGCGACCGTCTCCACCCGACGCTCCGGGTCGCCGGCCGCCCGCACGCCGCCCACCGTGGCCGGCAGCGCCGCGGCCACCAGGTCGGCGAACCCCCGGAGCGTGGTCGGCGCGGGCAGCCGGCCCACCCGGCCCAGGCCGGCGCGGGGGTCGGCCGGGTGCGGCTGCAGCGGGACGGCGTCGCGCAGGCCCAGCGCCGCGGCCAGCGCCCCGTTCACCCCGTGCTCGGCGGCCCGGTCGGCGTTGGTGTGCGCGACGAACAGACCCGCCCCCGCCCGGACCAGCCGGTGCACCAGCCGCCCCTTGGGGTCGTCGGCGGGGACGCCGTGCACGGGCGTGAGCAGCAGCGGGTGGTGGGTGACCAGCAGCTGCGCGCCGGTGGTGACCACTTCGTCGACCACGGTCGCGACCGGGTCGACGGCGAGCAGCACGCGGGTCACCGGCTCGGCGGGGTCGCCGCAGACCAGCCCGACGGCGTCCCACTCCTCGGCCAGCGCCGGGTCGTAGCGGGCCTCGAGCGCGGCGACGACCTCGCCCAGGGTCACGGCCATCCCGCGACCCTAGAGGGCGCCCGGGGGCGCGGCGTCGTCGTCCCGAGCCCCGCACAGCTCCCCTCCGGTCGTGATCACGGGCTCCCGGCACGCGGCACGGGGCCGACACGCCGCCTTCGTCGGCCAGAACCCCGTGATCACGGCAGGCGGGGACCCGGGCCCCGTGGGGTGGGAGGCTCGGCAGCCGTGGCGGAGCGGGGGGTGCGGGCACCGGCGTGGCTGGAGGAGCTGCTGCGCACCCGCACGCCGCCGGTGCCCTGGGGCGACGTGGCCCGCTTCGCCGTCACCGTGCCGGCGCCGCTGGCGGTCGCGGCCGTCGCCGGCGGGGGCTTCTCCGCCGGCCCGGCGCTGGGTGCGGGGGTGTTCGCCACGACCGGCGCGCTCGCCGGCAGCCTGGCGCCGCAGGGCGGGCCGCTGCGGGACCGGCTGCGGCGCACCGCCGCGGCCACGGTCGCCGGGGGCGCCGGCCTGGTGGTCGGCCGGTTCGCCGCGGGCGAGGGCCTCGGGCCGGTGCTCGTGGTGGCGCTGGTGGCCGCGGTCGCCGCCGTCCTCAGCGGGGTCAACGCCGCCTTGTCGCTCGGGGCGCTGCAGCTGCTGGTGTACACGGCGCTGGCCTCCGGGCTGGTCACCCCGCTGCCGCCCGCCGCCGAGGTCGCGTTCTTCCTGGCCGGCGCGGGCTGGGCGGCCCTGACCACGCTCGTGCAGTACCGCACCGAGTCCGCCGACCCCGACCGGACGGCGGCCGCGGCGGTGTTCACCGCGATCGGCCGGCTGCTGGCCGCCGTCGGCACGGCGGGCACCGGGGACGCCCGGCGGGGGCTCACCGAGGCGCTCAACGCCGCTTACGACCGGGTCATCCGCAGCCGCTCCCGCAGCCCCGGCCGCAGCCGGGAGCTCTCCGAGCTGGCGGGGGTGCTCAACGCCGCCGCCCCGCTTGTCGAGGGGGCGGTCGCCGCGGCGCGCGCGGGGGTCCCGGCCGACCCGCACGACATCACCGCCGCGCACGCGCTGGCCGCGGCGGTCGCGGGCACCCGGGAGCTGCCGGCGGGCCGCCCCCCGGCCCTGGAGTCCGGGGAGCCCACCCGCCGCGCGGTGCGCCACGGGCTGCGCCTGGTGTGGAACGTCGTGGGCGACCCCGAGGAACGGGCGGGCGCCGCGGTCCGGCCGCCGCGCGAGGACCTCCGGACCAGGGCGCGCGACCTCCTCGACAGCACCCTCGGCAGCCGGGACACCCGCGCCTTCGCCGTGCGGCTGGTGCTCTGCATGACGATCGCCGAGGTCGCCCGCCAGGTCCTGCCGATCGAGCGGGCGTACTGGGTGCTGCTCACCGTGGCCATCGTGCTCAAGCCCGACTTCGGCTCGGTGTTCACCCGCGCGGTCCAGCGCGGGGCGGGCACGCTGCTCGGGGTGCTGATCGGCACGCTGCTGCTCGCCGCCCTGCCCCGCGACGGGTGGGTGCTGGTCGCCATGGCGGTGGCAGCCGGGCTCATGCCCTGGGGCCGCAGCGCCAACTTCGGGTTGTTCTCGGTGTTCCAGACCCCGGTGATCATCCTGCTGCTCGACCTCGCGCTGCCCGGCGGTCCGGGCCTGGTGGGCGCCCGGCTGCTGGACACCCTCATCGGCTGCGCGATCGTCCTGGTCTTCGGCTACCTGCTGTGGCCGCAGACCTGGCGGGCCCCGCTGGACGACGCGCTGCGCTCCGCCGCGCTGGCCCTCGACGCCTTCGTCGAGGCGGCGTTCACCGGCAGTGCCACCGAGCGCCGCCGGGCCCGGCGGCGCAGCTACCGGGCGCTCACCGAGCTGCACACCCAGCTGCAGCGCCGGCTGGCCGAGCCGCCGCCGGTCAGCACCCGGGCGGCGGCCTTCTGGCCGGTCGTCGTCCAGCTGGAGCGGACGTCGGACGCCGTCACCGAGGCGGTCATCGCCGTCCGGCACGGCGACCCGGCGCCGGACCCCGCCCAGGTCGCGGTGCTGCGCAAGGCGATCCGCCAGCTGGCGGAGGACGTGCGGGCGCACCGGGCCCCCGACGACGCGGAGATCCTCGCCGAGGGCGTCCTCGCCCCGGTCGCCCGCGAGGTCGACACCGCCCGCCGGCTGGTCGGCGACGCCGCGCCGGGGCGGGCGCGCCCCGGCGAGGGCTGAGCGGGCCGGCCCGGCGGCGGTGAGGATGGGCCCGTGCGCACGACGACGGTCCGGACCGACGACGGGATCGACCTGCACGTGGAGGTGGAGGACGCCGACCGGCCCGGCGCGCCGACCGTCGTCCTCAGCCACGGCTTCACCGCCCGCCTGGCCGAGTGGGACCTGCAGCGGGAGACCCTGCGGGGCCGCGCCCGGCTGGTGCTGTGGGACCAGCGGGGCCACGGCCGGTCCGGGTGGACGCCGCTGACCGCGGCCACCATCGACCGCACCGGCCGCGACCTCGGCGCGGTGCTCGACGCGGTCGTCCCCGAGGGCCCGGTGGTGCTGGCCGGGCACTCGATGGGCGGGATGAGCGTGCTGGCCCTGGCCCGGCAGCGGCCGGAGCTGTTCGGCGACCGGGTGGTGGGGGTCTTCCTCCTGGCCACCTCCGCCGGCGGCCTGGCCACCACGGGGCCGGTCGCCTGGGGCCTGGCGGTGCTGCGCCGGCTGCGGCTGCTGGGCCTCTACCTGCGGCTGGTGCAGGCGCTGGCCCCGCTGCTGGAGCGGTTCCGCCGGCGCGGGACCCGGCTGGGCCGCTGGGTCACCCGGCGCCTGCTCTTCGGCCGGGACGCCGACCCCGCCTCGGTGCGCCGGGTGCAGGACCTGCTGGAGGAGACCCCCTACCCGGTCACCGTGGCCTTCTGGGCGACGTTCCTCCGGCACGACGAGAGCGCGGCCCTCCCCGTGCTCGGCCGGGTGCCGGTGACCGTCGTGGCCGCCACGCACGACCGGCTGACCCCGCTCGCGCACGGGCTGCGGCTGGCGGAGGAGATCGGGCCCTCGGCCCGGGCCGTCGTGGTGGAGGGCGCCGGGCACGCCGTGAACCTCACCCGCCGGGCTGAGGTGGACGACGCGCTGCTGGAACTGCTGGACCGCGCCGCAGCAGGCTGGGAGCGGCGCCGGGCCGGCTGACCGGGCTCCGGTGGACGTGACCGTCGCCACGTGGTCGGGTAGGGCCCTCGCCGGGTCAGGACGACCCGGGCCCACCAGACCCACGACGAGGAGCGAGGGACCGACCGTGGACCGCATGAGCCCGACCGACGCCGGCTTCTACTTCGCCGAGAGCGAGAACACCCCGCTGCACGTGGGGTCGGTGGCGGTGTTCGAGGGCCCGGCGCCGTCCTACGGGGACGTCGTCCGCCTGCTGCTGGCCAAGCTGCCGCTGGTGCCCCGCTACCGGCAGCGGGTGCGCACCGTCCCGCTGGGGCTGGGCCGGCCGCTGTGGGTGGACGACCCGCACTTCCAGATCCTCTACCACGTGCGGCACACCGCCGTCCCCAGCCCCGGCGGCGAGGAGCAGCTGCGCAACCTCGCCGGCCGCGTGCTGGGCCAGCGGCTGGACCTCGCCAAGCCGCTGTGGGAGCTGTGGCTGGTCGAGGGCCTGGAGGACGACCGCTGGGCGCTGATCTCCAAGGTCCACCACTGCATGGTCGACGGCATCGCCGGCACCGACCTGATGCAGGTCATGTTCGACCTCTCGCCCGACGTCTCCCACCCCGAGCCGCAGGACTGGACGCCGCAGCGCAGCCCGTCGTCGGCCGAGGTCGTCGCGGGCGCGGTGGCCGACACCGTCACCCACCCGCTGCGCCGGCTGACCCGCGTGCCCGGCGCCCGCGACCTGGCCCGCACCGCCCGCGGCGCGCTGGCCACCGGCCGGTCGGTCGCCGGGGGGATGCCCACGCTGGCGCGGCAGGCGACCACACCGGTCGCCCGCTCGCTCAACGGCCCGATCGGCCCGCACCGCCGGTGGTCCTGGGCCGACGCCGAGCTCGGGGAGTTCAAGGCCGCCCGGGCCGCGCTGGGCGGGAGCTTCAACGACGTGGTGCTCGCCGCGATCACCCGCGGCTTCCGCGACCTGCTGGAGCGGCGGGGGTCGCTGCGGGACGGGCTGGTGGTCCGCTCGATGGTGCCGGTGTCGGTGCGGCAGGCCGACGAGCGCAACAACCTCGACAACCGGGTGACCGCCGTCTTCGTGGACCTGCCCGTGGGCGAGCGCGACCCGCTGGCCCGGCTGGCGTCGATCCGCGAGCAGATGGACGCGCACAAGCGGCTGCTCAAGGCCGTCGACGCCCGCTCGATCATCGCGATGGGCGACTTCGTGGCGCCCACCCTGCTCTCCCTCGGGGTGCGGGCGGCGATGGCGGCCGGGCAGATGTGGTGCCAGGCGGTGACCACGAACGTGCCCGGACCGCGCGTGCCGCTGTACTTCCTCGGCCGGCGGATGTGCTCGGCGCACGCCTACGTGCCGATCGCCGGCGGCACCCGGGTGTCGATCGGGATCTTCTCCTACCTGGACTCGGTGACCTTCGGGGTGAACGCCGACTTCGACGCCTTCCCCGACGTCGACGTGCTCTCCTCCGGCATCCGCCGCGGGGTCGACGAGCTGCTGGCCGCGGCCCGGTCGGGGCAGCAGGCGGCCGGGACGTGACCGGTTGGCCGGCCGGGCACCCGGGTAGGCGGTGCCGGTGGCTGCCGATCAAGCGCTGACCGTCGCCGTCACCGGGCCGACCGGGACCTTCGGCGAGGGCCTGGTGCCCCTGCTGCAGGCCGACGACCGCGTCGCCCGCGTCGTCGGGATCGCCCGCCGGCCGTTCGACCCGGCCGCGCGGGGCTGGACGAAGATGGAGTACCGGCGCGGCGACGTCCGCGACCCCGCGGCGCTGCGGGCGGCGCTGGAGGGCGCCGACGTCGTCGTCCACCTGGCCTTCCTCATCACCGGGAACGCGCCGCGCGCCACCGTCCGGGCGGTCAACGTCGACGGCACGCTGGCGACCTTCCGGGCCGCCGCGGACGCCGGCGCCCGGCGCTTCGTCTACGCCTCCTCCGTCGCCGCCTACGGCTTCCACCGCGACAACCCGCAGCCGATCCGCGAGGACTGGCCGGTGCGCCCGGCCGACCGGCTGTTCTACGCCCGGGAGAAGGCCGAGCTCGAGCACCTGCTGGAGGCGGAGTCGGCCGCCGCCCCCGGCCTGGACCTCTACCTGCTGCGGCCGCCCGTGGTGCTCGGCCCGCACGCGGTCGGCGCCAAGGACGTGCTGCCCGGCCCGCTGGCCCCGCTGGGCCGCCGGCTGCTGGGGCGCCCCCGGCGGCTGCCGCTGCCCCTGCCGGTGCTGGCCCCGGACCTCCCCCTGCAGTTCGTGCACGAGGACGACGTGGGCCAGGCGCTGCTGCTCTGCGTCCTGGGCGCCGGGCCGCCCGGGGCCTACAACATCGCCGGGGACGGCGTGCTCACCGGCGCCGACGTCGCCCGCGAGTTCGGCGCGCTGCCGCTGCCGGTGCCGGCCGGGCCGGTGCAGCTCGCGGCGCGCGCGGCCGCGCGGCTGCCGTTCCTGCCGCCGGTCGCCGAGTGGGTGGAGGCGGCCGGCGCCCCCGTCGTCATGGACACCGGCAAGGCGCGCGAGGAGCTCGGCTGGCGGCCCCGCTACAGCGGCCTGGAGGCGCTGCGGGCCACCCTGCGCCCCGAGGGCTGACGGCCGGTCAGCGCCGGGTCGCCGGCAGCCAGTCCAGGATCAGCTCCGCGACCCGCTCGGGCACCTGCAGCTGCGGCACGTGCCCGACGCCCCGCAGCTCCTCGTAGCGCCACGCCGGGTACCGGCGGGCCAGGTCGCGGGCGACGGAGACCGGCACGAGCCGGTCGCGGTCGCCGTGCAGCAGGAGCACGGGGACGTCGACGCCCGCCAGCGCCCGGCGCAGCAGCCGCGGGTCGGCCAGCAGGAGCAGCAGGGACCGGGTGGCGGTGAGGAACGCGCGGTCCATGCCCCCGACGTCCTGCCGCTGGTCCACCAGCGCCACCGAGCGGTCGAGGAGCTCAGGCGGTAGCCGGTCCGGGTCGACGCCGCACAGCCGCATCGTCTCCAGGACGGTGCCCCGCGCCCCCAGCTGCGCCCGCCGGCGGGCGATCCGGCGCTCCCCCACCCCCGGGACCGCGTAGAGGGCGAAGTTGGCGGCCACCCGCGGGTCCGGGCGCCCGCGCGGCCCGGGCAGCGCCGGGTCGACCAGCACCAGCCCGCTGACCTTCGCCGGCGAGCGCGCCGCCTCGAGCACCGAGATCATCCCGCCCATCGAGTTGCCGACCAGCACGGCCGGCGCCCCGGCGACCTCCCGGACGAACCGGTCGAGGACGGCCACGTTGTCCCGCACCCCGGTCATCCGGCGCCCGGGCTCGCTGAGGCCGAAGCCGGGCAGGTCGAGGGCGTGCACGCGGGCGTGCGGGGTCAGCAGGGGGGCCAGCAGGTCCCAGTTGAGGTGCGAGCCGCCGAGCCCGTGCACCAGGACGACGACCGGCCCGTCGTCCCGGCCGCCGTAGTCGACGTGGTGCACCGGCCCGCCGAGGTCCACCGTGCCGCTGGTCCCCCGAGTGCCGCCATCCCCGTGCGCCGTCCCGTCTGCCACGGAGGGCACCGTGCCACGGGGCCGGTGGGACGCGCGCGACGACGCCACGGTGACGTGTTCCGGATCACACTCACATTGCCGATAGATGACGAGAGGAGTCGACGGGGTGTCGAACAGGCACCCCCGTGGGTACCCGGCGGCCCGACGGCCGCCGGCCGGACGAGGAGGACGACGTGGATCTTGGTGACGGGCCGGCGCTCCCGCTCTACCTGAGCGAGCCGACACGGGCGGTGGCGGACTTCGGCCTGTACCTCGCGGCCCGCCCCCTGATCCCCCGGCTGCCTACCGGCGACGGGCACCCGGTGCTCGTCCTGCCGGGCCTGCTGGCCGACGACGGGTCGACCCACGCGCTGCGCTCGGTGCTGCGCCGGCTGGGCTACCGGGTGCACGGCTGGCGGCTGGGCCGCAACATCGGCCCGACCGCGGCCTGCGTCGAGGGCATGCGGGCCCGGGTCGACGACCTCGCCGACCGCTACGGCCGGCCGATCTCGCTGGTGGGCTGGAGCCTGGGCGGCATCTACGCCCGCGACCTGGCCCGCCGCACGCCGGACGCCGTCCGCCAGGTGATCACCCTCGGCAGCCCCTTCGGCATGACCCGGCACAGCCAGAGCCGCGCCTCCCGGGCCTTCGACCGCTTCGCGCACCTGCACGCCGAGCGCCGCTCGCTGCCCGTCGAGCCCGACGGCTGCCCGCTGCCGGTGCCGGCCACCTCGGTCTACAGCCACCTCGACGGCATCGTGCACTGGTCGACCTGCCTGAACACCCCCGGCGAACGCTGCGAGAACATCGCCGTCACGGCCAGCCACCTGGGCCTGGGGCACCACCCGGCGGCGCTGTACGCGGTGGCCGACCGGCTGGCCCAGCCCGAGGGCACCTGGCGGCCGTTCCGCGCGCCGCTCTGGCTGCGCCCCGCGTTCCCGAAGCCCGACGTCCCGCCGGCCGCGCGCCGGGCCGCCGCGGCCTGACCGGGGCCCGCGGCGGCGGGACCGGCCTGGGACCGGCCTGGGCGCGGCATGCGGCCGCGAGGAGGGCAGCGCGGCCGCGGGCAGGGTGGGCGCGGCAGGGATCGAACCTGCGACCGCTCGCTTGTAAGGCGAGAGCTCTCCCGCTGAGCTACGCGCCCCGCGCGCCCAGCCTAGGCGGCCGGGCACCGGGTCCGAGCGGAGTGCCAGGGACGCGTCCTCCGCGCCCTGGCACTCCGGCGGTCACCCCTCAGGCGGCGAGCTCGGCGACGGCGTCCTTCCAGCCGCTCTGCTCGCGGGCGTCACCGGGCCCGTTGACCTCGGCGAAGGCGATCCGGCCCTCGGCGTCGACCAGGAACGTGCCCCGCACCGCCATGCCGGCCTTCTCGTTGAAGACGCCGTAGGCCTGCGCGACGGTGCCGTGCGGCCAGAAGTCCGACAGCAGCGGGAAGTCGAAGCCCTGCTGCTCCCGCCAGGCCTTGAGGGCGAAGACCGGGTCGGTGCTGATCGCGAGCACCCGCACGCCGGCGCCGGTGTAGGTGGCCAGCTCGTCGCGCAGCTGGCACAGCTCGCCGGTGCAGATGCCGGAGAACGCGAAGGGGTAGAAGACCAGCAGGACGGGGGTCCCGCGCAGGTCGGCCAGGGAGACGACCTGCCGGTCCTGGTCGGGGAGGCTGAACTCGGGCGCGGCGTCGCCGACGGAGAGGGTCATGGCGCGCATCGTGGCCCACCTGCCCCCGGGTCCGTACGCCGGGTCGGCGTTCAGCGCCGGGAGCGGGCGGCCTTCGGGGTGACCAGCCGGATGCCCGACCAGTCCTTGGCCGCCGAGACGCTGCTGGTCTGGGACAGCCCGGCGGTGGGGGCCACCTCGGTGACGTCGCTGGGCTCGACGTGGCCCGGACGCCCGGACTTGGGCACCAGCAGCCACACGACGCCGTCGTCGGCCAGCGAGGTCAGCGCGTCGGTCAGCGCGTCGAACAGGTCGCCGTCGTCCTCCCGCCACCAGAGCAGGACCACGTCGGCCACCTCGTCGGTGTCCTCGTCGACCATCTCGCTGCCGGAGACCTCGACGATCGAGTCGCGCAGGTCCTCGTCGGCGTCCTCGTCCCAGCCGAGCTCCTGCACGACCATGCCCGGCTTGATGCCCAGCCGGGCCGCCATGCCGGCGCTGCCCGAGTCGACGCTCATCCCTGCTCGTCCTCCGTGGGTCCGTCTGCGGCCCGGGCGCGGCGGGGCCGGCTCCGGGGGTGGGTGGGGGCGAGGGGCCCGGACACGACCGGCGGGCGAGGTCCCCGCAGCCTGGCCATGCCACCCCTCTCGTCCGCGCCGCGCCCGGCGACTCCGACCGGCGGCGCGCCGGCCCGCTCCCGCGGCCCGGCTTGGGCGGAAGCGTAGGGCATGCCTGGTCAGGTGCAAGCGCTCGAAGACAGGTCGCCCGGGACGCCGCCGTCCCGACACGTGGGCGTGGGGTGACGCCGGGATGACCGGCGGGGGACGATGGGGCCATGAGCGCACCGCAGCAGTCGGGCGGCGACCCCGCCCGCGATGCAGGTACCACCCGCGCGGTCATCACCGACGGGCTCCCCAGCCAACTGGTCGACACCGACCCCGACGAGACCCAGGAGTGGCTGGAGTCGCTCGACGCGGTCGTCGACCACGCCGGGCGCGGCCGGGCCCGGTACCTCATGCTCCGCATGCTGCAGCGCAGCCGGGAGCAGCAGGTCGGCGTCCCGGCGCTGCGCAGCACCGACTACATCAACACCATCCCGCCGGAGCGCGAGCCCTGGTTCCCCGGCGACGAGCACGTCGAGCGGCGGATCCGCGCCTACATCCGCTGGAACGCCGCGATCATGGTGCACCGGGCCCAGCGCCCGGGGATCGCCGTCGGCGGGCACATCTCCTCCTACGCGAGCTCCGCCTCGCTGTACGAGGTGGGCTTCAACCACTTCTTCCGCGGCAAGGACCACCCCGGCGGCGGCGACCAGATCTGGTTCCAGGGGCACGCCTCCCCCGGCATCTACGCCCGCGCCTTCCTCGAGGGCCGGCTCACCGAGGCGCAGCTCGACGGCTTCCGGCAGGAGGTCAGCCACCCCGGCGGCGGGCTGTCCTCCTACCCGCACCCGCGGCTCATGCCCGACTTCTGGGAGTTCCCGACCGTCTCGATGGGCCTCGGCCCGATCAGCGCGATCTACCAGGCGCGGTTCAACCGCTACCTGCACTCCCGCGGCATCAAGGACACCTCCGACCAGCACGTGTGGGCCTTCCTCGGCGACGGCGAGATGGACGAGCCCGAGTCCCTCGGCGCCATCCACCTGGCCGCCCGCGAGGAGCTGGACAACCTCACGTTCGTCGTCAACTGCAACCTGCAGCGGCTCGACGGCCCGGTGCGCGGCAACGGCAAGGTGATCCAGGAGCTCGAGTCGTTCTTCCGCGGCGCCGGCTGGAACGTCGTCAAGGTGATCTGGGGCCGGGAGTGGGACCCGCTGCTGGCCGCCGACCGCGACGGCGCGCTGGTCAACCTCATGAACGACACGCCGGACGGCGACTACCAGACCTACAAGGCCGAGGACGGCGCCTTCGTCCGCGAGCACTTCTTCGGCCGCGACCCGCGCACCCGCAAGCTGGTCGAGAAGATGAGCGACCAGGAGGTCTGGAACCTCTCCCGCGGCGGGCACGACTACCGCAAGGTCTACGCGGCGTTCAAGGCCGCGGTCGAGCACAAGGGCCAGCCGACGGTCATCCTCGCCAAGACCATCAAGGGCTGGACGCTGGGCAGCCACTTCGAGGGCCGCAACTCCACCCACCAGATGAAGAAGCTGACCGCCGAGGACCTCGCCGCCTTCCGCGACCGGCTCTACCTCGACATCCCCGACGAGGCGCTGGACAAGACGCTGCCGCCCTACTACAAGCCCGACCCCGACTCCGACGAGATGCAGTACATGCTCGAGCGGCGCCGGGCCCTGGGCGGGGCGGTCCCGCGGCGGCGGACGGAGTTCAAGGCCCTCAAGGCACCCGAGGACAAGGCCTTCGACGTCCTGCGCCGGGGCTCGGGCAAGCAGGAGGTGGCCACCACGATGGCCTTCGTCCGGCTGCTCAAGGAGATGCTCAAGGACAAGGAGCTCGGCCCGCGGTTCGTGCCGATCATCCCGGACGAGGCCCGCACCTTCGGGATGGACTCCCTGTTCCCGACGCAGAAGATCTACTCGCCGCACGGTCAGCGCTACACCTCGGTCGACCGCGAGCTGATGCTGGCCTACAAGGAGTCCGAGCAGGGCCAGATCCTGCACGAGGGCATCAACGAGGCCGGGTCCGCGGCGTCGTTCACCGCCGTCGGGAGCTCCTACGCCACGCACGGCGAGGCGATGATCCCGATCTACATCTTCTACTCGATGTTCGGGTTCCAGCGGACCGGCGACGCCTTCTGGGCGGCGGCCGACCAGATGAGCCGCGGCTTCCTGCTCGGCGCCACCGCGGGGCGGACGACGCTCAACGGCGAGGGCCTGCAGCACGAGGACGGCCACTCGCTGCTGCTGGCGCACACCAACCCGGCGGTCGTGTCCTACGACCCGGCCTTCGCCTTCGAGGTCGGGCACATCACCGGGGACGCGCTGCGCCGGATGTACGGCGAGGACCCCGGCGCCCCGCTCGGCGGTTCCCGCTCCCCCGACGTCATGTACTACCTGACGGTCTACAACGAGCCGTTCCACCAGCCGGCCGAGCCGGAGGACCTCGACGTCCGGGGTCTGCTGGCCGGCATGTACCTGTACCAGCCGGGGTCCGGGGACGGGCCGAAGGCGCAGGTGCTGGCCTCCGGCGTCGCGGTGCCCTGGGCGCTGCGCGCGCAGGAGCTGCTGGCGAACGACTGGGGCGTGTCGGCCGACGTGTGGTCGGTGACCTCGTGGAGCGAGCTGCGCCGGCAGGCCGACCAGGCCGAGGAGCACAACCTCCTGCACCCGGAGGAGGAGCCGCAGGTCCCGTACGTCACCCAGCGCCTGGGCGACGCGCCCGGCCCGGTCGTGGCCGTGTCGGACTGGATGAAGTCGGTGCCCGACCTCATCGCGCCCTACGTCCCGGGCGGCATGGCCACCCTGGGCACCGACGGGTTCGGCCTGTCCGACACCCGGCCGGCGCTGCGGCGGCACTTCCACGTCGACGCCGAGTCGGTCGTCGTCCGCGTGCTGGCCTCGCTGGCCCAGCGCGGCGAGGTCGACCGCGACGTCGTCCGCCAGGCGGTGGAGAAGTACCAGGTGCGCGACGTGCAGGCCGCGCCCGAGGACACCACCACCGACCCGGAGCAGCAGCCCGAGGCATGACAGACCCCGTCCTCCCCGGGGAGGACCCTCCTGCCCCCCGTCACTGGCAGGCTCGCGGCGGGACCCCGCAGGAGGGCCGGTCGACGCTCGGGGCGGGGCCCGGGACGGGGCCGGCAGGGGGGCCGACCGCCGGTGGCGGTCACCGCGAGGTGACCGTCGTCGGGGGCGGGGTGGTCGGGCTGACCTGCGCCCTGGAGCTGGCCCGGGCCGGGCACCGGGTGCGGGTGCTCGCCGCCGACCCGCCCGAGCGGACCACCTCCGCGGTGGCCGCCGCGATCTGGTCGCCCTACCGGGCCTTCCCGGCACAGGCCGTGCAGCGCTGGGCCGCGGTGTCCCTGCAGGTGCTCGCCGGCCTCGCCGGGCACCAGGGCACCGGCGTCACCCGGCGCCCGGGCACCGTCGTCCACCGCGGGGACGGGCCCGACGACCGGTGGGACGCCGTCCCCGGACGCCGGCCGGCCGGCGCGGCGGAGCTGCCGCCCGGGGCGCCGGCGGGCACGCGCTGCACGCTGCCGGTCGTGGCCATGGGCCGCTACCTGCCGTGGCTGCTCGCCACCTGCCGGGCCGACGGCGTGCGCGTCGAGCGGGGCCGGGTCGGCCGGCTCGACGAGGTGACCGGGGACGCCGTGGTCGTCACCGCCGGCCTGGCCTCCGGGCCCCTGCTCGGGGACGCCAGCGGGGTGCCGATCCAGGGCCAGGTGGTGCGGGTGGCCGACCCGGGGCTCACCGAGTGGCTGCTCGACGAGGACCACCCCGACGGGCTGACCTACGTCGTCCCCCGCGGGTCGGACGTGGTGTGCGGCGGCACCGCGGTCGAGGGCGCCACCGGCACCGAGCCCGACCCGGAGGTCGAGGCCGCCGTCCTGGCCCGGGCCCGGGCGCTGGTGCCGGCGCTGCGGGACGCCCCCGTGCTGTCCCGGGCCGTGGGCCTGCGGCCGGGCCGGCCGGCCGTCCGCCTCGAGCGGGTCGACGGCGGCGGCCGGCCGGTGGTCGCCTGCTACGGGCACGGCGGCGCCGGGGTCACCCTCTCCTGGGGCTGCGCCGCCGACGTCGCCGCGCTGCTGCGGTGAGCGGGGCGGGAGGGACGCGGCTCCCGCGCCCGCCCGCCCCGCTCACCGCTGCTCAGCCGCGCTCGCGGTGCTGCCGCAGGATCGCGGCGTAGGTGTGCCCGCTGTCCTTCACCGTGCGGCGCTGGGTGGGGTAGTCCACGTGCACCAGGCCGAAGCGCTGGGCGTAGCCGCGGGCCCACTCGTAGTTGTCCATGAACGACCAGGCGAAGTAGCCGCGCACGTCGACACCGGCGTCGATCGCGTCGGCCACGGCCGCGAGGTGGCGGACCAGGAAGTCGACGCGCTCGGGGTCGTGCACGTGCCCCTCGCCGTCCACCTCGTCCGGCCAGGCCGACCCGTTCTCGGTGATCACCAGCGGCAGGCCGGGGGCCCGCTCCCCCAGCCACTCCAGCAGCCGGGTGAAGGCCCCCGGGCTGATCCCCCAGCCCATGGTCGTGGTCGGCCCCTCGGGGTCGAGCTCGACGACCCCCTCCCCGCCGATGAAGGAGGTCTCCCCCTTCTCCGGCGGCCGGGTGCCGGCCCGCACCGTCTGCTCGAAGTAGTAGTTGACGCCCAGCCAGTCCAGCGGGGCGGCGATGACCTCGAGGTCGCCGTCCTGCACGGGCAGCGGCGCACCGGCGGCGGCGAGGTCGGCGACGACGTCCTCGGGGTAGGCGCCGCGCACCACGGCGTCGAGGAAGACCCGGTTCTGCTGGCCGTCCAGGAGCCGGGCGGCCTCGCGGTCGGCCGGGGCGTCGGTGGCCGGGTGCGTCGGGGTGAAGTTCAGCGTGATCCCCAGCGACCCGACCCCGGCCTCGCGCAGCCTGCCCGCCGCCAGGCCGTGCCCGAGCATCAGGTGGTGGATGGCGCGGGACGCCGCGACCGGGTCCTGCAGGCCGGGTGCGTGCTGCCCTGACCGGTGCCCGAGCAGCGCGCTGACCATCGGCTCGTTGAGCGTGGACCAGTGCCGCACGCGGTCACCGAGGGCCTCGACGACCACCGCCGCGTAGTCGGCGAAGCGCTGCGCGGTGTCCCGGTCGGCCCAGCCGCCGCGGTCCTGCAGCCCCTGCGGCAGGTCCCAGTGGTAGAGCGTCAGCCACGGCTCGACGCCCGCGCCGAGCAGCTCGTCGACCAGGCGCCGGTAGAAGTCCAGGCCGCGCTGCTCGACCCGCCCGGCGCCGGAGGGCAGCACCCGCGGCCAGGCCACCGAGAACCGGTAGGCCGACAGGCCGAGGTCGGCCATCAGCGCGACGTCCTCGCGGTAGCGGCGGTAGTGGTCGGTGGCCACGTCCCCGGTGTCGCCGCGGAAGGTGCGGCCCGGGGTGTGGCTGAAGGTGTCCCAGATGGAGGGCCCGCGGCCGTCGGCGTCGACCGACCCCTCGATCTGGTAGGCGGCGGTGGCCGCGCCGAAGACGAAGCCGGGCGGGAAGGCCCGGTCGGCGAGGGCGTCCGCAGGGACGACGGGGGTGGCCATGTCAGCGGCTCTCCAGGATCGAGGGGCGGGCCGGGATACGATCTGTGGCAACGCTCTCACGTGCCGGTCCCGAACGCCGTCGGAGGTCGGTGCGGGGTCGAGGCGGGTCAGGAGCGCAGGGGTCGGGGCGACCCCGGCGGGAGGTGGGCGCCGGTGGCCGGAGGAGGAGCGCGACCCGCCACGCTCGAGGAGGTCGCCGGGCTGGCCGGGGTGTCCCGCGCCACCGTGTCCCGCGTGGTCAACGACTCGCCGCGGGTCAGCCCCGAGGCGCGGGCGGCGGTCCTCGCGGCGATCGAGCAGCTGCGCTACGTCCCCAACCGCGCGGCCCGCAGCCTCGTCACCCGGCGGACCGACACGATCGCCCTGGTGCTGTCGGAGTCCGACACCCAGGTGTTCAGCGACCCGTTCTTCGCCCGCACGGTCCGGGAGCTGTCGGCCGCGCTGGCCGACACCGAGCTCAACCTCGTGCTGCTCACCGCCCGCGACGAGCGGGAGCAGGAGAAGGTCGGCCGCTACGCCCGCCAGGGCCACGTCGACGGCGTGATCCTCATGTCGCTGCACCGCGACGACTCGCTGCCGGGCACGCTCGCCGCGGCCGGCGTGCCGCTCGTCCTCTCCGGCCGACCGCTGGACGGGCGCGCGGTCTGCTACGTCGACGCCGACAACGTCGGCGGCGCCCGGGCGGCCACCGAGCTGCTGCTCACCGGGGGACGGCGCCGGATCGCCACGGTCACCGGGCCCGGGGACATGATCGCCGGCCTGGACCGGCTCGCCGGCTACCGCACCGCCCTCGTCGCGGCAGGCCGGCCGGTCGACCCGCTGCTGGTGGCCGAGGGCGACTTCACCGAGGCCGGCGGCAGCCGGGCGATGGACGAGCTGCTGGCCCGGGCGCCCGACCTCGACGCCGTCTTCGTCGCCTCCGACCCGATGGCCGTGGGCGCCCTGCGCGCGCTGCGGCGGGCCGGGCGCTCGGTGCCCGGCGACGTGGCCGTGGTCGGGTTCGACGACGCACCGGTGGCGGCCACCGCCGACCCGCCCCTCAGCACCGTCGCGCAGCCGCTGGACGAGATGTGCCGGCTCATGGTCGAGCTGCTGCGGCGCCGCATCGACGGCGACGAGCAGGTGGAGGCGCGGGTCTGCGCCACCCGGCTGGTGCGGCGGGCCTCGGCCTGACGGCCGGCGGTCAGCCGCGCGCCAGGGCCTCCCGCGCCATGGTGGCGTACAGGGCCGCCCCGACCGGCAGCGCGTCCTCGTCGAAGACCACCAGGTTGGAGTGGTTGCCGGGTGCGGTCCCCGGCTCCTCGCCGGGCGGGCAGGCGCCGAGGAACGCCATCGCACCGGGGACGCGCTGCAGGACGTAGGAGAAGTCCTCGGCACCCATGAGCGGGTCGGGCGTCGGCACGCTCCGGTCGGCGCCCAGCAGCGCGGCCGCCGCCGTCCGCACCCGGTCCGCGGCGCCCAGGTCGTTGACCGTCACCGGGTAGCCCTCCTGGTGGTCGAACTCCACCTCGAGGTCGTGCGCGGCCGCCACGTGCGTGGCCACCCGGCGCACCGAGGCCACCGTGTCGGCGCGCCGCCGGGGGGACAGCGAGCGGATGGTGCCCTGGAGGAACGCGGTGTCCGCGATGACGTTGTCGGTGGAGCCGGCGGTCAGCTGGGCGACGGTCACCACGGCGGGGTCGAACACGTCCACCCGCCGGGTCACCATGGCCTGCAGCGCGAGCACGATCTCCGCCGCGACCGGCACCGGGTCGGCCGCGCAGTGCGGCATCGAGGCGTGGCCCCCGCGGCCGCGGACGGTCACCGACCAGTGGTCGGCGGCGGCCATCATCGGGCCGGGCCGCACGCTCACCGTGCCGCTGGGCAGCGAGGTGAACACGTGCAGGGCGAAGGCTCCGGAGACCGGCGCTCCGGGCACGGCGTCCAGCACGCCCTCCTCGAGCATGTACCGGGCGCCGTGGAAGCCCTCCTCCCCCGGCTGGAGCATGAGCACGACCTGGCCGGCGAGCTCGTCGCGCCGCTCGGCCAGCAGCCGCGCGGCGCCGAGCAGCATCGCGGTGTGCAGGTCGTGGCCGCAGGCGTGCATGGCGCCGGGGACCTCCGAGGCGAACGGCAGCCCGGTGTCCTCGTGCACCGGCAACCCGTCCATGTCGGCGCGCAGCAGGTAGCTCGGCCCCGGCCGGGCACCGCGCAGGACGGCGACCGCCGACGTGGTGCTGCGCCCGGTGGTCACCTCGACCGGCAGCTCGCCGAGCTCGCCCAGGACCGTCTCGAGCGTGCGCGGCAGGTGCAGGCCCACCTCGGGGTGCCGGTGCAGCCTGCGGCGCAGGCCGACGGTGCGGTCGGCGTCGGCACGGGCGGCGGCGAGCAGGTCCGGGACGGGCGTCGGCATGCCGCCACTCTCACATGCCCGCCCCCGACCCCGCCGGGACCACCACGATCAGCCCTGCAGGGCCCCGCCGCGAGCGTGCGAGGGGTCGGGGGCAGGGAGTCCTCCCGGGGTCCTTCAGCCGCGGGCCCAGTCGGGGCGGCCGGTGTCGAGCGCCCACACCAGCGCCGTGGCCGGCCCCTCGACCGGCCCCCCGTCCTGCCGGGTCAGGGTGGTGCCCTCCGCCCGCGCCAGCACGAGCAACCCGGCGGGCGCCGCGACCCGCTCGCCCGGGGCGAGCGCCGCCACCCACAGCCGGGCGTCGGGCCGGCCGAGGTCCACCCAGCCCCGGGCGGCGCGGTGCACCCGGTGCGCGGGCGCCGCGGCGGGGTCGGCGCTGCGCAGGTAGGTCTGCAGCACGCGGGCGCCGGCGTCCCCCGCCACCTCGTCGTGCTCCAGGCCGGTGCCCGCGCGCAGCACCGCGACGTCCCCCGCCCCGACCTCGGCGCGGTCACCCCACGCGTGCCGGACCGCACCGGCCAGCACCACCGCCACCACGTCCACCGCCCGGTGGGCGTGCCGGCCGTAGCCGGCCCCGGGCGCCAGGACGTCGTCGGCCAGCCGCAGCAGCGGGCCGAGGGAGCCGTCGTCGGGGTCGGCCAGCACGGCCGAGCGCAGCCCCGTCACGCCGGCTCCCGGGGCGGCAGGGCGGCCGGCCCGCCCGGCAGCGCGCCGAACGCCAGGGCCGTGAGGAGCGTCCAGACCACCCCCAGCGACCAGCCGCCGAGGACGTCCGAGGGGAAGTGCACCCCGAGCCACACCCGGGTCAGCCCGACGAGGAGCACGAGGGCCGCCCCGGCAGCGAGCGCGGCCCGCCGCCCGCGGCTGCCCAGCCGCGGCCAGGCCAGCACCAGCGCCGCGGTCACCAGGGTCGCGATCCCCGAGGAGTGGCCGCTGGGCCAGCTCAGCCCCTCGTAGTGCAGGCCGCCGCCCTCGAACGCCGGCCGCACCCGGCCCACCGCCTCCTTGAGCAGCTCGGTCAGGGGCGCCACGCCGACCAGGGCCGCGGTCAGCCACGCCGCCGTCCGGTAGGCCCGCCGGGCGCCCAGCCAGAAGAGCACCGGCAGGGACACCAGCACCCGGAACCAGGTGACCCCGGGAGTGGTCAGCACCTCGAGCAGCGCCCCGAGGGCGGCCGGGCGGTCGTCGCCGACGTAGAGCGCGTCGCTGACCGCCGCGTCCAGCCGCACCTGGGGCGCGAACCCGGCGAGCACGCCCGCGCCGAGCGCGGTGAGGACGCCGAGGCCGGCCGCGACGCCGGCCAGCGCGCGGTGCCGAACCGACGGCGGGGTCCCCCGGGACAGCACGGCCACCGGCCCACTCTCCCCGACGCTCCGCTGCGCGGGCGAGCCGGCCCGTGACACGCTGACGCCGTGCCCGACCGGGGAAGCCGCCGCCCGCCCTCCGAGGCGACCCTGCGCCGGCTCGAGCGCGCCTCCGGGGCGCTGGCCACCCGGGCGGTCGCGCGGATGGACGACCAGCTGCCGTGGTTCCGCACCATGCCGGCCGACCAGCGCTCCTGGGTCATGCTCGTCGCGCAGGCCGGGATCGCCTCCCTGGTCGAGTGGTGCCGCTCCCCCGACCGCCCGCCGCGGCTGACCGGCGAGGTGTTCGGTGCCGCCCCGCGCGAGCTGGCCCGGGTCGTGCCGCTCAAGCACACCGTCGTCCTGGTCCAGGTCACCGTCGAGGTCATGGACGACTTCGTCGACACGGTCGCCGAGCCCGGGGACGCCGGCGCGCTGCGGGTGGCGGTGCTCCAGTTCAGCCGGGAGGTCGCCTTCGCCACCGCGCACGTCTACGCCACCTTCGCCGAGAGCCGCGGGGCCTGGGACGCCCGGCTGGAGGCCCTGGTCGTCGACGCGCTGGTCCGCGGCGAGCGCTCCGAGGAGCTCTCCGGGCGGGCCTCGGCGCTGGGCTGGGCGGCCACCAGCCCGGTCGCGGTCGTCGTCGGCGCCGCCCCGGCCGACCGCGACGCCCACACCTCCGCCCGGCGGGCCGCGCGGCAGATGCGCAGCGAGGTGCTCGTGGGCGTGCACGCCGACCAGCTGGTGGTCGTGCTCGGGGGCAGTGAGGACCTCGACGCGGTCGCCGAGCGGGTCAGCGACGAGTTCGGTCCCGGCCCGGTGGTCGTCGGACCGGTCGTCGACGGCCTGGGCCGCGCCGGCGAGTCGGCCGCCGCGGCGCTGGCCGGCCTGCACGCCGCGCCCGCGTGGCCGGCCGCGCCGCGACCGGTGGCCGCCGAGGCCCTGCTCCCCGAACGCGCCCTGGACGGCGACCCCGTCGCGCGGGCGGCCCTCCAGGAGCAGGTCACCCGGCCGCTGCAGGGCGCCGGCGGCGAGGTGCTCGAGACCGTCCGCGCGGTGCTGGCCAGCGGCGGGAACCTGGAGGCCAGTGCCCGCGCGCTGTTCGTGCACCCCAACACGGTCCGCTACCGGCTGCGCCGCGCCGCCGAGCTGACCGGGGTGTCCGCGGCCGACCCCCGGGGTAGCTGGACCCTCCAGGTCGCCCTCGCCCTCGGCGCGCTCGGCGACGACAGCTCCCTCTGGCACTGATGCGCGGGGGCGCACGCGCGTGCCCGCGTCAGTGCGGTTCCCACCACAGGAACGCGCTCCCAGGACCCCTGCGGGCCGTTCTTTTGTAGGAACCCTCCAAGTTCGACCGGTGGGACTTCGTCGCGCTCCCCACCGACGCGCGGGCGCGACGCCTGGCACGGTGAGGAGGTGCTGGCCGTTCTCGCCCCCGGACAGGGTGCCCAGAAGCCCGGGATGCTCACCGACTGGCTCGAGCTCCCCGGCGCCGAGCCGTTCTTCCGGTGGGCCGGTGCCATCGCCGGTGCCGACCTGCTGACCCTCGGGACCACCGGAGACGCCGAGGCGATCCGCGACACCGCGGTCACCCAGCCGCTGGTCGTCGCGATGAGCCTCTTCGTCGCCCGGGAGCTCGGCGGCCTCCCCGGCCCGGTGGCGCACACCCCCTCCACCGGCCGCGACGTCGTCATCACCGGGCACAGCGTCGGCGAGCTGACCGCGGCCGCGCTGGCCGGCGTGCTGTCGGTCGAGGCGGCCATCGCGCTGACCGCCGTCCGGGGCCGGGCGATGGCCGCGGCCTGCGCGCAGACCCCCACCGGGATGTCCGCCGTCATGGGCGGGGACCCCGACGAGGTCGCCGCGAAGCTGGCCGAGCACGGGCTCACCCCCGCCAACGTCAACGGCGGCGGGCAGGTCGTGGCCGCGGGCCCGGTCGACGGGCTGGCCGCGCTCAAGGACGACCCGCCCGCCAAGGCCCGCGTCGTCCCGCTCTCGGTCGCCGGCGCCTTCCACACCGCGTACATGGCCCCGGCCCGCGAGCAGCTCGAGGCGCTGGTCGGCGGGCTGCGCCCGGCCGAGCCCAGCCGGCTGCTGCTCTCCAACGCCGACGGCGCCGCCGTCCCCTCGGGGGCCGAGGTGGTCTCCCGGCTGGTCAGCCAGGTCACCAGCCCGGTGCGGTTCGACGCCTGCCTGGCCACGCTGCGCGAGCTCGGCGTCACCGCCGCCATCGAGCTGCCGCCGGCCGGCGCGCTGGCCGGCCTGGCCAAGCGGGAGTGGAAGGGGGCGGGCATCGACGTCCTCGCGGTGGGCAGCCCGGCCGACCTCGACCGCGCCCGCGAGCTCATCGACGCCGAGCGCGGCCGGGCCGAGGCCACGCACCTGCCCGACTGGCGGGTGGTCGTCTCCCCGGTGCGCGGCACGGTCAGCCCCGCCGAGGTCGCCGAGGGCACCCACGTGCCCGCCGGCAGCCCGCTCGGCCGCGTCCGCGGCCGGCGCGAGGAGGTCAACGTCTCCGCCGGCTACGACGGTGTGCTGGCCGAGTGGCTCGTGCAGGAGGGCGACCGGGTCGACGCCGGGGACCCGATCGCCCGTCTCTACCCGGAGGTCACCGAGTGACTGGCTCCATCACGCTGCAGCAGGGCGCCGCCGGTGCCCGGATCCTCGGGCTGGGCGCCTACCGCCCGCGCCGGCGGGTCACCAACCACGAGCTGGCCCAGACCATGGAGACCAGCGACGAGTGGATCCAGACCCGCGTCGGCATCGCCGAGCGCCGCTGGGCCTCCGAGGACGAGTCGCTGGTCGACATGGCGGTCGCCGCCGGCGGCAAGGCGCTGGCCGCCAGCGGCCTGACCCCCGGGGACGTCGACCTGGTCATCGTGGCCAGCGCCAGCCTGCAGGCCCCCATCCCCGGCATCGGCCCGCAGGTCGCCTACAAGCTGGGCATCCCGCGGCCGGGCGCCTTCGACCTCAACGCCGGGTGCGCCGGCTTCTGCTACGCGCTCGGGGTGGCGGCCGACTCCATCCGCGCCGGGTCGGCGCGCAACGCCCTCGTCGTCGGGGTCGAGCGGCTCACCGACGTCACCGACCTGACCGACCGGTCCACCGCGGTGATCTTCGCCGACGGCGCCGGGGCGGCGGTCGTCGGCGCCGCGGACGAGCCGGGCATCGGCCCGGTGGTGTGGGGCAGCGACGGCGACCAGCACAACGCGATCGAGATCGCCGCGGGCAGCTCCACGATGACCATGGCCGGGCAGGCGGTCTACCGCTGGGCCACCACCAAGCTGACCGCGACGCTCGAGGAGGCCATGGCGGCCGCCGGCGTCGGCCCGGCCGACATCGACGTGTTCGCCCCGCACCAGGCCAACCTGCGCATCGTCGAGTCGATGACCAAGCGGCTGGGCTTCGGGGAGCGGACGGTCGTGGCCCGGGACATCGTGCAGTCCGGGAACACCTCGGCCGCCTCGGTGCCCCTGGCGCTCACGGCGCTGCTCGAGTCCGGGGAGGCCAGGAGCGGCGACCTCGCCCTGGTGCTCGGCTACGGCGCCGGGCTCACCTTCGCCGGACAGGTGTTCCGGCTGCCCTGACGGGCACTCCCAGATCCCCGGGCCACGGGGCCCGGTGGCGGGGAGCTCCCCGCCTCACCCGAGAGAGAGGACTGCGCGTGAGCGAGGACATCCAGAGCGGCCTGGCCGAGATCCTCGAGGAGGTCGCCGGCGTCGCACCCGCCGACGCCACCCCGGAGAAGTCGTTCACCGAGGACCTCGACGTCGACTCGCTGTCGATGGTCGAGATCGCCACCGCGGTCGAGGACAAGTTCGGCGTCGCCATCCCCGACGACGAGCTCGGCAACATCAAGACCGTCGGCGACGCGATCAGCTACATCCAGAAGAACCGGGGCTGACCGGCCCGGTCCGCCCGACCCGGCCCCCCGGCCGCACCCCCAGGAGGGATCTCATGAGCACGTCCAACGGTGACGTCGTCGTCACCGGCCTCGGCGCCACCACACCGCTGGGTGGCGACGTCGCCAGCACGTGGGAGGCGCTGCTGGCGGGGCGGTCGGGGGTCAGCCGGATCACCGACGACTGGGTGGCGGACTTCCCCGCCCAGCTCGTCGCCCGGCTCTCCGACGACCCGACCGCCCAGCTCGACCGGGTCCGCGCCCGGCGGCTGGACCGCAGCCAGCAGGTCGCGGTCGTCGCCGCAGAGCAGGCCTGGCGGGACTCCGGCGCGGCCGAGGCCGGCGTGACCCCCGAGCGGGTCGCCGTCGTCTTCGGCACCGGCATCGGCGGGGCGCTGACCCTGCTCGGCCAGGACGACGTCCTGGAGGACAAGGGCCCCAAGCGGGTCTCCCCCTTCACCATCCCGATGCTCATGCCGAACGGCCCGTCGGCGGCCGTCGGGCTGGCCATCGGGGCGAAGGGCGGTGTGCACGCGCCGGTCAGCGCCTGCGCCTCGGGCGCCGAGGCCATCCGCTGGGGGCTGGACCTGCTCCGCCTCGACCGGGCCGACGTCGTCCTCGTCGGTGGCGCGGAGGCCTGCGTGCACCCGCTGCCGATGGCCGGCTTCGCGGCCATGCGGGCGATGAGCACGCGCAACGACGAGCCCGAGCGGGCCTCGCGCCCCTTCGACAAGGCCCGCGACGGCTTCGTCCTCGGCGAGGGCGCCGGGGCCCTGGTCCTGGAGCGGGCGGACGCCGCCCGGGCCCGCGGCGCGCAGGTGCACGCCCGGCTGGCCGGCGCCGGCGGCACCGCCGACGGCTACGACCTGGTGGCCCCCCACCCCGAGGGCGAGGGCGCCGGGCGGGCGATCGCCGCGGCCGTCCGCGACGCCGGCCTCACCCCGGCCGACATCGGGCACGTCAACGCGCACGCCACCTCCACCCCGGTGGGCGACACCGCCGAGGCCGCGGCGATCCGCGACACGCTCGGCGAGCACGTCCTGGTCACCGCCACCAAGAGCCAGACCGGGCACCTGCTGGGTGCGGCCGGCGCGCTGGAGTCGGTGTTCACCGTGCTCGCGCTGCGCGACCAGCTCGTGCCGGCCACGGCCAACCTCGACGACCCGGACGACGACGCGGCCGTCCAGGCGCTCGACATCGTGCGCCGCGAGCCCCGGCGCGCCTCCTTCAGCGCCGCGGTCAACGACTCCTTCGGCTTCGGCGGCCACAACATCGCGCTGGTGTTCACCACCGCCTGAGGTCCGGAGGACCCGTGACGACGCTCTCCCCCGCCCCGCCTGCCCCGACCACCGACCCGCGGGACCCGGAGGACCGGCTCCGGCGGTTCTTCGACGAGGGCAGCGCCGCGCTGCTGCTGCCCCGGGACACCTCGGGGGTCGTCGCCGCCCGCGGCCGGGTCGCCGGCTCCCCCGCGATCGCCTTCTGCACCGACGCCACCGTCATGGGCGGGGCCATGGGCGTCGACGGCTGCCGGCACATCGTCGACGCGATCGACACCGCGCTGCGCGAGCGGCTGCCGGTGGTCGGGATCTGGCACTCCGGCGGCGCGCGGCTGGCCGAGGGGGTCACCGCGCTGCACGCGGTGGGCGAGGTGTTCGAGGCGATGGTGCGGGCCTCCGGCCGCATCCCGCAGATCTCGGTGGTGCTGGGCCCGGCCGCCGGCGGCGCCGCCTACGGCCCCGCCCTCACCGACCTGGTCGTCATGGGCCCCGCCGGGCGGGTGTTCGTCACCGGGCCCGACGTCGTCCGGTCGGTCACCGGCGAGGCCGTGGACATGGAGTCCCTCGGCGGCCCCGACACCCACGGCCGGCGCAGCGGCGTGGTGCACGTGGTGACCGAGACCGAGCAGTCGGCCCTGGAGGCCGCCCGCCAGGCGGTCGACCTGCTGGCGGCCCAGGGCTCGTTCCAGCCCGCCGAGGAGGAGCCGGACGTCGACCTGCGGGCGCTGCTGCCGGAGCGGTCCAACCGCGCCTACGACGTCAAGCCGCTGGTGGCCGCCGTCCTCGACGGGCCGGGCCTGGAGCTCCACCCGCGCTGGGCGCCCAACATCGTCACCACCCTGGGCCGGCTGGCCGGGCGGACGGTCGGCGTGGTCGCCAACAACCCGCTGCGGCTCGGCGGCTGCCTGGACTCCGC
This sequence comes from Geodermatophilus sp. SYSU D00758, assembly GCF_054049955.1. Taxonomy (NCBI): domain Bacteria; kingdom Bacillati; phylum Actinomycetota; class Actinomycetes; order Geodermatophilales; family Geodermatophilaceae; genus Geodermatophilus; species Geodermatophilus sp. SYSU D00758. The sequence goes on from NZ_JBJGYK010000024.1 coordinate 60,276, forward strand.
CTCGGCGGAGAAGGCCGCCCGGTTCGTCCGGATGTGCGACGCCTTCGGCGTCCCGCTGGTGGTGCTGGTCGACGTCCCCGGGTACCTGCCGGGGGTCGGCCAGGAGTGGGACGGCGTCGTCCGCCGCGGGGCCAAGCTGCTGCACGCGTTCGCCGAGGCCGTGGTGCCCCGGGTGACGCTGGTGACCCGGAAGTCCTACGGCGGGGCCTACATCGCGATGAACGCGCGCTCGCTGGGCGCCACGGCCGTGTTCGCCTGGCCGGGTGCGGAGGTCGCGGTCATGGGGGCCAAGGCCGCCGTGGGCATCCTGCACCGGAAGAAGCTGGCCGCCGTGCCGCCCGGCGAGCGCGAGGCGCTGCACGCGCAGCTGGCCGAGGAGCACGAGCGCATCGCCGGCGGGGTGAACCGGGCCCTGACGATCGGGGTCGTCGACGAGGTGGTGGAGCCCACCCACACCAAGCGCCGCCTGGTCGCCGCGCTCACCGCGGCACCGTCCGGCCGGGGCGCGCACGGCAACATCCCGCTGTAGCCCCGACCGGGCGCACGATCCGCGCACACGACGAGGGCCCGTACCCGAGAGGGGTACGGGCCCTCGCCGTCGACGGGACCTGGTCGTCCGGGCGCCGCTTCCCCGACGACGCCCGGACGACCGGCCCCGAGCCTACGACGGGCGCGGGTCGCGCTCATCCCGTCGTGGTCGGATCGTGATGAAGGACCCCCTGCCCCCACCGCTCGGAGAAGGACCCCGTCCTCCTCACCGCTCGCAGGCTCGCGGCGAGCCTCCGGACGGGGCCGCCCCCGGACGGGCCTCCTACACCACCTGGTGGAGCCAGGTGACCGGCTGGCCGTCGCCGGCGTGCCGGTACACCTCGAGGTCGGCGTCCCAGGCCGCGCCGAGCAGCTCGTCCACCCCGTGGCGGAAGGCCTCGATCGAGGTGGCGGTGGCCGCGAGGTGCCGCAGCTGCTGCTCGGTGACGATGAGGTCGCCGTTGGCGCTCGTCGGCGCCCGGTAGACCCCGTGCCCGGGCACGTAGGACATGCGCTCGCCGTCGTTGCCGTGGCTGGCCTCCTCGGTGACCTCGAAGCGCAGCATCGGCCACGCGCGCAGCGCGGCGACCAGCTTGGCGCCCGTCCCGGGAGCACCGGTCCAGGCCACCTCGGCACGGAACGAACCGTGCGCCGCGGGCTGGTCGGCCCACGACAGGGAGACCGGCGCGCCGATGACGCGCTCGAGCGCCCACTCGACGTGCTGGCACAGCGCCTTCGGGCACGCGTGCACGAAGACGACACCCTGGGTAGACCGTCGCTGCACGAGGCACCTCCATCGACTCGATCGGTCTCGTCTTCCCCAACGGACGATCGATTCGGTGACAGGCTGTGTTCGGCGGTCCAGGACCAGGCGTCCTGCCATCAGTGTGCACGATGCCGCCCCCGTCGCGCCAGTGCACGAGAGGCGGATGGGACACATGTGACGGATGGTCACCGGGGTGGCCACTAGCCGCAGGTCAGCGCCTCATACCACGGCACCGGGCGGGGAGTCCACAGCGCGGGCGCCGCCCACACCGCGTCCACAGGATCTCCCCCGCCGACCCACAGCCGCATCCCCAGACCCGGGGACCACTCCGCACACCGCTCACACAGCGTAGCGGCAACGGCCCTTGCGGGCCCGTGCGCTCCGGTACCGCACAGGTCCGCAGGTCAGGCGCCGAGCGTGGCCTGGAGGTCCTCGCGCGGTACCACCCGGGTCACCGTGGGCAGCTCGCCGGGGGCGGCCGGCTCGGTCCACTCGAGGTCGACCACCTGCCCGGCCCGCAGGGCCGCCGCGCCGTGCACGACGGCCGCCTCGGCCCAGCACGGCTCGGGCAGCCCTTCCGCCTCGACGAGGGCGCCGGGCCGCGCGTCGTCCCAGCGGACGACCGTGCCCCGCGCCGTCCGGTCGCGTGTCATGCCCCCAGCGTGCGGGCCGCGGCGCCTCCCGGCAACGCGCACCGGCTTTCCTGCGATGAGGGACACGCCTGGCGGGGCGGCCGCCCGGGTACGGCCGGCGCATGGCACTCCCGGACCGCGACCGCCGGCACCACGGCATGGCCGACGCCGGCCGCGACGAGGTGGGGCGGCTGGTGCTCGGTGCCTGGGACGCCTTCCTGGCGCAGGCCGCGGCCGTGGACCTGGGGGCACCGACCCGCCTCCCCGGCTGGCGGGCCCACGAGGTCTGCGTCCACCTCGGCAGCTGGCCCGACCACACGGCGCTGGCCGACGTCGTGGCGTCCGCACGCGCCGGGGGGACGGGGGTCCCCCCGGACGTCGACGCCACCAACGCCCGGGTGACCGCCGCGCACCGGGACGCCTCCCGGGCGGAGGTGCTCGCCGCGCTGCGGCGCAACCGGGAGGCGACCGTCCGCTACCTGGAGGACGAGCCGGCGACCCTCGACACCTCCCCCGCGGTCGCGGTGGTGGGCCGGCTCCCGGTGCTCAGCGTCGTCCTGGGCCAGGCCTACGAGCTCGCCGTGCACGGGCTGGACCTCGCAGGGTGCGGGGCGTCACCGGTACCGCCCGACGTCCTCCAGGCCGGCCTGGCCGCGCTCGCCGACGTCACCGGGGCCCTGGCCGCCGGCTCCGGGACGGTCGTCGGCGCCGCGCTGGCGACCCCGGAGGGCGGCTGGGCGTTCGCCGCCGGCACCGACGGCTGGACGGTGCACCGGGTGCCGCCGGGGCGCGCGCGGGGGCCCGCCGTCGAGGCGCCGGCCGCCCTGCTGCTGGAGGCGGCCTCCGGGCGGGTGAACCCGGTGGCGGCGCTGGCGCGGCGGCGGCTGCGGGCGCACGACCTGGCGGGCCTGCTGGCGCTGGCGCCCGTCGTCCAGGCCGCTCCGGGCATCCCGGGCGGCCCGATCCTCCAGCTGGCCGCCCGGACCCTCGGTGGCGCCGGCGGCCTGCTCCGGTGGCGCCGCTGACGCGCCGGCGTCCGCCGGACGGGGTCCCGGGACGGGCCGGGGGGGGGGGGGGGGGGGGGGGGGGGGGGGGGGGGGGGGGGCGGGGGGGGGGGGGGGGGGGGGGGGGGGGGGGGGG
>NZ_JBJGYK010000025.1:0-56902 GCF_054049955.1 Geodermatophilus sp. SYSU D00758
CATCGGGTGCACCTTGTCGATGGGCGCCCGCAGCTGCGAGGGGTGGATGGTGACGTCGGCCAGCCGGGTGTGGCCGTGGGGGGCGGGGGGGGAGGGCGCCCCCGCCGCCCCCCCCCCCCCCCCCGCGCGCCCCGCCGCCCCCGCGCGCCCCCCCCGCCGCCCCGGGCCGGCGGGGATCCCCGCCTGGTCGCGTCGGTGCTGGAGGCGATCGCCGTGGGCACCGCCGCCGGCCTCCCGGCCGACGGGACCGATGGGACCGGCGGGACCGACGGCGAGGCGGCAGGTGCGACCGCCTCGGCCGCCCGGCAGGTGGTCCGGGTCCTGGCCGCCGCGCGCGCATTGCGCGGGGGCGGCCCCCCGGACGACCCGGCGGAGGTCGAGGACGCGACCACCCGCGCCCGGATCACCCTCGGCGACCCGGACGGCGACGCGGCGGTGCCGGGCTCCGCCGCCGTGGAACGGCTGCTCGACGAGCTCACCGCGCTACCGGACGAGGTGCCCGGCCCGGTCGCGGACACCGCGGGGCCGGGCCGGTCGCGCTGACCGGCCCGGCCCCAGCGGGTCGTGCAAGGCCTCAGCCCGCCCGGCCCTCGTGGACGAGGTCGAGGACCGTCGCGGCGACCTCCGCCGCGTGGTCCCGGTCGGTCAGGACCGTGAGGTGCGTGGCGCCGTGCACCACGGTGCGGCGGGCGTCGGACGACAGGCCGGTCAGCTGCTCGTGCAGGCCCAGCTGCCGGTCCAGCAGCGCGGTCTGCGACGGGTCGTCGGAGGTGTCGGCGCTGAGGACCCGCACCGGCAGGTCGCCCAGCCCGTGCCCGCGGACGCCGTCGGCGATCGCGTCGAACGCCTCGAACTCCGCGGCCATCGCCGACGCGGCACGGGGCGAGGCGCTCCAGGCGACGTAGGACCCCGCCGCGTCCTCGGGCATGCCGTCGGCCAGCGCCTCCGCCGGGTTGTACAGCAGGGTGACGCCGAGCCGGGCGGCGACCTGCATCAGGCGCATCCCGGTGCCCGCGCCGTCCACCGTGCCCTGCAGCTCCGGCGGCAGGTCGGTGTACTGGTCCTCGTGCGACGGGTCCACCAGGACCACGCCGGCCGTCTGCTGCGGGTAGGTCGCGGCGAAGGTGCGGGCGAACAACCCGCCCAGCGAGTGCCCGACCAGCACGTAGGGGCCCTGCTCGCCGGTGGCGTCCAACGCCGCCCGCAGGTCGCGCACCTCGGCGGCCGGGTCGACCGGGCCGTCGCGGTCGTCGCTCCAGCCGATGCCGGCCCGGTCGTAGGACACCACCCGGGCGTCCTCGGCCACCATGTCCTGCACCCACGCCCAGGACGTCGACGGCGTGCCCATGCCCGCCTCCAGGACGACGGTCGGGCCGGTGCCGCGCGGGCCCTCGGCGTGCAGGTGCAGCCGGTGCCCGCCGACCTCGACCAGCTGCCCCGGCGCCGGGTGCTCGGACGCGTTCCGGTGCTGGACCAGGAGCTGCGCGCCGGCGCCGGAGGCGGCCAGCAGGCCGAGCACCAGCAGGAAGCCGACGGCCGCGCGCAGCAGCCGGCGCCGCCAGGACCTGCGGCGCGGCGACCGGGGAGCGGGACGGTGGTCGCGGGTGGTGCGAACGGGGGACGGTGCGGGCATCGGGGCCTCCGGGCGTCTCGTCGGTACGGCCCCGACGGTGCTGCGCGGTCCTGACGCCGCTCTGACGCGGCCCTGACGACCGCCCCGCCACGCTGCCGCGACCGCGGTACCGCCGCAGCGCCGGCCTCCGACGGGTGCGGTCCGGCACGAGCGTCGACGGGACGACGTCGCCGCAGGTGTGCCGACCTAGGCTGGACGACGAGCGCGTGCGGCCCCTCCGGCCACCGCCGGCCGGGGTCGGCGCAGAGCAGAGGGCTGGACGTGACCGATCGACCGTCTCCCACGACGACCCCCGGCGAGGTCCGCGCTCCCCGCGGGGCCGGCTCGCGGTGGACCTCCGCCGCCGTCGACACCGGCGTGGCCGCGGCTGCCGGCCTCGCGTCGATCGCGTCGCTCCTCTCCGCCCACGAGACGGGCAGCCGGCCCCCGGACGCGGTCGCCGTCGGTCTGCTGGCGGCGGCCGCCGCCTCCCTGCTGCTGCGTCGCCCCCGGCCGAGGACCGCCCTGTTCGGCACGGTCGGGCTGACGCTGGTCTACCTGGCCCTGGACTACCCCGGCGGGCCGGAGCTGCCGGTGCTGATGGTGGCCTTCTACAGCGTCGCCGCGGCCGGCCAGCGGTGGGAGACGGTGCTGGTCGTCGTGCTGTTCGGCGGCGGCGGTGCGGTGCACCGGGCGGTCGTGGAGCGGGAGTCGTTCCTGGAGATCACCGTGACCGTCGCGCTGCTGGTGCTCGCGTTCCTGCTCGGGGACAGCGTCTCCACCCGGCGGCGGCTGCGGGCGGAGGTCCAGGAGCGCCTCCGCGCGGCGGCGGTCGAGAAGGAGCTCGAGGCGCGGACCCGGGTGAGCGGGGAACGGATGCGGATCGCCCAGGAGCTGCACGACGTCCTGGCGCACACCATCACCACGATGACCGTGCACGCCGGCGCCGCCGCCGACGTGATGGCCGACCAGCCGGAGCAGGCGCGCCGCTCGCTGGCGACGCTGCGCGCCTGCGGCCGGGACGCGATGGCCGAGCTGCGCGCGACGATCGCCGTGCTCCGCTCCGGCGACGACGAGGCGACCCGGCGGTCCGCGCCCGGGCTGGCGCAGCTCGACGCCCTGGTGCAGGGGGTGCGGCAGGCCGGCCTGCCGGTGGACCTCGAGTTCCGCGGTGCGCGCCGTCAGCTGCCGGCGGCCGTGGAGCTGACGGTGTACCGGGTCGTGCAGGAGGCGCTCACCAACGTGATCCGCCATGCCCGGGCATCCCGGGCGGTCGTGTGCGTCTCCGCGGCACCGGCGGCGGTCGAGGTCACCGTGGAGGACGACGGCACCGGCCGCGCGGGCACCTCGGACCCCGGCGCCGGCCTGGTGGGCCTCACGGAGCGGGTCCGGGCGCTCGGCGGCGCCCTCACCGCGGGGAACCGCCCGGACGGCGGTTTCCGGGTGTCCGCGACGCTGCCGGCACCGGAGGCGACGCCGTGACCGGCAGAGCGGCCGACGACCCGGTCGTGCGGGTGCTGCTCGTCGACGACCAGGCGCTGGTGCGCGCCGGGTTCCGCCTCGTCCTCGAACGGGACGGGGACATCGAGGTGGTGGCCGAGGCAGCCGACGGCGCGGAGGCCGTCGCGCTGGCCGAGCAGCACCACCCCGACGTCGTCCTCATGGACATCCGCATGCCGGGCACGGACGGCATCGAGGCCACCCGCCGCATCCTCACCGGGGCCCGGCCGGACGCCCCCCGGGTCGTCGTCCTGACCACCTACGAGCAGGACGACTACATCACCGACGCGCTCCGGGCGGGTGCCAGTGGCTTCCTGCTCAAGGACGTCGAACCCGAGGAGCTCCGCCGGGCCGTGCACGTCGTCGCCGGAGGCGATGCCCTGCTCTCCCCCAGCGTCACGCGCCGTCTCCTGGCGACCCTGCGGGCCCGTCCCGACGATCGGCCCAGGCAGCCCGAACGGCTCGATGCACTCACCCCGCGGGAGCGCGAGGTGGTCGCCCTGGTCGGTCGCGGGCTGAGCACCGCCGAGATCGGCCGGGCCCTGTTCATGAGCCCCGCGACCGCCAAGACCCACGTCAACCGGGCGATGACCAAGCTGCACGCCCGGGACCGCGCGCAACTGGTCGTCATCGCCCACGAGACCGGGCTGGTCGCCCCGCACTGACCCGGCCCGGATCCGCCGATCGCGGCAGCCGCACCCGGCCGCAGCTACCGCCGCTGCGGTAGCCAGGTCGCGCCGTCGCGCCGATGGCCGGAGCGCCCCGCGTCCCTAGCGTCGATCTCGTCGCGCGACCCACCTCCACGACCGGGAGGCGGCCGCCGACGGACCCCCGCCCCCCGATCGCACGGGACACGCCATGACCCGAGTACGAACCGCACACGTCATCGGCGGCGGCATCGCCGGCCAGGTGGCCGCCGTCGCCCTGCACCGCGCCGGCATCGAGGCGACCGTGCACGAGGCCCACGACACCGACGCCGGGGGCGTCGGCGCCTTCCTCGGCGTCGGCCTCAACGGCATCGACGCCCTGCGCACGGTCGGCATGGACGCCGCCGTCCTCGCCCGGGGCTTCGCCACCCCGCGGATGGTGATGCTCAACGGGGACGGCCGGGTCCTCGCCGACGTGCCCAACGGCGGCACGCTGCCCGACGGCACGCACGCGATCACCATCCGCCGGCCGGACCTGTACGCGGCGCTGCGCGACGAGGCCGAGCGGCGCGGCATCCGCACCGTCCACGGCAAGCGGCTGACCGGCATCCGGCACACCGGTGCCGGCGTCCGCGCGGACTTCGCCGACGGCAGCACCGCGGAGGCCGACGTGCTCGTCGGCGCGGACGGGATCCGCTCCACCGTCCGGCGGCTGCTCGACCCCGCCGCCCCCGGCGCCAGCTACGTCGGGTTCCTGAACACCGGTGGCTACGCCCGCGGCGTCGACGTCCCCGGCCCGCCCGGGGTGAACCACTTCTGCTTCGGCCGCCGCGCGTTCCTCGGCTGGGTCGAGGCCCCGGGCGGGGAGGTCTGGTGGTTCGCCAACCCGCCGGCGCCGCGGGAGCCCGACCCCGGGGAGCTGGCGGCCGTCCCTGCCGAGGTGTGGCGGGCGCGGCTGCTGGGCCTGTTCGCCGACGACCGCACCCCGGCCGTCGACCTGATCCGGGCGACCGACGACGTGTTCGCCGGCTGGATCACCTACGACCTGCCCTCGGTGCCCACCTGGCACGACGGGCGCACGGTGATCATCGGCGACGCCGCGCACGCCGTGTCACCGTCGGCCGGGCAGGGCGCCGCGCTGGCGATCGAGGACGCCGTCGTCCTCGCCCGGTGCCTGCGCGACCTTCCCGACGCCCCGGCCGCGCTGGCCCGCTACGAGCAGCTGCGCCGCGCCCGGGTGGAACGCGTCCGCGCCCAGGGCCGGCGCAACGGCAGCGGCAAGACCGCCGGCCCGGTCGGCCGCGCCGTCCGCGACCTGGTCCTGCCGGTCGTCATGCGCCGGCTGTTCGGCAACGGCCGCGACCCGCTGCGCTGGATGTGGGACCACCACATCGACTGGGACACCCCCGCGACCGCCCCGGGCGCGACGGCGGTGGCCCGGTGACCGCGGCGACCTCCAGCCCCCGCGGGCGGCGCACGGGCCGACGGTGGGTCGTGCGCGTGCTCCTCGTCCTGCTCGTCGCCACCCTGGCCGGGCTCGGCGCGCTGGCCCTGACGTGGGCCCGCGCCACGACCGACACCACCGGTCGGGTCGCCTTCGACCGACCGCTCGCCATCCCGCCGCTGGCCCCCTCGCGGATCGAGAACGGCACGAGGGTCTTCGACCTGCGGGCCACCGCCGGCACCACCGACTTCGGCGTCGGCAGCGGCGCCACCCGCACCTGGGGCTTCGACGGCGCCCACCTCGGACCGACGCTGCGCGCCGAGCGCGGCGAACGGGTCCGCATCGACGTCACCAACGACCTGCCCGAGGTCACCACCGTGCACTGGCACGGCCACGAGCTCCCCGCGGCGATGGACGGCGGCCCCCACCAGGAGATCGCGCCCGGCGCCGCCTGGCACCCGTCCTGGACGGTCGACCAGCCCGCGGCCACCACCTGGTACCACCCGCACCCGCACGGCGCGACCGCCGAGCAGGTGCTCCGCGGCATGGCCGGCGTGTTCATCCTCGACGACACCACCAGCCAGGCCCTGGGCCTGCCCGACGAGTACGGCGTCGACGACGTCCCCGTGATCATCCAGGACCAGGCCTTCGACGAGGACGGCCAGTTCCGCCGGGCCGAGCACCCGTTCAGCGCCGTCGGCCACCTCGGCGACACGATCCTGGCCAACGGCACCGCCGGCGGATACCACGAGGTGACCACCGAGCGGATCCGGCTGCGGCTGCTCAACGCCTCTCCCGCGCGGGTCTACGACCTCGGCCTCGACGACGGCCGCGAGTTCGCCCTCGTCGGAACCGACGGCGGCCTGCTGCCCGCACCGCACCGCACCGACGCCGTCCGGCTCTCCCCCGGTGAGCGGGCCGAGGTCGTCGTCAGCCTGCAGCCCGGCGAGCGGGTGGTGCTCCGCAGCACCCCGCCCGACCTCGGCACCGACCCGTGGACCGGCCGGTTCTCCGGCGGCGACGACAGCTTCGACATCCTGCAGCTGCGCGCCGCCGACCGGCTCGCCCCGTCACCGGAGGTCCCGGACCGGCTGGCCGAGGCGCCCGGGCTCGACCCGTCCGAGGCCCGCACCACCCGGCAGCTCGAGTTCTCCGGCGTCACCATCAACGGCCGCTCGATGGACATGGACCGCATCGACCTGGCCGTCGAGGCCGGCAGCACCGAGATCTGGGAGATCAGCACCTCCGACGGGGCGCCGCACAACGTCCACGTGCACGGCGCCCGGTTCACCGTCCTCGACGTCGCGGGCGAGCCCCCGGGCCCGGAGCTGTCCGGCTGGAAGGACACCGTCCACCTGGCACCGGCCACCACGACGCGGGTGCTCGTGCGCTTCGCCGACCACGCCGACCCGGACCTGCCCTTCATGATCCACTGCCACCTCCTGCGGCACGAGGACCGCGGCATGATGCTGCAGTTCGTCCTCCTCGAGCCCGGGCAGGAGCCGGGGGCCGCGCCGGCCTCCCACCACCACCACGATCACATCGACGACCCCGACCCCGACCACGAGACCGAGCGGTAGGTATGCCGGGTACGGCCGCCCCGGTCCCGGGTTCGACGGACCGTGGGGGTTGCGCCGTCCACGGGCGCTCGACACGGCGCCGGCACCGCACGGACGGAGCCGCACCCGGAGCGCCCCGTGCGGGGGAACGTCGCTGCCGAGCCGCCGCGTCGCTGCGCTCGGGAGCGCAGACCCCGGTACCGCGGATCACCCGCACCGCCGCACCATGGGAGTCGTGATGGGAGCACTCGAGCGGGCCCGTGCGGCCATGGACGCCGGGGCCTGGGACGTCACCTGCACCTTGTTGGTCGAGGCCCACGACCGGGGCGCGGTCTCCGACCCGGAGGACCTGCAACGGCTGGCGCTGAGCGCGTACCTCACCGGCCGCAACGAGATCGCCGAGGCCGGTTGGGAACGGGCCCACCAGGCCTTCCTCGATCGCGACGAGGCGCTGCCGGCCGCCCGGTGCGCGTTCTGGCTCGGCCTGGTGCTGACCGTCGCCCGCGGTGACGAGGCCCGGGGGGGCGGCTGGCTCGCCCGGGCGCAGCGCCTGCTCCAGGAACGGGCGCCGGAGGACTGCGCCGAGCGGGGCTACCTCCTGCTCCCGGCCGCGCTGCGCGATCTGGACGGCGGCGAGCCGGAGGCCGCGCTCCGCGGGTTCGCGGAAGCGAACGCGATCGGCGAGCGCTTCGGCGAACCCGACCTGTCCGCGCTCGGTCGTCTCGGTCAGGGCCAGGCCCTCATCCGGATCGGCGAGACGTCCCGCGGGCTGGCCCACCTCGACGAGGCCATGGTGGCCGTCGACAACGGACGCGCGTCCCCGATCGCGACCGGCATCGTCTACTGCGCCGTGATCCTCGCCTGCCAGCAGACCTTCGACCTGCGCCGGGCCCAGCAGTGGACCGCTGCGCTGAACCGCTGGTGCGACGCTCATCCCGGTCTCGTCCCCTTCCGGGGGCAGTGCCTCGTCCACCGATCAGAACTGGCCCAGTGGCGCGGTGCCTGGGCCGAGGCGGTCGCCGAGGCCGACCGTGCCTGCCGATGGCTGTCCGATCCGCCGGACCCGGCGGCTGGGATGGCGCACTACCAACGAGCAGAACTGCATCGGGTGCGAGGCGAGCACGCGTCGGCCGAGGCGTCCTTCGAGGCCGCCGTCGCCCTCGGCCACGACCCCCACCCTGGCCTCGCCCTCCTGTGGCTGGCCCAGGGGCGCACGGCCGCGGCCGCCGCCGCGACACGCTGCGCCCTCGAGAGGTCCACCGGGATGCGGCCGGGCGTGGTGGACGAGGTCCGTGCCCCCCGCCCACGGGCCGTCCTGCTGGCCGCCCACGTGGAAGCCGTGCTCGCGACCGGGGACGTCGCGGCGGCTCACGCGGCCTGCCAGGAGCTGGAGGAGGTGTCCGACGTCGTCCGCACCGTCCTCATCCGGGCCGTCGCCGCACGCGCCCGGGGGATGGTGTCACTGGCCGAGGGGCGGTACGCACCCGCGCTGCGGTCGCTGATGGACGCCGTGGCCTGGTGGGCCCAGCTGCAGGCGCCCTACGAGCTGGCCCGCACGCGCGTCACGCTCTGCCGGGTCCTGCGCGCGCTCGGCGACGAGGGCACCGCGGCGCTCGAGGAGGCGGCGGCGGCGCGCGCCTTCGCGGCGGTCGGCGCGGTCCCCGACCTCGAGCGCCTCCCCTCCGCGCCGGTCGCTGCTGCTCCGGCAGCGCCACTGACCCCGCGCGAGCTCGACGTGATCCGGTTGGTCGCCGCGGGACACACCAACCGCGAGATCGCCGAGCGGCTCGTCATCAGCGACAAGACGGTGGCCCGCCACCTGCACAACGCGTTCGCGAAGCTCTCCCTGCCCAACCGGGCCGCAGCGACGGCCTACGCCTACGTGCACCACCTGGTGTAGGGCCTTGCGCAGAACGGTGCAGCCGCGACGGGCGCGCAGTTGCACCGTTCGCCCGATGCGGCGCGACCCGGGCCGTTCCTAGCGTGGGCGGACACACCACCGCTGACGCGAGGAGGAAACCGTGGACCCTCTCGGGAACCACGCCGTCGTTCTCGGTGCGGGTATGGCCGGACTCGTGCACGCCGTGCCTCTGGCCGAACGCTTCGAACACGTCACGCTGGTCGATCGGGACGCGCTGCCCGACCGGCCGGAGGTCCGCCGCGGGGTGCCCCAGGGGCACCACATCCACCTGCTCGTGCCCGGCGGGCTCACCCGGCTGGAGGAGTTGCTGCCCGGCGTGGTCGACGACCTGGCCGACCACGGCGCCCACGTCATCCCGGCACCGGAGTGGCGCTTCCACATGGGTGGGGGCCGGCTCGACCTGACGGAGACCGACCTCCGCATCACGGGGGCGACCCGCCCGCTGATCGAGGACGTCGTCCGCGCCCGGGTACTGGCGCTCGGCGGGGTCGATGTGCTCGACGGTTGGGCCGCGCGCGGGCTGACGGCGTCCGGCGAGCGGAGCCGGATCACCGGCGTGCGGCTGCGGTCCGAGCGCACCCCGGCCGAGGAGCACACCCTGGACGCCGACCTGGTCGTCGACACCACGGGCCGGGGCTCCCGGTCACCGCACTGGCTGGCGGAGCTGGGGTACCCGCCTCCCGCGGAGGAGCGCCTGAAGGTCGACGTGCACTACACCACCCGCCTGTTCCGTCGCAGCCCCGGAGACCTCGGCGGGGACCGCAACGTGCTGGTCGACGTCCCGCCCGGCGAACGCCGGGGCGGGGTGGCGCTGGCCGTCGAGGAGGGGCGGTGGCTGGTCACCCTCGTCGGGATGCTCGGGGAACGTCCCCCCGCCGATCTGGACGGCTTCACCGATTACGCCGCCAGCCTCCGGAGCGGCGACCTCCACGACGTGGTCACCGGTGGGACGCCGATCGGCGACGCCGCTCGGGCCGCCTTCCCCGCCTTCTCCTGGCACCGGTACGACCGCCTGCGGCGCCTGCCCGGCAGGTACGTCGTCGGCGGCGACGCCGTCTGCTCCTTCGACCCACGCTTCGGGCAGGGCATGTCCGTGGCGATCACCGAGGCCCTCGAGCTGCGCCGCGTCCTGGACAGGCACGGCCTGGACCAGGTCGGCCTCCGCCTGCTGTCGGCGACGCGGTGGGCCGTGCAGGACGCCTGGGACCTGGCGACGGGCTCGGCCCTCGCCCACCCGGGCATCGTTGCCCCGCGACCGGCCTCCTGGCGGCTCACCAACGCCTACCTGCAGCGCCTGCTGCCCGTCGCCCACCACGACCCGGTGGTGGCGAGGGCGTTCATCCGGGTCATCGGGATGCTGGATCGCCCGCAGCAGCTGGTGCGACCGCGGATGCTCCGGCGCGTGCTGGCCGGGTCCCGCCCGAGCGGCCACCGCACGCCGTCGACCGACATCGCCACGAGATCGGTCGCGTGAGCGACGACCTCGGCTGAGGTCGGACGTGGCTGCGAGCTCGCGCACGCAGGCTGGGGTCGGTCCGCCGGCGGCCGTGGTAGCCCGTCCAGGCCATGGCCCGCGCGTGAGCTGCCGGACCGGCCCGGCCAGAGGGACCACGCCAGCGAGGAGCACCCCCGACCGGTGGTGGTTCGCCTCCACCTCGGCGCACGGATCGGGGACATGGCCGGACGGCGCGGTGCACGGCGACCCGACCCGGTCGAACGGCTCGCTGTCCCGGACCGGGACGATCACTCCGGGTGGGTGACCGCAGCGCCCGGCCACCGCTACCGTGCGCCTGGTGACAGGTCCCTCCGCCGCCGACCAGGCGGACCTCGCCCGCGCGGCTCGTCACCTCGTCCGGTACAGCGGGACGGGGGAGTTCCTCCCGTTCGTCGCGGACCGGGCGGCCGGGGCCTACGTGTACGACGGGTCCGGCCGGGCCGTCCTCGACTTCACCAGCGGTCAGATGAGCGCCATCCTGGGGCACGCGCACCCGGCGATCGTCGAGGTCGTCTCAGGCATGGTCGGCCGGCTCGACCACCTCTTCTCCGGGATGCTGTCCCGACCGGTCATCGACCTCGCCGAGGCGCTGGGGTCGCTGGCCCCCGGCCTGGACCGGGTCCTGCTGCTCACCACCGGGGCCGAGGCCAACGAGGCCGCTCTCCGGATGGCGCGCCTGGTCACCGGCGGATGGGAGGTCGTGGGCTTCAGCCAGTCCTGGCACGGCATGACCGGCGCCGCCGCCTCCGCCACGTACTCGGCCGGACGGCGCGGGTACGGGCCGCCGGCGGTGGGCTCGATGGCGATCCCGGCCCCCAACGCCTACCGCCCGCGGTTCACCACGGCGGACGGCGGGCTGGACTGGCGGCGCGAGCTCGACGACGGCTTCGACCTCGTCGACCGGCAGACCTCCGGCGGGCTGGCGGCCTTCATCGCCGAGCCGATCCTGTCCTCCGGCGGCGTGATCGACCTGCCCGAGGGCTACCTCCCGGCCCTCCTGGAGCGCTGCCGCGAGCGCGGGATGCTGCTCGTGCTCGACGAGGCGCAGACCGGCGTCGGTCGCACGGGGCGAATGTTCGCCCACGAGCGCGACGGGATGACCCCGGACGTGCTGACGCTGTCCAAGACCCTCGGCGCCGGCCTGCCGCTGGCGGCCGTCCTCACCACCGCGGAGATCGAGGAGCGGGCGCACGAGCGCGGGTTCCTCTTCTACACGACCCACGTCTCCGACCCGCTGCCCGCCGCGGTCGGGCTCGCCGTGCTCGACGTCCTGGGCCGCGAGCGGCTCGCCGACCGCGCGGCCGCCGCGGGCGACCGGTTGCGGCGCGGCCTGGTGGAGCTCCAGGAGCGCCACGAGTGCATCGGTGACGTCCGCGGGCGCGGGCCGCTCCTCGGCGTCGAGATCGTCGCCGACCGCTCCTCGCGCAAGCCCGCGCCGGAGACCGGGGCCGCCGTCAGCCGGCGCTGCTTCGAGCTCGGCCTGTCGATGAACATCGTGCAACTGCCGGCGATGGGCGGCGTCTTCCGCATCGCGCCGCCGCTCACGGTGAGCGACGCCGAGCTGGATCTCGGCCTCGACATCCTTGATCGCGCGCTCGCGGACGTGACCGGCTGACGCGGACGCACCCGATCGGCGGACGCCACCTCGGCCGGCACGCCGCGGCCGACCTCCTCCTGGCCGTGCGCGGACGTGGCGTGTGCCACCCCTCGGGCACCGTTCCGGGGCAGTCGGCCACCGCAGCCCCCAGCGGCTCGATCGGGTGTCGCAGGACGACGGTGCCTCTCCCCGGGGGCCAGCGGATCCGGCGCGTCGTCGCACCGACGACCCGGCCGCCGGGCGACGAAGCGCTCGCCAGCCTTCGAGGGCAGGTACGGGTCGGTCAGGGAGAGAAGGGCGTCCTCCCGCGGGCGCTGCACCGGGGTCAGCTCGTGCACGGGGATGCTGCGCTCGGCCGCGCTCGATCGGGCCGGCGGCGATGGTCCTGCCCCGGCCGATGACCACAGGCGGTCGGCCGTCCGGGCCGTCTCGCTCACCAGGCGCGCGGACATGGACACCGTCCGGCGCGCACCGGCCAGGTGCCGGACCAGCGGGCGCACCCACTTCACGT
This sequence comes from Geodermatophilus sp. SYSU D00758, assembly GCF_054049955.1. Classification (NCBI taxonomy): domain Bacteria; kingdom Bacillati; phylum Actinomycetota; class Actinomycetes; order Geodermatophilales; family Geodermatophilaceae; genus Geodermatophilus; species Geodermatophilus sp. SYSU D00758. The sequence goes on from NZ_JBJGYK010000025.1 coordinate 12,287, forward strand.
CCTCGGGGGCCGGCCCGTCGACCGGCTCGTCGAGGACCAGCGTCCGCGGATCCCTGAGGAGGGCGGCCCCGGTGGCTGGGGCCGTTGCGTCGGCGCGACGACGCGGAGGCAGGAGACACCGAGGAGGGAGCGATGACCGCGCCGCACGGGTCGCCGGTGGGATCGGCCCGGCCGCGGACGTCGAGCTCTGGCCTCCGAGATCGACGCGCTGCTGCTGGACGCCCACCCGGCCTTCCGGCTGTTCGCCGACCCCGCCGACCTGGCCCCGACATGTGGAGCCGTCCGGGCCCGGCCGGGCCGGAGCTCCCGCTCAGCCCTTGACGTGGGAGAGCCTCTCGACGACCTCGCCGTCCCGCACGGTGATCACGTCGACGCCGCGGACGTGCCCGCCGCCGTCGCTCGCCCACGAGCACCGCCACCGGACGACGGCACGGTCGCTGAGCGGCACCACCTCCTCGGTCGCGAAGTGCGCGCCGGGCGTGCTGAACAGCCGCTCCCGGCACCGGCGGGCGGCCTCCCGTCCCTGGTGGCGTCGACCGTCGGGCGGGTCGGTGGACTCGAGGACGCAGTCGTCGCTCATCACGCCCATGACCGCGTCGACGTCGCTGCGGCCGAAGCCGTCGAGGAAGCGCTCCACGACCGCGCGGGTGCGGGTGGTCTCCGCTCCCGGGGCGTCGACCAGGTGTCGTGCCATGGCTGTCGACCTCCTCTTCTGCGGGCCGCGGCCGGCGGCGCACCCGCGCGCCGCCGGCCGCAGCAGGGGGGACGAGGCCATCCGCTCAGGGGCGGGCTTCGAGCACCAGGTTGAACGGCGTCTGCGCCGCCCGGCGGACCCGGCCGAAGCCACCGGCGGTGAGCACCTCGCGGAGCCGTGCCTCGCCGGCCTGGGCACCGAGCGCCGCACCGACCTCCTGCGCCCGCGAGCCGGGCGTGCAGATCATCGTCGAGCAGGAGTAGAAGACCCGGCCGACCGGCGTCAGGTTCTCCTCCAGCCGGTCGCCGGCGAACGGCTCGACCACCATCCAGGCGCCGTCCTCGGCCAGCGTCCCGCGCACGTGCGCCGCCGCGCCGACCGGATCCCCCATGTCGTGCAGGGCGTCGAAGCAGGTCACCAGGTCGTAGCCGGCTCCCGGGTAGTCCTTCGCGGTCGACACCTCGAAGGTGCACCGGTCGGCGACACCGGCCGCACGTGCCCGCCGGCGCGCGGCCTCGATCGACGGAGCGTGCGGATCGACGCCGGTGAACGTGGACTCCGGGAACGCGGTCGCCATCAGGATCGTCGAGGCCCCGTAGCCGCAGCCGACGTCGGCCACGGACCCCCCGCTGTGCAACCGCTCGGTGACCCCGTCCAGCGCCGGGATCCACTCCGGCAGCAGGTGGGCGATGTAGTTCGGCCGGAAGAACCGCTCGGTGCCCTCGAACAGGTCCGGGTCGTGCGCCGCCCACCCGACGCCCCGCCCGGTGCGGAAGGACTCGGTGACCAGCCCGACGTCCCTGATCGTCGAGGCGGCCACCTGCAGGCCACCGGGCGCGAACAGCGGGTTGTACTCGTCCGTGAGCGCCAGGGCCTGCTCCGGGGACAGCCGGTACCGCGGCCCCGCCGGGTCCACCTCGGCGTACCCGCTCGCCGCCTGGGCGGCGAGCCACTCGGCGACGTACCTCTCGTCCGTCCCGGTGCGCGCCGCGAGCTCCTCCCCGCTCGTCCACGACCCGTCGGCAATCGCCCGGTACAGCCCCAGCCGGTCGCCGACCAGGACGGTCGCCGCGTGCAGCACCGCCCCCAGGTCGCCGACGAAGCGGTGCACGAACTCCTGCAGCCGGGTCTCGTCCACCTCGCGGGGCGTGGTGGTGGCGGTCATCGCGCACCGCCCTCGGGCAGCCGCTCGACCGTCGCGGTCACCGGCACCCCTCGGGAGACGGTGTCGAACACGGGTGAGGCCTGGGTGGTGACCCGGCAGACGTCGGCCAGCGTGGCCTCGTCGGCCTCCGCCCGCACGGAGATCACCGCACGGATCGACCGGAAGCCGGCGCGGGTCCGGGCCGTCTGCAGGAACCCGCCGAGGTCCAGCTCACCGGTGACGGAGACCTCCAGCGCGTGCAGCCGCACACCTCGCGCGGTCGCGTGCGAGGCGTAGGTCGCGGTCAGGCAGCTGCCCAGCGCCGCGAGCAGCGCCTCCCCCGCCGTCGGCCCCGTGTCCCGGCCCAGCAGCGCCGGCGGGTGGTCACCGCGCGCGGTGAAGTGCCGCGGCGTGACCTGGCCGAGCTGCTCCATCGCCTCGGCCCGCCCGTCCCCGGCGGGACCACCGGCCCACACGGTCCGGCCCCGGAAGACCACCCGGCCCACCTCGGGGCGTTCCCGCACCGCCTGGACCGTCGCCTGCAGTTCCGCGAGGTCGAAGCCGTTGAGCGTCGTCGCGGTCGCCGTCATGACGTGCTCCTTTCGTCGTTCCAGCAGGACGGCGGGACACTAGGGAGGGCCGGTTGCAGCGGGATAGCGGCGACCCGCGTCGTCGCCGCCAGCGGGAGTGGTGCGGTGGTGGAGCGCCTGGAGGTGCGCCTCCTCGGCGAGTTCACGGTGCTCCGGGGTGGCGTGCCGATCCCGCCCCGCGCCTTCGGCGGCCGGCTGGCCCGCCTCCTCCTGCGGGTCCTGGCCGCGCGGGCCGATCACCCGGTGCCGCGCGACGAGCTCGCCGAGATCCTGTGGGCGGGGAGCCCCCCGGCGGACCCCGCGGCCAACCTCGCCGTCCTGGTGCACCGCGCCCGGCGGGCGCTCGGCGGTTCCGACGCGGTGCGGACGACGCCGGTCGGGTACCTGCTGGCCACCGGCGAGCACTGCGACGTCGACGCCGAACGCTTCCGTCGAGCTGTCGCCGAGGGGCGGGAGCTGCTGGGCTCGGGCAGCCCCGGCGCGGCGCTGCGCGCGCTGGAGGACGGACTGGGCGCCTGGGCCGGGGAACCGCTGCCGGAGGACGCCGACGCGGAATGGGCCCGCATCCACCGCCGGGACCTGCTGCGGTGCCACCAGGAGGCCCTCCTCCTGGCCACGGAGGCCGCTTCGCGACTGGGCGACATCCCGCGCGCGGTCGCCACCGCAGCCCGGGCGGCGGGAGCCGATCCGCTGGACGAGCCCGCGCACCGCCTGCTGGCGCGCGCACGGATGGCCGGAGGAGACCGCGCGGGAGCGCTCCGGGTCCTCGACGACCTGCGCCGGCGGCTGGCCGACGAGCTGGGCGTGGACCCCACCGGGACCACCCGTGCCCTGCGGCTGCGACTGCTGCGGGAGGACGCCCCGCCCCCGGGCCCGGCACCGATCCCGGCAGCCGGCCCGGGGCCGTCGCAGGGCGCGCGGCCGGCGTTCGTGGGGCGCGCCGGGGAGCTCGAGGAACTCACCTCGCTGGCCCGACGCCGCGCCGGAGGGATCGCCACCGTGGCAGGGGCGGCCGGGGCGGGCAAGTCCCGGCTGCTCGACGAACTCGCCACGGGCGTGGGGCTGCCGACCGTGTCGGCGCGGGCCTTCCTGGCCGAACGGCGCACACCGTGGGCCCTGGCCGGCGCGCTGCTGCGGTCCGCCGTCTCGCGACGCCCGGACGCGCTGGCCGCCCTGCCACCGCGCAACCGGGCCGCGCTCGCCGACCTCCTCCCGGATCTCGCGGTGCCGTCACCCGACGGCGTCCGGCTGGAAGCGCGCACGCGCCGGGCGCTGGCCGAGGAAGGCGCACTCCGGCTGCTCGGAGCGGCCACCGCCGGCGGGGCCGTCGTCCTCGTGGACGACCTGCAGTGGGCCGACGCCAGCAGCGTGCACCTCCTCGCACTGGCCGCCCAGCGGCTCGACGGCGCACTCGTGGTGCTCGCACACCGCCCGGAGGAGGTGGCCCGGGGATCGCCGGTCGCCTCCCTCCTGAGCGAACTGGAGTCCGCCGTCGACCTCCGGCGGATCGTCCTCGGACCGCTGGCGCCCGCCGCCCTCGCCCAGCTCGGACTTCCCGGGCGCCTGGCGGACGTCCTCGCGCAGCACACCGACCGCAGCCCGTTCTCGGTGGCCGAGGTGCTCACCGCACTCGACGCCGAGAGGCTGCTGCGCCGGGTCCCCGGCGGCCGGTGGTCGCTCCCCTCCGACGACGCCCTGCACCGTGCCGAGCAGCTCGCGCGGGAGGGGCAACGGCGCTCCGTCCTCACCCGCGTGCACCGGCAGGCTCCCGACCGTCGGACGCTGCTGGCCCTTCTGGCGCTCCTGGGGCGGGAGACCCCCGCGTCGCTGCTCGCCGACGCGGCTGCCAGAGCCGAGCCGGACGTCGTCACCGACCTCCAGCTCCTGGCGCGGGCGTCCCTGGTGCGGATCGGCTCCGGTGGCTGGGCGGTGCAGCACGACCTGCTCAGCGAGACGGTCGTCGACGAGCTGCCGCCCGCCGAGCGGGCCGGGCTGCACGGTCGGCTGGCCGCGGCACTCGACGCCCATCCAAGTCCCCCGGGGGAGCGCGCGCGCCACCTCCTCGGTGCCGCCGACCCCGGGGCGGCCGCGGCGGCGCTGGTCGCCGACGCGCGCGTCCAGCTCGCCCGGCACGCCGACGCGGAGGCCGCCCAGCTCGCCACGACGGCCCTGGAGCTGCGACCGCCGGACCCGTTGGTGGCCGACCTGCTGGGCCTGCGCGCCGAGGCCCGCGCGCGAGCCGGGCACCTGGTCGACGCCCGCGCCGACCTCCGCTCCGCGCTGGCCACCACCGCCTCCCCACCGCAGCGCGCGCGCCTGCTGGCGCGGCTGGCGATGCTGTCCTCCGGTGCGGACGACCTGGGGCACGCCTCCGAGCTCGCCGAGCTGGCCCTGGCCGCGGCCGGCGCCGACCCCGGTGCCCGAGCCGCCGCGTTGGCGGTGGCCGCGGTGGTGGACGTGAACCTCCAGCGCGAGGAACGAGGGGCGGCACGGGCCGAGGAGGCACGCCGGCTCTTCCTCCGGATCGGCGACCCCCACGGTCTGGCCGACGTCCTCGACGCCCGCGCGATGGCCGGGTTCCTCGGCGGGGACGTCCGTGCCGGCATCGACCGGTTCGCGCAGGTCGCCCGCCTGTACACCGACCTGGGCGACCTGCTCCGCGCCGTCACCCCGTGGTCCACCCGGGCCCACGCCCTGCTCTTCGCCGGCGACCCCGCCGCGGCGCTGACCGACAGTGACCGGGCGGTCGACCTGGCCCGTGACCTCAACGCCGCGGAGGCCGAGGCCTACGCGCGCTGGCACCGCAGCGAGGTGCTGACCGCCTGCGGTCGCATCGACGACGCCCTCGCCGACGCACGGCAGGCCCGGGACACGGCTCGGCGACTCACCCACCGCGGCTGGACGGCGACCGCGCTGCGCGCCGAGGGCATCGCCCTGCGCGCCGCCGGGGACCCCGCGTCGGCCGAGGCGGCCCTGCGCCGCTCGCTCACCGAGGCCCGCGGACTGCCCCTGTTCAGCTGCTGGGCGCACGCCCAGCTCGCCCTCGTGCTCACCGACCAGGGTCGGCTCGGGGAGGCTGCGCACCACGTCGGCGAGGCCCTGGCGGCCGGGCCGCCGCTCGGCCAGTACGAGGCCCGCCTGGCCCGGGCCCGGCTCGCCCTGGCCCGAGGGGACGCCGACGCCGACGCCGTCGCCCAGGACGCCGCCCGGCTGGCCGACGTCGGCGGGCACGCGATGACCCGGCAGCAGCTGGCACCGCCCCGCTGAGGCCGACCGACGCACCCCCGGTCGCCCGCCGTCGCGGCCGAGCTCGACGTCGTCCTGCGGCCCCTTCCACGCCGCTGCCGACAGCGGCGCGGCGCTCCTCCTCGACGGCCGTGCCCGGGCGGGGCCGGTCCCGCGGACGAGCGCGGGCGCCACCGGCCCTGCTGGACCGGTGGTGCCCGGGGTGTGCTCGGCCGGGCCTCAGCCCTGCACGGTGATCCGGTCGGTGGCCGGTGCGGGGACCGCGTCCCCGGACAGGTAGGCCTGCAGGGCGTCGACGTCGAACCCGGGCTGGTTGACCACGTCCGTGCCCTCGGTGAGCACGGTGAAGCCGTCCCCGCCGCCGGCCAGGAAGCTGTTCACCGTGATGCGGTAGGTCTGGTCGAGCGCGACCTCGTTCCCGCCGATCGTGAGCGAGCCGGGCACCACGCTGCCGCCGCCGGCCGGGTCCACCGTGTAGCGGACCGAGCCGGAGGGGGCCAGCACCCGGTCGACCTCGAACTGCTGGTCGAGCAGGGCGTACAGCTGCTGCCCGGTCAGGTCCAGGGTGGTGAGCAGGTTGTTGAACGGCTGCACCTCGAAGGCCTCGCCGTAGGTCACCACGCCGTCGCCCTCGCCGGCGTCGGAGGAGGCGTGGAGGAGGTCGGCGCGCACCCCGCCGGGGTTCATGAACGCCGCCGCGGCGCCGGCCCCGGTGGTCGCCGCCAGCTGCGCGTCGGCGATCAGGTTGCCGAGCGGCGATTCCCCGCCGAGGTCGGTCCCGTCCGCACGGGCGCCGGGCAGGAGCACCTCCTGGGCGCGCAGGACGTCCTCGGTGATCTGGCCGATGGGCGTGTTGGCGATCGGCTCGGCGATCTCGGCGTAGCGGTCGACGAGCGCCTGGGCCTCGGCGTCGGGCTCGACGTCCCGGGTGACGACGACGTTCTCGGCGCGCTTGCGGATGACGTCCCCGGTACGCGCGTCGATGGTCAGGTCGATGTCGGTGATCAGCCGACCGTTGGAGAGCGCCTGGGTGACCAGCTTGCCGTCGACCTCGGCCGCGCGCTGGCACACGTACCCGTTGTGCAGGTGCCCGGTGAGCACGACGTCGACGGCGTCGTCGACGGCCCGGGCGATGTCGAAGGCGGGGCCGGTCGGCTCGTCGCACGCGTTGATGCCGCCGCCGGCCGTGCCGCCCTCGTGCAGCGAGACGACGATCGCCTCGACCCCCTGCTCGCGCAGCTCGGCGACGGAGGCGTTGATCGTCTCCACCTCGTCGGCGAAGCGGACGCCGGCGATGCCCTCGGCCGAGACGATCGAGGGGGTCTCGTCCAGGGTCAGGCCGATGACCCCGACCTGCACACCGTCGAACCCGTGGACCTCGTAGGGCGGGAGGATCGGCGTGCCGCTCTCCTGGTCCACGACGTTGGCGGCCAGCCAGTCGGCGTCGGACCCGTCGTAGCCGTCACCGTCCAGGCAGCCGTCCTCGGGGTGGCAGGCGCCGCCCTCGACCACCCGCAGCAGCTCGTCGACGCCCTCGTCGAACTCGTGGTTGCCGACCGCCGCCACGTCCAGGCCGAGCAGGTCCATCGCGTCGACGGTCGGCTCGTCGCGGAACAGCGCGGAGAGGAACGGGCTGCCCCCGACCAGGTCGCCGTTGCTGATCGTGAGGGTGTTGCGGTTCTCCTCCTCCAGGTTCTGGAGGTGGGTGGCGAGGTAGGCCAGCCCACCGGCGTCGACCACGCTGCCGTCGGGCAGGGTGACCCGCCCCCCGGAGCCGGCCGGCGGCTCGAGCGCGCCGTGGAAGTCGTTGAAGGCCAGCAGCTGCACCTCCACCGGCTTGTGGCCGGCGGGGGTCTGGGACGGGGGCCCGGCCGCGGCAGGAGCGGCGGCGACGACGGCGAGGACGGACAGGGACGCGGTCGCGCCCAGCGTGGCCACGGAACGGGGCCTCATGCGGTGCTCCTCCGGGAGGGGTCGTTGCCCGGTCACCGTAAGTCACCCCGGGGACCACCGGGGGAGTCGTGGATGAACAGCGGACGACGCCGGACGCGCTCGAGCCGGGCCCACCGACCCCCTCACCGTCCGGACGGCGTCAGCCGGGGGCCGGGCGGTGACCGCGCGCGGGCGGTGGTCCGCGGGCAGCGGCCCGTCGGCCCGCTCCGAGCGCCGCAGGGCGTCGGCGTGGCAGGCGGTGCAGCAGTGCGTCTGCTTCCAGCCGACCACCGACAGCCGGGTGCCGCGGGAGGACTGCGTCATCACCTGCGGGCGGAGCACCAGGTCGGTGCCGTGGCAGGTGGCGCAGCGCAGCCGCTGGTCGCGCAGGAACGACGTCCCGCAGGCCCCGCGGGCGAGCTGGACGCCGTCGACGCCACGGCTGCCCACGAGGTCCTCGGTCCCCCCGCAGCGGGGGCGCTCGACGTGCATGCGCGTGACCTGCTCCTCCTCGGGGCCGACGAGCCGCGCTGACCGGAGCGGCGATCCGGGCCCCACCCACAGTACTCTTACGTAAGAGTTGGCCGCCCCGCCTGCCGACCGCAATCTGACGTAGCGTTAGAGTCGAGCGAGGGCATGGGCGCGCGAGCAGGAGGCAGCGATGAGGCACGACCGGTGGGCGGACCGGTTCACCGGGGTGCCGCGCGGCGATGCGCAGGGCCTGGGCCGCACCGGGGGAGCGCGCCCGTGACCGCGACCGCCCCCACCGCCGGCGTGACCTCGGCCGACGTGCTCGCCGAGGCCGCGCGACGGCGGACCTTCGCCGTGATCAGCCACCCCGATGCGGGCAAGTCCACGCTCACCGAGGCGCTGGCCCTGCACGCCCGGGTCATCGGGCAGGCCGGCGCGGTGCACGGCAAGGCCGGCCGGCGCGGCACGGTGTCGGACTGGATGGGCATGGAGCGCGCCCGCGGGATCTCGATCACGTCCGCGGCCCTGCAGTTCTCCTACCGCGACGCCGTGGTCAACCTGCTGGACACCCCCGGCCACGCCGACTTCTCCGAGGACACCTACCGGGTGCTCACCGCCGTGGACGCCGCGGTCATGCTCGTCGACGCCGCCAAGGGCCTCGAGGCCCAGACCATGAAGCTGTTCGCCGTCTGCCGGCACCGCGGCATCCCGGTCATCACCGTGGTCAACAAGTGGGACCGCCCCGGCAAGGACGCCCTCGCGCTGATGGACGAGGTCGCCGAGCGCACCGGGCTCACCCCCACGCCGCTGACCTGGCCGGTGGGGATCGCCGGGGACTTCCGCGGCGTGCTCGACCGCCGCGACGGGTCCTACCGGCGGTTCACCCGCACCGCCGGGGGCGCCACGCTCGCCCCCGAGGAGCACCTCTCCCCCGCCGCGGCCGCCGCCCGGGAGCCCGAGGCCTGGCCGCGGGCCCGGGAGGAGGCCGACCTGCTGGCCGCCACCGCCGGCGAGCACGACCAGCAGCTGTTCCTCGCCGGGGTCACCACCCCGGTGCTGTTCGCCTCGGCGATCTCCAACTTCGGCGTCGGCGCACTCCTCGACGTCCTGGTCGAGCTGGCCCCCGCACCGGCCGGGCGGCCCGACGCCGGCGGGACGCCCCGGCCGGTGGACGCCCCCTTCAGCGCCTTCGTCTTCAAGGTCCAGTCCGGGATGGACGCCGCCCACCGGGACCGGCTGGCCTACCTGCGCATCTGCTCGGGGGTGTTCGAGCGCGGCATGGTGGTCACCCACGCCGCCACCGGCCGGCCGTTCGCCACCAAGTACGCCCAGCAGGTCTTCGGCCGGGAGCGGGGAAGCATCGACCTCGCCCACCCCGGCGACGTCGTCGGGCTGGTCAACGCCTCGGCGCTGAACGTCGGGGACACCCTCTACGCCGGGCAACCGGTCGCCTTCCCGCCGCTGACCACCTTCGCCCCCGAGCACTTCGCCGTCGCCCGCAGCCTCGAGACGGCCAGGCACAAGCAGTTCCGCCGGGGCATCGCCCAGCTGGACTCCGAGGGCGTGGTCCAGGTGCTGCGCTCCGAGCGCCGCGGGGACGCCGCACCCGTGCTGGCCGTGGTCGGCCCGATGCAGTTCGAGGTCGCCGCCCACCGCATGGCCCACGAGTTCGGCGCGCCCGTGCAGCTCGAGCCCCTCCCTTACAGCCTGGCCATGCGCACCGACGAGGCCTCCGCCCCAGGTGTCACCGCGGGCAGCGGCACCGAGGTCCTGCGCCGCTCCGACGGCGAGCTGCTCGCGCTGTTCACCACCGAGTGGGTGGCCCGCGTGGTCCGCGAGGGCGACCCGGACCTCACCCTGGAACCGCTGGTCGCCGCCCAGCTCGCCTGACCCGGGGGGCGGCCCTGCCCCCGCCGCCTCCGGCAGACCCGCACCACCCGTGAGGAGATCCCACGAACCGCTCGGCACCGCCCCCGCCCACCCGCCGCACCCTCCTGGTCCGGAGCCTGCGGGAGGACCTCTACATGGCCGTGCACGGCATCCTGGTCAACCGGGTCGCCGCCTCGGTCGCCGTCCCCCGGGTGCTCCGGTACCTGGTCTACCGCCTGGTCGGCATGGACCTGCGGACGCCGAACGTCTTCCCGGGGGTCGAGTTCGCCGGCACCCGGGTGCGGCTGGGCTCGGGCACCTTCGTCAACGGCGGCGTCCGGTTCGAGGACGTCGCGCCGATTACCGTGGGCGAGGACTGCCAGATCGGCATGGACGTCCTGTTCGTCACCTCGCACCACGAGACGACCGGGGACTCGGTGGCGAGGACCCCGACCCCCCGGCCGATCACCGTCGGGGACCGCTGCTGGATCGGCGCCCGCGCCGTGCTGCTCCCCGGGGTGACCGTCGCCGACGACTGCGTCGTCGCCGCCGGCGCCGTGGTCTCCCGGGACTGCCCGACGCCCGGCGTGTACGCCGGCAACCCCGCCCGGCGCATCCGGGACCGCCGCGGCACGTGACGAACGGCTCACCACCCAACCCTGACGTCACGGACGAGTTCCCGGCAGACTGACGTCGACACCGCGCCGCGGCTCCCGGCAGCAGATCCCGATCGGCCGATCCCGACCGGCCCGTTGCCCGGGCCGGCGCGCCGCCTGCGCGGGTGCACCGCCGCGCCGCCCTCTGACCCGGCACCGGCTGCGGTGCTGCCCGCCTGCGCCCCCGACGGCGCCGAACGAGACGGATCCATGTCCTCAGCCCTGCCTGCCCTCCCCCGGCCGCGCCTGTCCCGGCCCACCTGGCTGTCCCCGCGGGTCGCCCGCACCGAGGTCCTCGCCGGCCTGGTGGTCGCGCTGGCGCTCATCCCCGAGGCGATCAGCTTCTCCATCCTGGCCGGGGTCGACCCCCGCGTCGGGCTGTTCTCCTCCTTCGTGATGGCCGTCGTCATCGCCTTCACCGGCGGGCGCCCGGCGATGATCACCGCCGCCACCGGCGCCATCGCCCTGGTCGTCGCCCCGCTGGCCCGCGACCACGGCCTGGAGTACCTGCTGGCCGCGGTCGTCCTCGGCGGGGTGTTCCAGGTGCTGCTCGCCGCGGCGGGCGTCGCCCGGCTGATGCGGTTCATCCCGCGCAGCGTCATGGTCGGCTTCGTCAACGCGCTGGCCATCCTGATCTTCACCGCGCAACTCGTCCACCTGGTGGACGTGCCGTGGCTGGTCTACCCGATGGTCGCCGCGGGTCTGGCGATGATCTTCCTGCTGCCGCGGCTCACCACCGCCGTCCCCGCGCCGCTGGTGTCGATCGTCGTGCTCACCGGCCTCACCGTGGCCGCGGGCCTGACCCTCCCGACCGTCGGCGACCAGGGCGAGCTCCCCGACAGCCTGCCGATCCTCGCGCTCCCGGTCGTCCCGCTCACCTGGGAGACGCTGACGCTGATCGCGCCCTACGCCCTCGGCGTGGCCCTCGTCGGGCTGATGGAGTCGCTGATGACCGCCAAGCTCGTCGACGACCTCACCGACACCGGCTCCGACAAGACCCGCGAGTCCTGGGGCCAGGGCGTGGCCAACGTCGCCTCGGGCCTCTTCGGCGGCATGGGCGGCTGCGCGATGATCGGCCAGACGATGATCAACGTGCGGTCCGGCGCCCGGACCCGGCTGTCGACCTTCCTCTCCGGCGTCTTCCTCCTCGTCCTGGTGGTCGCCCTCGGCGACGTCGTCGCGATCATCCCGATGGCCGCGCTCGTCGCGGTGATGGTCTTCGTGTCGATCGCCACCTTCGACTGGCACAGCCTGCGCACCGTCCACCGCATGCCGCGCAGCGAGACCGCGGTGATGCTCACGACCGTCGCCGGCACCCTGCTCACGCACAACCTCGCCGTCGGGGTCGGCGCCGGCGTCGTCGCCGCGTGCGTGCTCTTCGCCCGCCGGGTGGCCCACCTCGCCGAGGTCACCAGCGTCACCGACCCCGACGGCGGCACCCGCGTCTACTCGGTGACCGGCGCGCTGTTCTTCGCCTCCAGCAACGACCTGTACACCCGGTTCGACTACGCCGGCGACCCCGAGCACGTGGTCGTCGACCTGACCGACGCGCACGTCTGGGACGCCTCGACCGTCGCCACCCTCGACGCGATCACCCACAAGTACGCCAAGCGCGGCAAGACCGTGGAGATCGTCGGCCTCACCGGGCACTCGGCGCAGCGGTACGAGCGGCACAGCGGCCGGCTCGCCGGGGCCCACTGATGCCGGGCCGGACGGCGCCCGGCCCGCGGGTTGGCTATGAAGGAGGGGTGACCGGGACCCCGCGCAGCGAGCTGGTGCAGATCGGCCAGGTCGCCGAGCGCACCGGCCTGAGCCTGCGCACCATCCGCTGGTACGAGGAGGAGGGGCTCGTCGTCCCCACCGCCCGCACCGAGGGGGGCTTCCGGCTCTACAGCGAGGACGACGTCGCCCGCCTCGAGGTCATCAAGCGGATGAAGCCCCTCGGGTTCGCGCTGGAGGAGATGCGCGAGCTGCTGGCCCTGCTCGCCGACCTCGACGCCGGCACCGGCGACCGGCCCGCACTGCTCGACCGGCTGCGCATGTTCCACGAGGCCGCGACCGCCCGCGTCACGGCGCTGCGCGAGCAGCTCACCGTCGCCGAGGGCTTCGCCGACACCCTCGCCGGGCACCTCGACACCCAGCGCGAGCGGTCCTGAGGACCGGCGCGGACGGCCCCGTCCACCGGGGCCGTCAGCGCCGCCTCGACCGCCGCTGCACGAACGCGTCGGCGACCGTCTGCCCCGCCAGCCAGGTGGCGCCGAGGAGCAGGAGCACCCCGGCACCGAGCCGGGCGTTGCTCACCAGCAGCACGGCCGACGCCCACACCGCCACGACGACCACCGCCAGCAGAGCCAGGTTGACCGCCAGGGCGACCAGCTGTCCGCGCAGGAGGGCCTCCACGCCCAGCACCACGCCGACGGTGATCGCCGCCGGCACGAGCAGACCGTCGCCGCCGACGAGGAGCAGCACCCCCAGCGCCGCGAACAGCAGGGTGCTGGACGCCGACGCCCAGATCCGCAGCACCCGGGCACGCGCCTGCACGTCCGTGGTGAGCGGCAGCGCCCGGTGGCGCAGGTGCGCCCACGGGCCCGGTACCACCGGGGCGCTCCCGGCCCGCCGCTCCCACGCGTCGAGCTCGGTGGTCAGCTCGACCTGCCGGGCCCGGACGGCGGCGACCCGGCTGCGCAGCCGCACGACGGCTGCACCGGGCTCCCGTGGCCCACGGCCGGCGACCCGGTCGGCCACCGTGGCCTCGCGCAACTCCGCCCGTGCCGCGTCGAGCTCCTCCGCCGCGACGGCCAGCCGGCCGGCCAGCTCCTCCCCGTGGACCTGCCACAGCCGGCGCGCCTCGGCGGGAGTCGCCGGCTCGCCGTCCAGCTGGGACCAGGCCAGCGGGGCCCCCCACGACCGCCGCACCGAGCCGTCCCGCTCGTAGCGGGGCCCGGCCGGTGCCCGCTCCCCGCCGAAGGGGTCGCCGGTGTCCAGCCCCCACAGGCCGCGGAAGTCCCGCACCCAGTCGGTGTCGTCGTCGACCAGGTGCAGCTGCCAGGCGCGCTCCTGACCGGGCCCGATGGCCGGCCCGTCGCCGCGCCGGTAGTCCAGGAAGGGGATGCCGATGGTGGAGGCGTCCGGGTCGGCCCAGGGGACGATCCGGCCCACCGCGCGACGCAGCCGGTCCACCCACCGGGGCAGGTCGGGCGCGGCCGTGACCAGGTAGTCGCCGGGCAGGTACGCCGCCGAGTGCGAACCCGCGCCCACGAAGACCACCGGGTGCTCGCCGGCCCGCTGCAGGTCGGGGTCGTCCCAGCGGCGCCGCAGGTCGGCACCCACCTCGTCGTGGCTGGCGAAGACCACCCAGGCCGGCACCGGACCGCCCTCCTCCTCGGCCAGGACCACCGCGACGTGCTCCCAGTCGGCCTCGTGGTCGTTCACCCCGCCGAAGGAGGACCGCCAGTCGTTCATCGCGTAGAAGAACCAGTACTGGAGCACCACGTAGCCGCCGTCGCGCACGACCCGCCCGTAGCAGTGGCAGGCGTCCGGATCGGCGGCCGCACGGCTCTGCCGGTGGGCCGCCGCCGTCCAGCCGCCCGGTACCGGGCCGCGCAGCAGCAGGGACAACCGCATCGCGACGGCCACGAGGCGGGCGAGCAGGCCGGCGGCGGCCGCCCCGCTGCCCCTGCGCAGCGGTGCGGGGGCCTCCTCGCGCCGCCAGCTCCGCAGCTCCCGCCGGTCCAGCGGCCGTTGCACGTAGCGCAGGGACAGCGGCTGGTCGGGGTGGGTGCGCCCCAGCTCCGCGAGCCGCTGCGGGGTCAGCGTCCCGGGGTCCGCGACCACCCGCGCCGAGGCGCCCGTCCCGAGCACCGCGGCCGCGCGGGCGAGGTAGTCCTCGACCCGGCCGGGGAGGAACAGCTCACCCCTGGTCAACCGCACGACCGGCTCGAACCGCCGGAGGAGGGCGACAGCCGCGCCCTCCTCCTCCGGTGCCGCCGTACGGACCGGCCGGACGCCGCTGAGCTCGGAGACCATCGCCACCCCGACCTGTCGAGCGCGGACCGCCCCGGGCGGGGGCGGGACGTCGGGCCGACTCTCGCAGCCGGCCGGTGCCCGTCGGATCGTCCGGAGGAGAGGATCGCCCCGTCCCCGGCAGGCCGACGCGGTCTCCGCGTCGGCGCCCCGCACGTGGGCGTCCTCGGGCTCGACCTGACGCTGGACGCGGCGGCCCCGCTCGGCTGAGCGCCGGGAGCCGACCCGGTGCCGCTCCGGGGTGGATCAGCCCCGGGCCGGCACCAGCCCGGCCAGCAGGGTGAGCACCCGGGCCTCGACGTCGTCGACGATGCGCCGCACCGTCTCCACGTCCTGGCCCTTCGGGTCCTCGACCGGCCAGTCCTCGTAGCGCGTGCCCGGGAAGACCGGGCAGGTCTCGCCGCACCCCATCGTGACCACCACGTCGGCGCCGCGGACCAGGTCGGCGTCGAGCAGCGTGGGCACGTGGTCCTCGACCGGGAGCCCCCGCTCGGCCAGCACCTGCGCCACGACCGGGTTGACGCCCGCCCCCGGCTCGGAGCCGGCCGAGCGGACCTCGACGGCGTCCCCTCCGTGGTGGCGGGCGAGGACCTGCGCGGCCACGGATCGGCCGGAGTTGTGGATGCAGGCGAACAGGATGCTGGGGCGGTCGGTCACGGGTTCCTCTCGAGGGTGGTCGGGGGTCCGGCGGGCATCAGGCCGGGGCGCCGGCGGGCTGCGGCCGGGCGGCCGGCCGGCGTGGGGCGTGCTCGGCGACCCACGCGTGGGCGGCCACCTGCACCACGTCCCAGGGTGAGCCCAGCGGGGGCGTGTACGACAGGTCCAGCTCCCCGAGGCCGTCGACGGTCGTGCCGTGGAACAGCGCGGTCGCGCACGTGTCCACCCGCTTGGCCGTCGCGGTGCCCAGCGCACCCACCATCTGGGCACCCAGCAGCCGGCCGGTCCGGGTGTCGCCGGTGAGGCGCACCGTGACCGGCCGGGCCCCCGGGTAGTAGGCCTTGTGGTCGTCGGCTGCGGCCGTGGTGGAGCCCGGCCGGTGGCCGGCGGCGAGGGCCTCGGGCTCGCGCAGCCCGGTGCGGGCGGCGACGACGTCGAAGACCTTGACCACCTGGGTGCCCAGGCTGCCCGCGAAGCGCGCCGGTCGCCCGGTCCCGCCCACCGCGTTCTCGCCCGCGACGCGCCCCTGCTTGTGCGCCGTGGTCCCCAGGGGCAGCCAGGTCACCCCGGCCAACCGGTGGTGGGTGACCACGCAGTCGCCGGCCGCCCAGACGTGCGGCAGGCCGGTGGCCATCGTCTCGTCCACCAGCACCGCCCCCCGGGGACCGGTCCGGGCTCCCGCGGCCGTGAGCAGGTCGGTGTCCGGGCGGACCCCGACGACGACCAGGACGACGTCGACGTCGAGGCCGAGGGGCTCGCCGGCCGGGCCCGTGGCGTCCGCGTGCAGCGGGTGGCGGCCACCGGGGCGGGCCGAGACGGCGGTGACCGTCGTGCCGGTGTGCACCCGCACGCCGTGGCGGGTCAGCTCGTCGCGCACCAGCCGCCCCAGCGGCGGGTCGACGGTGGGCAGCACCTCCGGCAGCGCCTCGACCTGCACGACCTCCAGCCCGCGGGCCGTGAGCGCCTCCGCCATCTCCAGACCGACGTACCCGGCCCCCACGACCAGCGCGCGGCGCGGCCCCGGTGCGGGTGCCGCCAGGACGCGCCGCAGGGTCTCCTGCAGCGCGACGGCGTCGCCCATGGAGTGCAGGACGTGGACACCGTCGGCGGGCCCGAGGCCGGCCAGCCCGGCGACGGGTGGGCGCACCGGCACCGCGCCGGTGCCGACGACCAGCTCGTCGTAGGGCAGCAGGGACCGGTCGCCGTCGCCGGCGGTGAGCGCGACGGTCCGCGCGCCGACGTCGACGGCCGTGGCCCGGGTGCTCGTCACCAGCCGGATCCCGGTCGCCTCGAGCTCGGCCCGGGTGCGGTGGGCGAGGTCCCGCCGGTCGCGGACGTCGCCGGACACCCAGTAGGGCAGGCCGCAGATGGAGAGGTCGGGGTGCTCGTCGGCCAGGACGACGGTCACCCGGGCACCTGGGTCGAGCTCGCGGGCGCGCAGCGCCGCGGAGATCCCGGCGTCCGAGCCCCCGACCACGACCAGCCGCGGGGCCGCGGTCACCGGGTCGCCACGGCCGCCGGCGGGGCGACCGGCGCGGGGGGCGGGAGGTCCGGGAGCAGGGAGACCACGAGCGCGCGGACGCGGGCGTCGAGGTCGGCCCGGATGGCGGCGACCTCGCCGGGGCCGGCCCCGGCAGGGTCCGCCACCGGCCAGTCCTCGTAGCGGCGGCCCGGCACGACCGGGCACTCGTCGCCGCAGCCGAGGGTGACCACCACGTCGGAGGCGGCCAGCACGTCGTGCGTGAGCGGCTTGGGGAACTCCTGGTCCAGGCTCAGCCCGACCTCCGCCGTGGCCGCCACCACCTCGGGGTGGATCGCCTCGGCGGGGTCGCTGCCGGCGGTGTGCACGTGGATCGCGGTGCCCGCGTGGTGGCGCAGGAGGGCGGCCGCCATCTGGGAGCGGCCGGCGTTGTGCACGCAGACGAAGAGCACCGAGGGGGCGCGGCGGGGGCGCTTGCCCTGGCTGACCGCGCGGGCGTCGAGGCGCTGGCAGGCGAAGCGGCCGGCCAGCACCGGCAGGAACGTGCGCACCTGCGCCGTGGCGGCCAGGCGGTCGTAGCTGTCCCGGTAGACCGCCTCGACCTCCGCGCGGGGGAAGCGGTCGTCGTAGTCGCGGACGAGGTCGGCGAGGACCCTCGCCACCTGGGCGTCGCGCTCGGTGTCCGGCATCCGTCGTCCTCCCTCTTCCCGGCGGGGCTCAGCGGGTGCCGGCCGCCACCCCGTCCGTCCCGGCCGGCCAGGTCAGCCGGCGGCGCGCCCACAGCGCGACGTACACCAGCGCCACCAGCACCGGGACCTCGATCAGCGGGCCGACCACGCCGGCCAGCGCCTGGCCGGAGGTGACGCCGAAGGTCCCGATCGCGACGGCGATGGCGAGCTCGAAGTTGTTGCCGGCGGCGGTGAAGGCCAGCGTCGAGGTCTTGGCGTAGCCCAGGCCGAGGCCGCGGCCGAGGGCGAACGCGCCGCCGAACATGAGCACGAAGTAGGCGAGCAGCGGCAGCGCGATCCGGGCGACGTCCCACGGCTGCGAGGTGATGGCCTCCCCCTGGAGCGCGAAGAGCATCACGATCGTGAACAGCAGCCCGTACAGGGCGACCGGGCCGATGCGCGGCAGGAAGCGCGACTCGTACCACTCCCGGCCGCGTGCCCGCTCGCCGAGCGTGCGGGTGAGGAAGCCCGCCAGCAGCGGGATGCCGAGGAAGACGAGGACCGACAGCACGATGGCCCACACGCTGAACTCCGCCGACGTGGTGGGCAGCCCCAGCCAGCCGGGCAGCACCTGCAGGTAGAACCAGCCGAGCGCGGCGAACGCCAGGATCTGGAACACCGAGTTGATCGCCACCAGGACCGCGGCGGCCTCGCGGTCCCCGCAGGAGAGGTCGTTCCAGATGAGCACCATGGCGATGCAGCGGGCCAGGCCGACGATGATCAGCCCGGTGCGGTACTCGGGCAGGTCGGGCAGCAGCAACCAGGCCAGCGCGAACATCAGCGCCGGGCCGACCAGCCAGTTGAGCACCAGCGAGGCGGCCAGCAGCCGGGTGTCGCCGGTCACCCGGCCCACCTCGGTGTACCGGACCTTGGCCAGCACCGGGTACATCATCAGGATCAGCCCGAGGGCGATCGGCAGGCTGACGTTCCCGATCTCGACCGCCGAGAGCGCGTCGTCCAGCCCGGGGACCAGCCGGCCCAGCCCCAGGCCCAGGGCCATCGCGGCGACGATCCACACCGGCAGGAAGCGGTCCAGCGTGGACAGCCGGGCCAGCACCGGTGCATCGGCGCCGGCGCGCGCGGTCTCGGCGACGGTGTCGCTCATCGGGGCAGCACGCCTCTCGGTCGTCTCCGGTCGTCCCCGCCGAAGGCATCGACGGGCATCGATGACTGTGCCCCACGCATCGACAGCCGTCAATCGACCGGGCAGACTGGCCGGGTGAACAGCAGTCGAACCGGCACCGCGCTCCCAATCCTCGGCGCCGACGACGCCTGCGCGCCGACGGCGCTGACCGGCGGGCTGGACGCCGGCGCCGCCGGGGACCTCGCCCGCACGCTCAAGGCGCTGGCCGACCCCGCGCGGCTGCGCCTGCTGTCCCTCGTCGCCGCCAGCCCCACCGGCGAGGCGTGCACCTGCGACCTCACCGGCCCGCTGGAGCTGAGCCAGCCGACGGTGAGCCACCACTGCAAGGTGCTGGTCGAGGCCGGCTTCCTGCGCCGGGAGAAGCGCGGGGTGTGGTCGCACTACTCGCTCGTGCCCGGCGCGATGGAGGCCGTGGGCGCCGCCCTGCCCGGCGTCCGGGAGCCCGCCGGGACCTGACCCGGCTCAGCAGCAGTCGGGGTCGAGGACCCGCACCAGCGCACCGAGCGCCTCCCGGTGCGCCCGGTGGTACACGTTCATCCCGCGCCGCTCCCCCGAGACGAGCCCGGCCTTCCGCAGCTGCCCGAGGTGGTGGCTCACCGTCGCCTCGGTCAGGCCCACGGCCGGCGCCAGGTCGCAGGTGCAGACCTCGCCGCGGGCCAGCAGCAGGGAGAGCAGGCGCAGCCGGGTGGGGTCGGCCAGCGCCTTGAGCCGGAGCGCGACCCCCACCGCGTCGTCCTCCCCCATCGGCGCGGCCGCGACCGGCGCGCAGCACACCGGTGCGGAGGTGTCGACGACGGGCAGGGCCTTCGGCATGGGCCCCAGTCTGCCACCTTCTTGACATATGTCGAGGAGGTGGGTCACTGTGGTGCCATCCAGTTCGACATATGTCTCACCACCCGGAGGTCCCCGTGTCCCGCGTCCAGCTCGCCCTCGACGTCGACGACCTCGAGCAGGCCGTCGCCTTCTACTCCACGCTCTTCGGCACCGAGCCGGCCAAGCGGCGGCCCGGGTACGCGAACTTCGCCGTCGCCGACCCGCCGCTCAAGCTCGTCCTCCTCGAGAACCCCGGCTCCGGGGGCACGATCAACCACCTCGGCGTCGAGGTGGACTCCACCGGCACCGTGCGTGCCGAGATCGACCGGCTGACCACCGCCGGGCTCCTCGCCGACGAGGAGATGGGCACCACCTGCTGCTACGCCACCCAGGACAAGGCCTGGGTGACCGCCCCGGACGGCGAGCGCTGGGAGGTCTACACCGTGCTGGCCGACAGCCCCACCTTCGGCTCCGGCCCGTCGGCGCCCGCCGACCCGGGGGCGACGACGTGCTGCGGCAGCGGCGAGCAGGCAGCCGCCCCGGGCAGGACGGCGGCTGCCTGCTGCTGACCGGCCCCCGCCGTCCCCGGTACCGGCCCGTCGTCCGCGGGTCGGTACCGGGGCGCGAGGCGCACGCCATCACGGCGACCGCATCGACCACCGGGATCGACGCGCGCCACGGCGACCCGGGTCCGCGCCCCGGGCGTGGGAGGCCCGGGAGGTCCTCGCCGCCGCGGGGACCACGTTCCCGGTCAGCGTCCGTCCTGACGGCCGCCCCACGTGACCCCGTTGATCACCGTGTGGCACGACGGCGCGCTGCACCTCTGCACCGGCACGGAGGAGCGCGAGGCCCCCTACGGCCGGACCCGCCGGCGGGTCACGGACGGGTGACCGCGCCGCGCACGGAGCCCTCCCCTTCCGCCCGCTGCCGTGCCAGGGTGCGCCGCCATGACCGTCGAGCGCTCCGTCCGGCTGACCTTCTCCGACTCCTCCCGCACCTCCGCGACCCACTCCAACCTCTCCGCCGTCCGCAGCGACGGGCCGGTCCTGTGGGTGGCCGGGGACGAGACGGCCACCGTCGAGCGGCTGGTGGCCGACGACCCCGAGCACCCGGGCGAGTACGCCGCCCAGGCGACCTTCCGGCTGGCCGACCTCGTCGACCTGCCCGGCGCCGACGCCGACGAGGAGGCCGACGTCGAGGGTCTGGCCCGCTCGGGGCACTTCCTCTGGGCCGTGGGTTCGCACAGCCTGCGCCGCCGGCGGATCCGCGACGAGCACGACGGCGAGAAGGCGCTGCGCCGGCTCGCGCGGGTGACCGGCCAGGCCAACCGCCAGGTGATCGTCCGCCTCCCCGTGGCCGACGTCGACGGCCTGCCCACCCCGGTCCGCGAGCTGACCGTCGACGGCCGGACCCACCGGGCGGCCGTCTTCGGCGCCCGCGGCCGCGACCTGCGCGACCTGCTGGCCGACGACGAGCACCTGGCCCCGTTCCTGCCCATCCCCGGCAAGGACAACGGTCTCGACGTCGAGGGGATCGCGGTCCGGGGCGACCGGGTCTACCTCGGCCTGCGCGGGCCGGTGCTGCGCGGCTGGGCCGTCGTCCTGGAGCTGCGGCCGGAGGTCGACCCCGACGACCCCACCCGGCTGCGGCTGACCCGCTTCTGCCAGGGCCGCCGCTACCGCAAGCACGTGCTGCGCATGGACGGGCTCGGCGTGCGCGACCTGTGCCCGCACGGCGAGGACCTGCTCGTCCTCGCCGGCCCGACCATGGACCTCGACGGCCCGGTGCGGGTCTACCGCTGGCACGGGGCGTGCCGAGCCGAGACGCCGCAGGTGGTGCGCGGGGAGGCGCTGACCCGCGAGGTGGAGATCCCGTTCGGGGACGGCGACGACCACGCCGAGGGGATCGGCCTGGTCGGCACCGCCGAGCCCCGGTTGCTGGTCGTCTACGACAGCCCGGCCCCGTCGCGGCTGGTCGGCGACTCGGTGACCGCGGACGTCGTCAAGCTGCCCGCCTCCCCGGCCGCGGGCTGACGGCGCGGGCGCGCCGGGGCCGCGACCGGCCCCCGGCGCGCCCGTTTCGGCCCCTCCGGGGCGCGGTACGCAGGGGGCGCCGAGCCCAGGCAGCGCAGCCGGCGTCCGGACGACGTCCCGCGCGGGCGCCGCGTCCCCGGGAGGGGGAACCCGTGCTGAGCTACCAGGAACTGGTCGAGGACGTCGAGCAGCGCGCCGGGCTGGACGACGCCGACCAGGCGGTCGTCGCGCTCACCGCGGTGCTCACCACCGTGGCCGGGGCGGTGGCCCCCGAGCAGCGGCGGGCGCTGGCCGCGGTGGTGCCGGGGTCGCTGCGCCCGGTCGTGGAGAACGCCCCGCCGGTGCAGGCCGAGGACACCGGCGACCTGGTGCGGCGGGTCGCCCGGCGTGCCGACGTCACCGAGGAGCGGGCCCGCTACGAGGCCCACGCCGTGCTCTCCTGCGTCGCCGAGGCGGAGCCGGAGGTCGCCGAGCAGGTCCGGCAGGACCTCCCCGCCGACGCCGCGGACCTCTTCTCCGCGGCCCTGCCGTCGCAGGCGGCGAGCGTCGCGGCGTCGCAGCCGACCCAGCTGACCCAGCTGACGCCGGACGACGTGCGGGCGGTCCTCGCGCAGCTGCCCGGTTGGAGCGGGGACACGTCGGGCCTGCGGCGGACCGTCGTGCTGGACCCCGGCCAGGGACGTCCGCTGCTGGCGCGCATCCACCGGGCCGAGCAGGACCTGCACCACCGCGCCCTGGTGGAGGAGCTGCCCGACGGCGTCGCCCTCGTGCTGCGCACCCGCTCCTGCGACTGCGTCACCGACCTCGACGTGGCGCTGGCGCGGCGCATCCAGGAGGTCCTCGACGGGACGGGGGGCGGCCCGCCGGCCCGGCAGTGGTGAGCCGCCGGGCCGGTGTGCTCGGGGCCGGTGCGCCCGGGGCCGGTGCGCCCGGGGCCGGTGCGCCCGGGGCCGGTGTGCACGGTGAGACCGCTGTGCCGGACACGCCCGCCGCCGGTGCTGGTCCCCGGCCGGTGCCGCTGGCGACCCTGGCCCCATGACGCTCGCCTACTCCTACGGGACCGCGCACGCGGTCGTCATGGTCGGCTCGGTGGGCAGCCCCGAGGGCCTGGTGGCGCGGCAGATCGGCCCGGCGCACGCCACCATCGGCCGGGTCAGCGGCCGCAGCCGCAAATCGCTGTGCGGTGCCTACGTGGCGCTCGACGAGGAGACCGTCTGGCCGCCGGAGGGCTACGAGCCCGGGCAGCTGTGCGCCGAGTGCGCCACGCTCGCCACCCTCTGACCACCGTCCCGCCCACCCGACCCGCACCCCGCCGGGCCCGGCCGCCACGCACCGCGCCGGGCGCGCCCCCTCAGCCGCCGGCGACCGACGGCAGCACCTGCACCGTCGCGCCCTCGGGCACCGCCGTCCCGAGGCCGCCGGCGAAGCGCACGTCGTCGCCGTCGACGTAGACGTTGACGAAGCGGCGGATCGCCCCGGCCTCGTCCCGGATCCGGCGGCCCAGCACGGGGTGCGCGACGTCGAGCACGTCCAGCACGTCCCGCAGGGTCCCGCCGCCGGCGTCCACCCGCAGGTGCCGCTCGCCGCCGGCCAGGTCGGCGAGGGACCCCGGCAGCAGCACCTCGACCGCGGTCACGGCAGCCGCGCCGCGCGCACCACGAGCACGTCCGGCAGGTGGGCGGCGACGGTGGTGAACGTGTCGCCCTCGTCGCGGCTGGCGTAGACGCAGCCGTCCCGGGTGCCGACGTAGAGGCCGGTGGGGTCGCCCGCGTCCGCGCAGGCGGCGTCCCGGACCACCGCCGTCCACGAGGCGTCGGGCAAGCCGACGCCCACCTCGGCCCAGGTCGCGCCGGCGTCCCGGGTGCGGTGCACCCGCAGCCGGCCGCCGGGTGGCACCCGCTGCACGTCGGCGACCAGCGGCACCACCCAGGCGGTGCCCGGGGTGGAGGGCGAGGCCACGACCGGGAACCCGAAGTCGGCGGGCAGCCCGCCGGCGATCGAGGTCCAGCTCAGCCCGCCGTCGTCGGTGCGGAACACGCCGAAGTGGTTCTGCGCGTACATCCGCTCCGGGCCGGCGGCGTCGACGGCCACCTTGTGCACGCACTGGCCGTACTCGGGCGGCGGCTCGGGCAGGAAGACCGCGCTGATCCCGCGGTTGCGCGGCTCCCACTTCTCCGCGCCGTCCTCGCTGACGTACACGCCGCCGGTGCTCATCGCGACAGTCACCCGGTCCGAGGCCGGGTCGGGCAGCACGGTGTGCACCGCGCCGCCGCCGGCGCCCGGCTCCCAGGTGGGCCGGTGCGGGTGGTCCCACAGCCCGCGCACGAGCTCGAAGCTCTCGCCGCCGTCCGAGCTGCGCCACAGCGAGTGCGGCTCGCAGCCGGCCCACACGACGTCGGGCCGCTCGGCGGTGTCCGGCCGCAGCTGCCAGACCCGGGCGAGCGCGGCGCCGGTGTCCTCGGGGAAGCGGATCGCCCCAGACTCCGTCTCCTCCCACGTGCCGCCGAGGTCGTCGGAGCGCATCACGGTGGGGCCCCAGTGGCCGTACTGGATGCCGGCCAGCAGGCGCGGCCGCGCCCGCCGGGTGTCGACGGCGACGGCCGCGACCTCCTGGGCGAGGAGGTGGGGGCCGTCGAGGGTCCAGGTGCGGCGGTCGTCGTCGCTGCGGGCCAGGAACAGGCCCTTGCGCGTGCCGATGGCGAGCAGGTCGGTCATGGCGCCCTCCAGGTCCGGGGCGCACGGACGGCGCCCCCGCGGGTAGACCCACGGGGGCGCCGGAACTCATCGGCCGGCCGGCGGCCGGTCAGCAGCGGGCGGCACCCGGGCCGCCGGCTGCCTCAGCGGCGGGTGGCACCGCCTGCGGGGTGGTCGTTCCCGGCCGGCGTCGGGTAGCCCTCCGCCGGGTGGCCCTCCGCGGCGTGCCCCTCCACGGCGGTCCCCTCGACTGCGGTGTTGCCCTCGACGACGTGCCGCCGGTCCCGGTCGGCCAGGCCGGGCGCGAGCTTGTCGGCCTTGGCCCGGAGCTGTTCGGCGGCCGAGGCGTGCTCCTGCGCGGCGGCCGCCCGCTGCGCGGCCTCCTCCTCGGCCAGGCGGGTCCGCTCCTCGACCTCCAGGCGCTCCCGCCGGGCGCGGGCGGCCTGCTCCTCGGCGGCGGCGCGGTCGCGCTCCGCCTGGGCGTGGCGCACCTCGGCCTCCCGCAGGTGCTCGCGGGCCTGTTCCCGCTTGCGCGCGCCGTTGATGCGGCTGCGCTTGGCCATGGCCAGCGCCAGGACGGCGAGCAGCACCACCGCCGCGACGACGATCAGCACGATCACCCACGTGTCCACCGGTCATCTCCTCGCACTCGGACGGGCGGATCGCAGGATTCCCCGGCCGGCGGAGGGTGAAACGCCTGGTGGGTGCGGAGATCAGGAGAGCGCGCTGCCGGCGACCCACTCGTCCCAGGGGATCGTCCAGTCGGAGATGTCGCCGTCCGCGCGGGACAGGTCCGGGCCGGTGGAGTTGCGGATCTCCACGACGTCCCCGGGCCGGGAGAAGTCGAAGAACCAGGCCGCCCGCTCGGTGGAGAGGTTGATGCAGCCGTGCGACACGTTCTCGTGGCCCTGCTGCGCCACCGACCACGGGGCGGCGTGCACGAACTCGCCGTTGTTCGACAGCCGGACGGCGTACTCGACCGGCGTCCGGTAGCCGTCGGGGCTGTCCACGGGGACCCCGTAGGTGCTCGAGTCCATGACCCGGTTGCGGTTGAGCTCGGTGACCACGTGCGGCCCGTCGTGGCTGGGGTTCTCCGGGCTGCCGGCGCTCATCGGCCAGGACTGCACCAGCCGGTCGCCGTCGTAGACCTCGAGGGTGTGGGTCGCGGCGTCGGCGATCGAGACGTGCCGGTCGCCGACGTGGAAGGCGACCGTCCGGTCCTTCTCCCCCCACACGCCGCCGCCGAGGTCGACGCCGTGCAGGTCGGCCTCGAGGGTCACGTCGGTGTCGGCGGGCCAGTAGGTCGAGGGCCGGAAGTGCACCTCGGTGTCGGAGAACCAGCTCCACCGGCCGTCGGTGGGCCGCGAGCTGGTGACCAGCAGGTGGCGCTCGGCCGCCGCCCGGTCGGTGACGGGCTCGTCGAAGTAGACCCGGATCGGCATGCCGACCCCCACGGTGGTGCCGTCGAGGGGTCCGATGCCCGGGGTGGTGAGGACGTCGGGGGTGACGGTGGTGAAGGTGGCCACCGCCTCAACGGTCGCGTCGTCCGCCCCCCCGGCGGTCGCGGTGACCGTGTAGGTGGTGCCGTAGTCGAGGTCGTCCTCGGGCGTCCACAGCTCGGCGCCCGCGCCGTCCGGGGAGTCGGCGACCGAGCCGGGCACCTCGGCCCCGGCGTCGTCGACGACCGTGACCTCCGCGAGCTCGCCGTCCGTGACGGAGATCTCCACCGGGTCGGCCGGGGCCACGTCGGCGGCACCGTCGGCCGGCGTCAGCGCGACCGTGGCGGAGGGGGCCGGAGGGGTCGGGGCGGTCGTCCCGGCGGCCACCGCGCCCCCGCTGCCGCTCCCCTGGCAGCCGGTCAGCAGGAGCAGCGCCCCCGTCGTGACCAGCACGGCCGTGCGCCGCATGACGTCCCCTCCCCGGTCGGCGGACCCGGCGGGCGCCGGGCACGGCCTCCCAGTGTCCACGCCGGCACGGGACAGCCGGTGGCGCCGGGCCGGGGCGCCCGGCGCGGGGGCGGGCGGCGCTGGTATCGTTCTCCCTCGTTGCCCGGCCCGCCGGGCGGCACGCGCCATTAGCTCAATTGGCAGAGCAGCTGACTCTTAATCAGCGGGTTCGGGGTTCGAGTCCCTGATGGCGCACCCACAGTCTCGACCTCGCAGGTCCGCCAGGGCGCCCTCGCACCTCGATCACCGGCTGCAGCGTTGCTCGCCGTGACTGCGCTGGTCGTCCTCGACGCCCCTGCTGGCGACCAGGACTTCGACGAGGGCTTCCTGCGGGCCGGCGTGCTCGCGGGTGCGGTGGCCGTGCCGGTCGGCGGGCTGCGGCAGGCGTTCGTCGACGCCGGGGACGTCGCCGCGGTGGCGGCTGTCGCCCTCTCCACCGACCGGCACGCCGGTCGGGTGCTCGAGCTGCACGGCCCCGAGGCGCTGACCTTCGACGAGGCGGTGGCGACCGTCGCGCGGATCAGCGGCCGGCAGGTGCGGTTCGACGGCAGCGACCAGGGCTTCCTCGACGCCCAGCACGGCGGGCTCCCGGTGGAGGCAGCCCGGCAGGCGCTGCCCGCCTTCGCCGCGCTGCGCAGGCGCGGGGACGACGTCCCGAACGGGGTGGTGGCCGAGGTCACCGGCCGCTCGCCGGTGGCCTTCCACGACGACGCCGCCGCCCGGGGGCCTGGTCGGCGGGAGCAGCCACCCCGGCGGCGGTCCCGACCGCGGACGCGCGGCGGGGCCGGCCGCGATCCCCCTCGCGACCGGCCCCGTGCGTCCCCCGGCCGGTGCGCCGTCCCCCACGGCGTCCCGGCCCGGACTGCCGGCGGCTCCGTCCCCCCGTGCTGCGGAGACACCGGCGCTTCCGTTCGCCGCCGTTCCCCCGCGGCGACGAGGAGAACGGTGCCGGGCGGTCCGCAGGAGCCCCGCCGCGTTCCCGCAAGGAACCCTCAAGACCTCGGTCCGGCGCCCGGCAGCCCGGTCCCAGGGGCGGATCAGGGTGTTCCCGGGTGTCCGCGGGAGCGCCGGCGCGGCCGGCTCGCGGTGAACAGCCGGGAAGTGCCGAGGAGGTCGCGATGACGATGGGCACGCACGCCTGGGTCCGGGTCGAGGGCCCGCCGGCACCGCCGCGCTCCCCCGGGGTCGTGAGCCGGCTGCTGCACCGCCGCCCGCGGCGGGTGGGCGACGACGGGGGCCGCCCGCCCCGTCGAGGCCCCCGCGGGTGCACGCCCGCGGGGGCCCGTCAGCCCTGAGGGCCGGCCCCGCGGGCCCGCCGTCCGGAGGACGGCTCCGCGGGCCCGCCGTCCGGAGGACGACAATGACCCCGTGACCGACCCCCACACCACCGGACGGCGCACCGCCGACGAACTCGTCGCCCTGCTGACCGCCGACGACCATGAGGCCGCCGACGCGCTGCTCGCGGGGGTCCCGACCATCCGCGAGCTGGTCTACGTCGGCGCCGGCCTGACCGGCATCGCCCGCACCGAGAGCCGGCGGCTGCCGCCGGCGCAGCGGGCCCAGGCCACCACCCGGCACCTGCACCTCGGCGTCCTCCGCGACCGGAACCGCAGCGACCCCGACGGGCTGCGGGTGTGGCTGCGTCGCTCAGCCGAGGAGGTCGTGCTCATCCGCTCGCAGCTGGCCCTGGCCGAGCGCTTCGCGGGCTGACCGGCGCCGGGCGGGCCGCGGCCCGGGCCAGCGGCAGCGCCAGCAGCAGCACCACCGCCACCGCCGTGTAGGTCCACGGCAGCCCGGTGCGCTCGGCGGCCAGCCCCAGGACCAGGGCACCCACGGCGGTCCCGGTGTCGAACGAGGCGTTCCACATCGCGCTGGCCGCGGTGGCGCCGCTCTCGCCCGCCCGCGCGAAGGCACGCAGCAGGGTGAGGTTCTGCACCGCCCCGTAGCCGATCCCGAACAGCGCCGCGCCAGCGAGCACCCACCCGTCGCCGGCGACCAGCCCCGCGGCGACCCCGGCGAGCCCCAGCGCGGCGGCGACCAGGCCGGCCGGCAGCAGCGCGCCGGTCCCGAGCCGGTCGGCGAGCAGCCCCGCCCGCCAGCGGGCGACCGCCCCGGTCACCCCGAAGACCAGCAGGGCCACGGTGGCCAGGGCCCCGTCAGGGCGCTCGATGGGCAGGAAGGTCACCAGGCCCCCGCCGGCCAGGGTCACCACGAGCAGCACGACCGCCGGGACGAGCGCGGCCCGCGCCGCCACCCCGGAGGCGGTGCCGGAGGCCGGCGGCAGGGTCACCGCGCGCACCAGGCCGGGCACCAGCGGGAGCGCCAGCACGGGCGCGGCGGAGAGCCACGCCAGCCACCCCGCGTGCCCGCCGAGCACGAGGGCGACCCCGGCGGGGACGGCGACCAGGTTGGGCACCGCGATCGCCAGCCCGTACAGCCCGATGGCCTCCCCGCGCCGGTCGGCCGGGGCGACCCGGGAGGCCAGCGTCGCGCCGAGCACGGTCAGCACCGCGAAGCCGGCGCCGCGGACCGCCGACACGGCCGACAGCCACGCCAGCCCGTCGTCGACCGCGTACAGCGGGGCGGGCGCGCCCAGCGCGAGCAGCCCGGCCGTCAGCACCGGCCCGGTCCCGAACCGGGCGGTCGCCGCCGGTACGAGCGCCTGCCCCGCGACGGTGACGACGAGGAAGACCGTCGTGACCAGGCCCGCGGTGGCCGCCGGGGTGCCGCCTGCGACGGCGTAGGCCGGCAGCGAGGCCAGGGTCAGGCAGAAGCTGACGAACCCCAGCGCGGTCGCGCCGACCAGCGCCCGCATCGCCGGCAGCCGCCACAGCGACGTCCGCTCCCCCGCCGTCCCGCCGCCCACACCGCTCCCCTCCCGCCGGGCCCCGTCACCCGGCCGCCCAGCATGACCGCAGGGGGACGCCCGCCGTGCGGCGGGTAGGGGGCGGGCGTGCCGCTGCTGACGGTCGGCCACGGCGCCGACGACCGCGAGGCCCTGACCGGCCGGTTGACCGCCGCAGGGGTCGGGCTGGTGGTCGACGTGCGCCGGTTCCCGGGCAGCCGCCGCAACCCCGACGTCCGCCGCGAGGCGCTGGAGCGGTGGCTGCCGGAGCGCGGGATCGGCTACCGGTGGGACGAGCGGCTCGGCGGCCGCCGCCGGCTGCCGGCGGACCGGGCGGTGGCCGACGACTGGTGGACCGTGGCCCAGTTCGCCGCCTACGCCGCGCACACCCGGACGCCGGAGTTCGCCGCCGCGCTCGACGAGGTGCTGGCCGAGGCCGCCGACCGGGCCGCCGACCGGGCCGCCGACCGGGCCGTCGCGGTGATGTGCAGCGAGTACGTGTGGTGGCGCTGCCACCGGCGGCTGGTCGCCGACGTCGCCGTCCTCGGCCGCGGCGTGCCGGTCACGCACCTGCTCCCGGGCGGGCGCAGCGCCCCGCACGTGCCGTCCGCCGGCGCGGTGCTCGCCCCCGACGGCCGCGTGCACTGGCCGGCGTCGGGCAGGGTGGACCCATGACGCTGCCGCTGACCCCTGACGAGCTGCTGACGACCACGCGCGCGGTCCGCAAGCGGCTGGACCTCACCCGGCCGGTGCCCCTGGAGCTGGTGCGGGAGTGCCTCGAGGTGGCGCTGCAGGCACCGTCGGGCTCCAACGCGCAGACCTGGCACTGGGTGGTCGTGACCGACCCGGGGCAGCGCGCGGCCCTCGGCGAGGTCTACCGCACCGAGTTCGCCCGCTACGCCGCCTCCCGCGGGTTCGCCGGGCGGCTGTTCGCCGACCGCCCGGAGCGGGCGCAGGTGCAGCAGCGGGTCGGCGACAGCGCCGCGTGGCTCGGCGAGCACCTGGGCGAGGTCCCGGTGCTCGTCGTCCCCTGCGTGGCCACCGGCGGCCCGCTGCCGGCCGGCAACCAGGCCGGCCTGTGGGGCTCGCTGCTGCCCGCGGTGTGGAGCTACATGCTCGCCGCGCGGGCCCGCGGCCTGGGCACCGCCTGGACGTCGCTGCACCTCGGTGCCGAGGCCGAGGTCGCCGGGATCCTGGGCCTGCCGGACGGCGTGCACCAGGGTGCGCTGGTGCCCACCGCATTCTACACCGGCGAGACGTTCAGGCCCGCGCCCCGGGAGCCGCTGGACACCGTCCTGCACCTCGACCGCTGGTGAGGCGCAGGTGTCTCACCCCATGTGCGGGTACTCCACCGCGGTCGGCGGGACGAAGTTCTCCTTGACCACCCGCGTCGAGGTCCAGCGCAGCAGGTTCTGCGGCGCCCCGGCCTTGTCGTTGGTGCCCGAGGCCCGCCCGCCGCCGAAGGGCTGCTGGCCGACGACGGCACCGGTCGGCTTGTCGTTGACGTAGAAGTTGCCCGCCGCGAACCGCAGGAACCGCTCGGCGTGCGCGATCGCCGCCCGGTCCTGCGCGATGACCGCCCCGGTGAGCGCGTACGGGGCCGCCGACTCCATCTGGGCCAGCGCCGCGTCGTAGTCGGCGTCGTCGTAGACGTGCACCGCCAGCACCGGGCCGAAGTACTCGGTGGTGAAGACCTCGTGGCCGGGGTCGGTGCCCTCGATGATCGTCGGCCGCACGAAGAAGCCCTCGGAGTCGTCCTTCTGCCCGCCCGCGACGATCGACAGCGCCGGGTCGTCGTCGACCCGGTCGAGGACGCCGGAGAGCCGGGAGAACGACCTCCGGTCGATCACCGCGCCCATGAAGTTCGAGAAGTCGGTGACGTCCCCCATCGTCAGCGCCTCGGTCTGCGCCACGAGGTCGTCGCGCAGCCGCGACCACACCGACCGGGGGACGTAGGCGCGCGAGGCCGCCGAGCACTTCTGGCCCTGGAACTCGAAGGCGCCGCGGATCAGCGCGGTGCGCAGCACGTCGACGTCGGCGGAGGCGTGCGCGACGACGAAGTCCTTGCCGCCGGTCTCGCCGACGATGCGCGGGTAGCCGCGGTAGGAGCCGATGTTCTCCCCGACCGTCCGCCACAGGTGCTGGAACACCGCGGTGGACCCGGTGAAGTGGATGCCGGCGAGGTCGGGGTCGGCCAGCACCACGTCGGAGACGGCGACGCCGTCCCCGGTCACCATCGAGATGACCCCGGGTGGCAGGCCGGCCGCCTCGAGCAGCCGCATGAGGAAGTGCGCGGCGAACTGCTGGGTGGGCGCGGGCTTCCACACGACGGTGTTGCCCATGAGCGCCGGGGCGGTGGGCAGGTTGCCGGCGATCGCGGTGAAGTTGAACGGCGTGACGGCGTAGACGAAGCCCTCGAGCGGCCGGTGGTCCACCCGGTTCCACACCCCGGGCGAGGACTCCGGCTGCTCGGCCATGATCTGCCGCGCGAAGTGCACGTTGTAGCGCCAGAAGTCGATCAGCTCGCAGGCGCTGTCGATCTCGGCCTGGTAGGCGGTCTTGCTCTGCCCCAGCACGGTGGCGGCGTTGAGCGTCTGCCGCCAGGGGCCGGCGAGCAGCTCGGCGGCCTTGAGGAAGACCGCGGCCCGGTCGTCGAAGGAGAGCTCTCGCCAGGCCGGGGCGGCCTCCTTGGCGCACCGGACGGCCTCCTCGGCGTCGGCGTGCGTGGCGTGCGCGGCGGTGCCGAGGACGGCGGCGTGCCGGTGCGGCTGGACGACGTCGAAGCGCTCGCCCCCGCCCAGCCGGTGGGTGCCGCCCAGGGTCATCGTGAGCTCGACCGGGTCGGCGGCCAGCTCGGTCAGCCGCTGCTGCAGGGCCGCCCGCTCGGGGGTGCCGGGGGCGTAGGTCAGCACCGGCTCGTTACGGGGCGGGGGGACGCGGGTGACGCCGTCCATGGTGGTCCTCCTGTTTCAGGACGTCGTGACGAGGGAGCGCAGGAAGAAGCGCAGGTTGGCCGGGCGCTCGGCCAGCCGGCGCATGAAGTAGCCGTACCAGTCGGCGCCGTAGGGGACGTACGCGCGCACGCACACGCCGGCGCCGGCCAGCCGGCGCTGCTCGCCGGTGCGGATGCCGTAGAGCATCTGCACCTCCCAGGAGTCCGGCGTCCGGCCGGTCTCCTGGGCCAGGCGCTGGGCGATCGAGATCAGCCGGGGGTCGTGGCTGCCGACCATGGGGTACCCCGGGCCGCGCACGAGGACGCCCAGGCAGCGGGCGTAAGCGGCGTCGACCTCGTGCCGGTCCTGGAAGGCGACCGACGGCGGCTCGTCGTAGGCGCCCTTGACCAGCCGCACCCGCGAGCCCGGCACGGCCAGGGCGGCCGCGTCCTCCTCGGTCCGGTGCAGCGCCGCCTGCAGGACCGCCCCGGTGCCGGGGTGGTCGCGGCGCAGCTCGGCCAGCACGGCCAGCGTCGAGTCGACCGTGGTCGACTCCTCCATGTCGAGGGTGACCGTGGTGCCGATGGCGCTGGCCGCCTCGGCGACGGGGCGGACCAGCTCCAGCGCCATGTCGGTGCCGCCGCCCGGCAGCGCCTGCCCGAAGGCGGACAGCTTGACCGAGACCTCGGCGGCCCGGCCGAGGCCGAGCGGGGCCAGGCCCTCGAGCAGCGCCAGGTAGGCGTCGCGCGAGCGGGTGGCCTCGGCGCGGTCGGTGACGCCCTCGCCCAGGTGGTCGAGGGTGACCGCGATGCCCTCGCCGGTGAGCCGCCGGACCGCGGCGAGCGCGTCGTCGAGGGTCTCGCCCGGGACGAAGCGGTCGACCACCCGCCGGGTGGCGGGGTTGCCGGTGACCAGCCGGCGCAGCTCGGGCCGTCGCGCCGCGCCGAGCAGCAGGGCCTTCTGGGAGAGCACGGCCACCTCCGGGTCCGGGGCGGGTCCGGAGCCTGGCGCCGGGACCCGCACGACACCCCCGACGCTAGGCACCGCCGGGGTCGCCCACCACCGACGGACGTACGGTCGTCCCTCGTACAGCTGTACAGGGAGGAGGGGCCGTGCGGGACGAGCTCCAGGAGCTGGTGGACCGGGTCGCCGGGCTGCTCGGGGCCCCGGCGACGCTGGAGGACGCCGAGTTCACCCTGCTCGCCTTCTGCGCGCACCCGCTGGGGGACGCCGGGGGCGGCGCGGAGGTCATGGACGCCGTCCGCACCCGGTCCATCCTCGGCCGCGGCTCGACGCCCGCCGTCCGCCGGTGGTTCGAGGACTTCGGCATCGCCACCACCGAGCGCCCGCTGCGCACGCCGGAGGACCCGGCCGCCGGCATCCGCACCCGCCTGGTGCTGCCGGTGCGGCACGGCGGTCGGACGCGGGGCTACCTCTGGCTGCTCGACGGCGGGCGCACCGACCCCGCCGACCGCGCGGACCCGGCGCTGGCCCGCGCCGAGGAGCTGGCCGCCGAGGCCGGCAGGCTGCTGGCCGAGCGCGAGTGGGCGGGCGGGGACCTCGGCCGCCCGCTGGCCGCCGCGCTCACCGGGTCGACCGCGGCCCGAGCCGAGGCGGCCGAGGCGCTGGCCGCCGCCTGGGGCGCCACGACCCCCCTGGTGCTGGTCGCCCTGCGCCCGGCCGGCCCGCTGCCCGCGGGCTGGCGGGCGCCGCGGGCCGGCGCGGTCGCCGCGGTCCTGCCCGGGGAGCCCCTCGTCGCCGTCGGGGTGCCGCTGCCGGGCCCGGCCGACCTGCGCCCGGCCGGCGCGCTCACCGCCGCCGCGCTGGCCGCCCTGCCCGCCGGGAGCACCGCCGGGGTCTCCTCGGTCGGCCGCGGCACGGCCGACCTGGCCGGGCGCTTCGCGCAGGCGCGGCTGGCCGCCCGGGTCGCGGCCGCCGTGCCCCGGTTCTCGCCCGTGGCGCACTGGGACGGCCTGGGCAGCTGGCGGCTGCTCGCCGCGCTGCCCGGCCCGGACCCCGTGGTCGGCCCGCTGCTGGCCGACCCCGTGCTCACCGCCACCGCGGAGGCCTGGCTGGACGCCGGCGCCGGCGCGACCCGGACGGCGCGGGAGCTGGGCGTGCACCGGCAGACGCTGTACTACCGGCTCGGCCGGATCGCCGAGCTGACCGGTCTCGACCTCGCCGACGGGGACGACCGGCTGCTGCTGCACGCCTCCCTGCGGGCGGCCCGGCTGACCGGCCCGGCCTGACCGGTCGTGCACGACCCGTCGAGGGGCCGGGCCGGCGGGGCTGACCTATCCTCGGGTGTCGCACGGAGCGGGAGGAGAGGCTTGCCTCGAGACACCGGGGGCGCCGACGTCCTCACGGCCCTGCGGGCTGCCACCGCTGCCGAGCACCAGCAGGTGGAGTCCTCCCTCGCCCTCATGGACCCGCAGCTGAGCCGCGAGCGGCTCGTCGCCGTGCTGGACCGGCTGCACGGCTTCTGGACCGCGGCCGAGGCGGGGCTGCAGCGGTGGGCGCACCGCGAGCCCGCCGACGCCGCGGCGGTGCAGTGGGACCGCCGCCGGCGCGCCCACCTGTTCGCCGCCGACCTGCGGGCCCTCGGCGCCGGACCGGGCGACGACGCGCCGGAGCTGCCCACCGTCGAGGACACCGGCCAGGCGCTGGGCCGGATGTACGTGCTGGAGGGTTCCACGCTGGGCGGCAGCTTCATCGCCCGCCACCTGGCCGGGCTGCCCGGGCTGGGCGGGGGCGCGGCGGGGGCCGCCTTCTCCCCCTACGGCGGCGAGACCGGCGCCATGTGGCACGCCTACCGACGCGTCGCGCGGGCGCACGTGGCCGCCGGCGGGGACCCCGACCGCGTGGTCGGCGCCGCCCGCGACACGTTCACCGCACTGGCGGCCTGGTGCGCACCGGTGGACGCCTCCCCGGCGGCTCGCGCGTGACCGGGAGCGGGCCGGACCTGGAGCTGCTGCAGCCGGGCGCGCCGGTCGACCTGACCAACTGCGAGCGCGAACCGATCCACGTCCCGGGCAGCGTCCAGCCGCGCGGCGTGCTGCTCGCCGTCCGCGAGCCGGACCTCGTCGTCACCCAGGTCTCGGAGAACCTGCCCGACCTGCTCGGCGTGCCGGTGGCCGACGCCCTGGGCCGGCGGCTGACCGACGTCCTCGGGGTGGTCGCCGGGGAGGCGGTCGCCCGGTCGGCGGCGGCCTTCGGCGACCTCCGCGAGCGCAACCCCGTCGAGGTGACCCTCGACGTGGCGGGCAGCCCCGTGCCGGTGGACGCGATCCTGCACCGCCTCGGCGGTGGGCTCCCGGTCGACGGGGTGCCCCCCGCGACGACGCTGGTCGTCGAGCTGGAGCCGGCCCTCGGGCCGCGCCCGTTCTCCTTCCCGAACACCTACCGTGCGGTGCGCGGCACGGTCGGCGAGCTCAACCGCGCCTCCACCCTGCAGCAGCTCTACGACGTGACCGCCCGGGCGGTGCGCGCGCTCACCGGGTTCGACCGCGTGATGGTCTACCGCTACGACGCCGACTACAACGGCGAGGTCGTGGCCGAGGCCGCCGCGCCGGGGCTCAACTCCTTCCTCGGCCTGCACTACCCGGCCTCGGACATCCCGGCGCAGGCGCGGGCGCTGTACGAGAAGAACTGGGTCCGGCTCATCTCCGACGTCGGCTACCGGCCGGCCCGCCTGACCCCGGTGGGCTCCCCGGCCACCGGCCGGCCCCTGGACCTCACCTTCGCCACGCTGCGCAGCGTCTCGCCGATCCACGTCGAGTACCTGCAGAACATGGGCGTGCGGGCGTCGATGTCGATCTCGCTGCTGCGCGGCGACCGGCTGTGGGGCCTCATCGCCTGCCACCACTACTCCGGTCCGCACACCCCGCCCTACGCCACCCGCGCGGCCGCCGAGTTCCTCGGCTCCACGCTCTCCCTGCGGCTGGTGGACCGGGAGGTGCAGGAGGAGGCCGACCGCCGGCTGCGCGCCCGCTCAGCCCTGGCCTGGCTGACCGCCGCCGCGCTCGACGAGGAGCGGCCGCTGGCCGAGACCCTCCTCGGCACGCCGGGCCTGCTGGACCTGCTGCCCGCCGACGGGGTCACCCTCTGCCTCCAGGGCCACGACGGCCGGGCGGGTGCCCCGCTGCCGGCGGGCACGGCCGACGCGATCGCGGCCTGGGCGGCCGGCCGGGGCGAGGACGTGGTGGCCACCGACGCGCTGGCCGCGGAGCCCGGCGCACCGGACCTCCCCGTGGAGGTGGTGTGCGGCGTCCTCGCGCTGCCGCTGCCGGAGGGGCAGTACGTGGTGTGGCACCGGGCCGAGGCCGTGCACACCGTGGACTGGGGCGGGGACCCGCACAACAAGGCGATCGCCGAGCGCGAGGGCGACCGGGTGCGGCTGAGCCCGCGGAAGAGCTTCGACCGCTGGCGGGAGACCGTCCGCGGCCGCTCCGCGCCGTGGACGACCGCGCACCTCGCCGAGGCCGGCGAGCTGCGCACCCACCTGCTGGAGGCCCTGTACGCGCGGTCCCGCAGCGCGGTGCGGGCGGCGGAGGCCCTGCAGCGCAGCCTGCTCACCGCACCGCCGGGCGCGGCCGAGCTGGAGATCGCGGTCCGGTACGTGCCGGCCACGCGGGAGGCCCAGGTCGGCGGCGACTGGTACGACGTGTTCACGCAGCCCGACGGGTCCACCGTCGTCGTCATCGGGGACGTCGTCGGGCACGACATCGGTGCCGCCGCGCACATGGCGCAGCTGCGGGGGCTGCTGCGCGGCATCGCCTACGCCGGGGACGAGGGGCCGGCCGCCGTCCTCACCCGCCTGGACCGCGCCGTCGCGGGCCTCGGGCTGGACACGATGGCGACCGTGCTGCTGGGCCACCTGACCCCCGACCCGGCCACCGGCGGCGCCCGGCTGCGCTGGTCGAGCGCCGGGCACCTCCCGGCGCTGGTCGCCGAGCCCGACGGCTCGGTGCGCACCCTCGACACCCCGCGCCCCGGGATGCTGCTGGGCGTCGACCCCTCGGTGACCCGCCGCGACATCGAGACGCGGCTGCGGCCCGGGTCCACGCTGCTGCTCTACACCGACGGCCTGGTGGAGAGCCGGGTCCAGGTCTTCGACGACGGCGTCGTCCGGCTCGCCGCGCACCTGGCGGAGCTGCGCGTGGAGCCGGTCGAGGGGGTCTGCGACGAGGTCGTCGCCCGCCTGCTGCCCGGCGGCGGGGAGGACGACGTCGCCCTGGTCGCCGTCCGCCTGCGCGGTCAGTCGGTGTCGGGCAGCGGCGCGTCCTGAGCCGGCTGGCCGACCTCGGGGGGCGGTCCGCCGGCGTCCGGCCCGCCCTCGGGTGCGGCGAAGCGGGCGGACAGGCCGTCGTCCTGGGGGCCGCCCTCGGCCGGCAGCGGCGCCTCGTCCTCGGCGGCCCGGATCTCCGCGGTCGTCTCCTCGGGCGACGCCGGCGCACCGCCGGCGTCCCGCTCGAGGGCGGCCAGCAGCCGCTCCTCGTCGGGCGCGAGGTCACCGGGGCCCAGGTGGCCCCCCGGCTCGCCGGCGTCGCTGCCCGAGGCCATCGCGGTGTCCGGGGTCGGGTCCTCGGGGACGGATCTGCCCACCTTGCGCCTCCTCATGCGGCTCGTCCCCATCCCGGTACCCCGGTCAGCGGGGGAAGTTCGGCTCCAGGCGGGGGACGATCTGCATCTCCGGGACGAACGCCGACGGGTGCAGGGTCACCAGGTACCGGACCATCTCGGCCACGGCGGACGGCGGCATCATCAGGTGCGCGGGGATGCCCCACTGCTCCATCATCGGGGTGTCCATGGCCGCGGGGATCACCGCCTGCACGCGGCACGGGAAGGGCCGCTCGGTGCCGTCCTCGGTGCGGACGGCCTTCTCGCGCAGCTCCCGCTGGATGCAGCGGGTCGCGTTGAGGAACCCGGCCTTGGAGCCGTTGTAGGCGATCGCGCCGCTGCCCGAGGTGATCGCCGACAGCGAGACGACGTGCACGACGTCGGCGGTGCGCCCCTCCGGCAGGTGCTGCACCCGCTTCACGAACTCGCTGGTGAGGAAGACCGGCCCCTCGCAGTTGACCGCCTGCACCCGCTGGTAGTCGGCGAGGTCGATGTCGGTGATGTAGCCGGGCCGGTCGATGCCGGCGACGTTGACCAGGACGTCGAAGGCGTCGCCGTGGGCGTCGGCCAGCTGCTGCACCACCGCCCGGCGGCCCGCGTCGTCGGTGACGTCGAGCGGGACGACCTCGGCCGAGCCGCCCGCGTCGGCCACGAGCTTGTGCGTGCCCTCGCTGCCGGCGGCGTCGATGTCGGCGATCGCCACGTGCGCCCCGGCCTCGGCCAGCGCCACGCAGGTGGCCCGGCCCAGCCCGCTCGCCCCGCCGGTCACCAGGGCCACCCGGCCCGCCATCGTCCCGCTGTCGGCCATCCGCTCCTCCGTCGCACTCGTGTGATCCCCGCGCGCCCAGCCTGGCCGATGGGGCGGCGGCGCGCAGGTCGAGCGGGTCAGCCGACGGCGCCCCGGGCCACCACCGGGCCCACCCGGGCCAGCCCGGAGGGCCAGGCGTCGGCGAGGGTCACCGTCCGGAGCCCGCGCTCGGCGATCAGCGCGACCAGCTCGTCGTACAGGCCGGTCACCGTCCGCTGGTTGGCGTGGCCGACGACGATCGCCTGGGCGGTGAACCAGCGGCGCGCGGCGGCCATGAGCTGGTCGGGGGT
The DNA here is from genome assembly GCF_054049955.1 of Geodermatophilus sp. SYSU D00758. Lineage (NCBI taxonomy): Bacteria > Bacillati > Actinomycetota > Actinomycetes > Geodermatophilales > Geodermatophilaceae > Geodermatophilus > Geodermatophilus sp. SYSU D00758. The sequence goes on from NZ_JBJGYK010000025.1 coordinate 50,902, forward strand.
GAGCAGCCGGTTGTCCTCCAGCGTGCCGTTCCAGAGGACGACGGTGGGGTGCCCGGCCGCGGCGGCCAGGGCGTCGGTGCGCTCGTCGTGGGCCCCGAACGGGGGGCGGAAGAACGGCGTCCGCCCGGCGCCGAAGGCCTCGGCCAGGAAGTCGCGGTTGCGGCCGATCTCCTCGGCGACCGCGTCGTCGGGCAGCGTGGTGAGGTCCGGGTGCGACCAGGTGTGGTTGCCCATCGCCACCTGGCCGGAGTCGACGAGCGGTTGCAGGAGCTCGCCGTTGTCCAGCCACGAGCGGTAGCGGCCGTTGGGGAAGAAGGTCAGCCGGGCGCCGGTGTCGGCGGCGAAGGTGCAGAACGCCGCCACCACCTCGGAGCTCGTGCCGTCGTCGATGGTGAGCGCCAGCCCGTCGCCCTCCCCCGGCAACCGGTCGACGACGCCGGTGGGCGGCGCCGGGGGGACCTCGCCGCGGACGGTGGCGGCGGGCTCGGCACGGGGGGCCGGGGCGGGGCCGGCCGCGGCGGCGGTGTCGACGAGGTCGGCGGTGCCGCGGCCGACCGCGGCCCCGACCAGACCAGCGGCGAGGGTGAGCAGGAACCTGCGGCGCTCCACGCGGCGGACGGTAGGGCGGGTCGCCGCGACCGCCCGGCAGCGACACCGGCGCCCCGGACCGTCGCGACGGACGGTGGTCGACGGGTGACTCAGCCGGTCGGTGCCAGGCCGGCGGCCTCGATCAGGCGGGCCTGCTCCCGGCACCACGGCGACCAGGCGTCGCCGTCCTCGATCTCCTGGCGGCGGCGGAAGGTCGGCCAGTCCAGCAGCTCCCAGGCGCCGACCTCGGCGGGGTGCGGTGCGGGCACGCCGCTGAACCGGCCGAGGTAGACCGGGCAGACCTCGTTCTCCACCACCCCGCGGAACTCGGCGCGGTAGCGGTAGGAGGGCAGGGCCGGGCGCAGCTCGCGCACGCGCAGGCCCAGCTCCTCGGCGGCGCGGCGGGCGATCGCCGCCGCGTCGTCCTCCCCCGGGCCCGGGTGCCCGCAGACGGTGTTGGTCCACATGCCGGGGAAGGTCTGCTTCCCGTCGGCGCGGCGGGTGACCAGCAGCCGCCCCGCGTCGTCGAAGAGGTAGGCGGAGAACGCACGGTGCAGCGGGGTCTCCCCGTGGTGCACCAGCGGCTTGGGCATCGTGCCGATCGCCGTCCCGTCGTCGTCCACCAGGACGATGAGCTCCTCCGTCACGGCGCCCATCCTCCCGGATGCCACCCGCGGCGCGCCGGGTGCCGACGCCGACCGACGGCTCCGGCACCCGCGGCCACCCCGGACCGGGTCCGCGTCACGGGCGGCGGGGTGTGGACGCGCCGTCCCGGTCCGCGCGACGATGCCCTTCCCGCACGGCGGGCCCACCCGCCCCGGGGCCGTGGACGGGAGAGGCCGGTGGACGGGGTCGTCGCGATCGACGCGCTGGTCGCCGTCCTGGCCGTCTCGCTGCTCGCGCCGGTCCTCGTCGGGCTGCTCCCGCGCCTCCCGGTGCCCCAGGTCGTCCTGCTGCTGGCCGGGGGCGTCGCGATCGGCCCCTCCGCCCTGGGGCTCAGCTCACCCGGGGAGGTGCAGGTCCTCGCCGACGTCGGGCTGGGCTTCGTCTTCCTGCTCGCCGGCTACGAGTTCGACCTGCGGCTGCTGGGGGCGGACCCGGGGCGCCGGGCGATCGGCGCCTGGGGGATCTCCGCCGTGCTGGCCCTCGGGATCGCGACGGCGTTCGCCGCGGTCGGCCTGGTGGAGGCCGCCGTGCCGGTGGCCATCGGCCTGACGACGACCGCGCTGGGGACGCTGCTGCCGATCCTCCGGGAGCACGGGCTCCTGCACGGCCGGCTCGGGAGCTACCTGCTCGCCGCCGGCGGGGTCGGGGAGCTGTTCCCCGTGCTGGCGATCGCGGTGTTCCTCGGCACGCAGAGCCGCTTCACCGCGCTGGCGTCGATCGCCGCGGTCGCGGCCTTCGCCGCCGCGCTCGCCGCCGGCCGGCACCTGGTGCGGGAGGGCAGCCGGCTGACCACCGTCGTGCTCCTCAACCAGCACGAGACCGCGCAGATCACCCTGCGCGCGACGATGCTGCTGCTGGTGGCGCTGATCGCCGTCACCGACCAGGTGCACCTGGACGCGGTGCTCGGCGCCTTCCTGGCCGGGGTGGTGCTGCGGCACTGGGTGGGCGTCTCCTCGCCGACGCTGGAGTCGAAGCTGGACGCCGTCGGCTACGGCTTCTTCGTGCCGATCTTCTTCGTCTACTCGGGGATGGGCCTGGACCTCGACGCGATCGCGGGGGCGCCGCTGCTCGTGCTGCTCTTCTTCGGGCTCATGGTCGCCGTCCGCGGGTTGCCCGCGCTGGCCGTGTACCGGGCGGTGCTCCCCGCCCGCCAGCGGGTGCAGACCGTGCTGATCTCGGCCACCGCGCTGCCGGTGCTGGTGGCGCTGGCCGAGATCGGGCAGCGCAACGGGCTCCTCTCCTCGGCCGACGCCGCGGCCCTGGTCGGCGCGGGGGCGCTCACCGTGCTCCTGCTGCCGGCCCTGGCGGTGGCGATCGACCGGCCGCCGCCCCGGGTCGCGCCGCGGGCAGCGGCGCACCCGGCCGGGGAGCCGGGCACGCCGGAGCAGGCGCCGTAGCCGGTCAGCCGACCGCCGTGACGTCCGCCCGGTCGACGACCGCCTCCCGGGGCCCGGCCCGCCCCAGGCCCCGCGGGAGCAGGACCGCCACGGCAGCGCCGAGCACCGCGAGCCCCGCCGCGGCCAGGAAGCCGGTCCGGTAGCCGGCCACGAGCGCCGCCACCCCGTCGGCCGCCGGGACGGCGAGGCCCGCGACGACGGCGAGCCCGACGGCCGGCCCCAGCTCCTGGGCCGTGGCGAGCAGACCGGAGGCCGTGCCCTGCTCTCCCGGCGCGACCGCCGCGGTGGCGGCCACGTACGACGGCGCGTAGCCCAGCGCGCTGCCCACCCCGACGAGCAGCAGGCCGGGCAGCACGTCCGGCACGTACGAGCCGCCCGCGGGCACCCGGCTCAGCAGCAGCATCCCCGCCGCGGCCGTGGCGAGCCCGGCCACCAGGGGCAGCCGGGCACCGGCCCGGCTGACCAGGCGTCCGGCGACCGGGGCCACCACCAGGATGAGCGCGGTGACCGGTGCGAAGGCCAGACCGACGAAGAGCGCCGACCGGTCCAGGGCCACCTGCAGGTAGAGGGTGGTCAGCAAGAGGGTCGCGCCGACAGCGGCGGCCGAGAGGGCCAGTGCGGCGTTGCCGGCCCGGACGCCCGGCGCGGCGAGCACGGCCGGGGGCACCAGCGGCGCCCGGGACCGCCGCTGCTGGACGACGAGCGCGCCGAGCAGGACGACGGCGAGCACGGCGCCGGTCAGCACGCCCGGTCCCGCCCCGTCCACCGGGAGGCGGGTCAGGACGAGCACGGCAGGAACCAGCCCGGCGGCCAGCAGCAGGGCGCCGACGGGGTCGAGGCCGGCCCGCTCGGGGCGGGACTCGTGCAGGACGCCCGTCGCGAGGAGGGCGGCCGCGACCCCGATCGGCACGTTGACGAGGAACACCCAGCGCCAGCCCGCGGTGGAGACGAGCAGGCCGCCGAGCACCTGGCCGGCCACCGCGCCCGCGGAGCCGACCGCCGCCCACAGCCCCAGGACGGCGTTGCGCCGCCCCTGGTCCGGGAAGCGGGTGGTGAGCAGGGCCAGCGCGCTGGGCGAGGCGAGGGCCGCCCCGATCCCCTGCCCGGCGCGGGCGGCGAGGAACTGCCAGGTCTCCTGGGCCAGCCCGGTGAGGAGCGAGGCCGCCGTGAAGACCAGCAGGCCGGCCACGAAGACCCGGCGCCGGCCGAGCACGTCACCGGCCCGCCCGGCGGCGATCAGCAGGCTGCCGAACGCGAGCGTGTAGGCGACCACGGCCAGGCCCAGGTCCGCCGGCGCCAGCCCGAGCGAGCGCTGCACGGCGGGCAGCGCGACGTTGAGCACCACGACGTCGACGACCAGCACGAACTGCGTCAGGCACAGCACGGCGACCGCCCGGCGGTCGCCCGGCGCTGCGGGACGGGCTCCTCCGGTGCCCATGACCCGGTCCCCCGGGCCTCAGGCGACCGCGCCGGCGATGTGCCGGCCCCAGTGCGGCCGGCGGCCGTCGACGTCGGTGAACCCGTACTCCTCGGCGAGGTCCCAGCTGGTGAGGACCCGGCCGGACCGCTCGGCGACCCGCGGGTCGGCCGCCAGCGCCGCGACCGCCCGCCCGACGAAGTGCGGGGTCTCCGAGGCGGCGAAGTGCGGGTCGCGGGCGACGCCGTCCCGCCAGGTCTCCTCGGTCACGGAGAAGACCTCCAGCACCGCCTCGGAGCGGAGGAACCCCGGCGTGACGGCGACCGCGGTGACCCCGTGCGGCCGCAGCTCCTCGGCCATCGCGAAGGCCGTCCGGTTGACGGCGGTCTTCACCAGGTCGTAGCCGAGGCTGCCCCGGTAGCCGTCCCCGACCCCGTCGGTGACCTCCACGACCAGCCCGCGGCCCCGCCGCACCATCAGGGGGACCAGGTGCCGGCTGGTGACCAGGTGCGTGCCGACCGCCTGCCGCCACATCCGGTCGACCGCGGCGAGGTCGAGCTCCCAGAACGGGGTGTCCCACTGGGTCAGCGGGTCACCGCCCCAGATGTCGTTGACGAGCACGTCCGGCGCGCCGAACCCGTCGGCGACCCGGGCGGCCAGGGCCGCGACCTGCTCCTCCTGCTCGTGGTCGACGCGGACCGGGATTCCGCGCCCCCCGGCGGCGGTGACCAGTTCGGCGGTCTCCTCGATGGTCTCCGGCCGGCCCAGGTCCGACCGCGCGGTGCGCGTCGAGCGGCCGGTGACCACGACGGTGGCGCCGGCCGCGCCGAGCTGGACGGCGATGCCGCGGCCGGCGCCGCGGGTGCCCCCGGCGACGACGGCGACGCGGTCCCGGAGGGGGAGTTCGGTGTGCACTGCGGGCCTCCTCGGTAGGTGGGACCCTTAGTAAACGACTGGTCATTTATATACGCAAGCCCTATCGTCGCCCCGTGCCACGCCCACGGACCGTCAGCGACCGGGCCATCCTCGAGGCGGCCGCGGCCGTCATCGGGGACGTCGGCCCGCAGCAGCTGACGCTGGCCGAGGTGGGCGCCCGGGCCGGGCTGTCCCCGGCGACGCTGCTGCAGCGCTTCGGCTCCCGGCGGCAGCTGCTCCTCGCCCTCGCCGAGCACGACGTGGACGCCGTCCCCGACCGGCTCCGGGAGCTGGCCGGGCACCCGCCGGTGGTCCCCGCTCTCGTGGACACGCTCGCCGGCCTCGCCGCCCCGCTCACCGGTCCGGCGGAGTTCGCCCACCACCTGGCCTTCCTGCTGATGGACCTCTCCGACCCCGCGTTCGCCGCCGTCACCGCGCGCTACTCGGCCAACCTGGTCGCGGCGCTCACCGAGGTGCTGGCCACCGGCCGCGCGGCCGGCGAGCTCGCCGAGGAGGTGGACGTGGCCGACCTCGCCGAGCTCGTCCACACGGTCTACAACGGTGCCCTCGTCACGTGGGGGATGACCGGCGCCGGCCGGCCGGCCGACCGGGTGCACCGGCACCTGACCGCGTTCCTGGCCCCCTACCGCGCCACCACCGCCGGCGCCGCTGACGGGCCGCCCTGACTGGCGGACCCGCCGGACGGCGGGCACGGTTCCGGGGTGGACGGCTTCCGGCGCGGCGACCTGGTCTTCGACGTCCGGGACGGCGGCCCACCAGGGGGCGACCCCGTCGTCCTGCTGCACGGCTTCCCGCAGGACGCCGGCGCCTGGGACGCCGTCGCCCCGCTCCTCCACGCCGACGGCCTGCGCACCCTGGCCCCAGACCAGCGCGGCTACTCCCCCGGGGGGGGGGGGGGGGGGGGGGGGGCGGGGGGCGGGGGGGGGGGGGGGGGGGGGCGGGGGGGCGTGGTCGCCCCGCCCCGGCGGGGGCGAGGGCGGCTGGGGGCGCGCAGTCT
>NZ_JBJGYK010000026.1:0-53555 GCF_054049955.1 Geodermatophilus sp. SYSU D00758
CGTGTGGTCGCGGTGGGGGGGTGGGGCGTGCGTGATGGGGGGGGTTGGGCGCGGCCGCGGGCCCCCCCCCCCGCCCCCCCCCCCCCCCCCCCCCCCCCCCCCCCCCCCCCCCACCAGCCCCGCCCCGCCACGTCCCGCCTCCACCGTCTCCCCGCCGCCCCGACCGCGGTGATCATGGACGTCTGGCAGGGGACACGCGCCGACACGCCGGAGCGGCCGGCCGGATCCCCATGATCACCGGCGGCGGGCGACCGGCCGCGGCCGCCACCGCCGGCGCGGCACCGCCGGCGGGCGACCGGCCGCCACCGCCGGCGGGCGGCGCACCGGCGACGGCGTGGCGGGTCGCGGACGGCGGGATCCGGTTCCGAGCGGCCGGATCGTGCCCACCGTGGCAGAGTCGGTCCTGTGAAGACCTGGCTCGACGCGTGGCCGGTGTTCCGGCAGCTCACCGGACCGGACCCGTTGGGGCGCGGCAGGTCCGCGCGCAGCAAGGGCACCGAGCAGCTGACCAGCCGGACGGCGACCGCCGACCGCGTGGTCCAGAGCGTCTGCCCGTACTGCGCCGTGGGCTGCGGCCAGCGCGTGTACGTCAAGGACGAGCAGGTCCTGCAGATCGAGGGCGACCCCGACTCGCCGATCAGCCGCGGCCGGCTGTGCCCCAAGGGCAGCGCCAGCAAGCAGCTGGTCACCAGCCCGAGCCGGGTCACCAAGGTCCGCTACCGCCGCCCGTACGGGACGGAGTGGGAGGACCTCGACCTCGACACGGCGATGGACATGATCGCCGACCGCGTGCTGGAGGCCCGGCGCAAGGGCTGGCAGGACGAGTGCGACGGCAAGCGCGTCAACCGCACCATGGGAGTAGCGAGCCTCGGAGGGGCGACCCTCGACAACGAGGAGAACTACCTCATGAAGAAGCTCTACAGCGCCCTGGGCGCGATCCAGATCGAGAACCAGGCCCGCATATAGCACTCCTCCACGGTGCCCGGTCTGGGTGCCTCGTTCGGTCGTGGCGGTGCCACCAACTACCAGCAGGACCTCGCGAACTCCGACTGCATCGTCATCGAGGGTTCGAACATGGCCGAGTGCCACCCCGTGGGCTTCCAGTGGGTGACCGAGGCCAAGGCGCGCGGCGCGAAGGTCATCCACGTCGACCCGCGGTTCACCCGCACCAGCGCGATCGCCGACCTGCACGTTCCGCTGCGGGTGGGCACCGACATCGCGTTCCTCGGCGGGCTGATCAAGTACGTCCTCGACCACGACCTGTACTTCAAGGAGTACGTGGTCGCCTACACCAACGCGGCGGCGCTGGTCAGCCAGGAGTTCCTGGACGCCGAGGACCTCGACGGCCTGTTCTCCGGGTTCGACCCCGAGCACGGCCAGTACGACGAGGCCAGCTGGCAGTACGAGCCCGACGAGACCGGTGCGGAGTCCGACGAGGAGAACACCGGCACCTCCGACGACCCCGCCCGCGCGGCCGAGCAGAAGTCCACCGAGCAGCGGGCCGAGGTGAAGTCCTCCGACCGCGCCCAGGCCGCCGGCAGCGGCGGGCCGCCGATCCCGAACCGGCCGAGGCGCGACGAGACCCTCCAGCACCCCCGCTGCGTCTTCCAGGTGCTCAAGCGGCACTTCGACCGCTACACCCCGGAGATGGTGGCCGAGGTCTGCGGCATCGAGCCGCAGGTCTTCGAGCAGGTCGCGCGCTGGGTGACCGAGAACAGCGGCCGGGACCGGACGACGGCCTGGGTGTACTCGGTGGGCTGGACGCAGCACAGCGTCGGCGCCCAGTACATCCGCACCGCCTCCATCCTGCAGACGCTGCTGGGCAACATCGGCCGCCCGGGCGGCGGGATCCTCGCCCTGCGCGGGCACGCCAGCATCCAGGGGTCGACCGACGTCCCCACGCTGTTCAACCTGCTGCCCGGCTACCTGCCGATGCCGCACGCGCTGCAGCACGACACGCTCGACGACTACGTCGCCGACGCCGCCGGCAAGGCCGGGTTCTGGGGCAACAAGCGGACCTACATGGTCAACCTGCTCAAGGCCTGGTGGGGCGACGCGGCGCAGCCGGAGAACGACTTCTGCTTCGACCACCTGCCCAAGATCACCGGTGACCACAGCTCCTACCGGACGATCGCCGACATGATCCAGGGCAAGGTCTCCGGCTACTTCCTGGTCGGCGAGAACCCGACGGTGGGCCACCCCAACGGCCGGATGAACCGCTTCGGCCTGGCCAACCTCGACTGGCTGGTCGTCCGCGACCTGCAGTTGATCGAGTCGGCCACCTTCTGGAACGAGTCCCCGGAGATCGAGACCGGGGAGCTGGCCCCCGAGACGATCGCCACCGAGGTCTTCTTCATGCCCGCGGCCACGCACGTGGAGAAGGAGGGGACCTTCACCCAGACCCAGCGGCTGCTGCAGTGGCGGCACAAGGCGGTGGACCCGCCGGGCGAGGCCCGCAGCGACCTGTGGTTCTACTTCCACCTGGGCCGCATCCTGCGGGAGAAGCTGGCCGGCTCCACCGACCCGCGCGACCGCCCGCTGCTCGACCTCACCTGGGACTACCCGACGCACGGGCCCGAGGCCGAGCCCAGCGCCGACGCGGTGCTGCGGGAGATCAACGGCGTGGGGCCCGACGGGCGCACGGTCTCCGGCTACCTGGACCTGAAGGACGACGGGTCGACGTCGTGCGGCTGCTGGATCTACTCGGGGGTGTACGCCGACGAGGTCAACCAGGCCGCCCGGCGCAAGCCCGGTCGCGAGCAGGGTCCCGTCGCCTCCGAGTGGGGGTGGGCCTGGCCGTACAACCGCCGCATCCTCTACAACCGCGCCTCGGCCGACCCGGACGGCCGGCCGTGGAGCGAGCGCAAGGCCTACGTCTGGTGGGACGAGGAGGCCGGGCGGTGGACCGGTCAGGACGCGCCGGACTTCGAGGCCACCAAGCGGCCGGACTACGTGCCGCCGGAGGGGGCGCGGGCGCAGGACGCCATCGCCGGGGACGACCCGTTCGTCATGCAGGGCGACGGGAAGGCCTGGCTGTACGCGCCGTCGGGGCTGGTCGACGGGCCGCTGCCGACCCACTACGAGCCGGTCGAGTCGGTGGTGGAGAACGCGCTGTACAAGCAGCAGGCCAGCCCGACGGTCGAGCGCATCCCCGGGCCGTGGAACCGGGAGAACCCCTCGCGCAGCGAGGTCTTCCCGTTCCAGGTGACCACCTACCGGCTGACCGAGCACCACACGGCCGGCGGGATGAGCCGCACCCTGCCCTACCTGGCGGAGCTGCAGCCGGAGTTCTTCGTCGAGGTCAGCCCCGAGCTCGCCGACCTGCGCGGGCTGACCAACGGGGAGTTCGCCACGCTGATCAGCTCGCGGACGGCGATCGAGGCGAAGGTGCTGGTCACCGAGAGGATGCGGCCGATCCGGCTGGGCGACGGCACCGTCGTCCACCAGATCGGGATGCCCTACCACTGGTCCTACAGCGGGCTGTCGACCGGCGACTCGGCCAACGACCTGCTGGGCATCGCGCTCGACGCCAACACCCACATCCAGGAGGACAAGGTCAGCACCGCCGACATCCGGCCGGGCCGCCGGCCGCGCGGGCCGGAGCTCATCGAGCTCGTCGAGTCCTACCGGCTCCGGGCCGGGGTGCCCTCCGGCCGGGTGGGGCTCAACGGCCGGGACCCGGTCGAGGCCACGGCGGGGGAGGGGTCGCAGCAGTGACCGGAGCAGGGAGGCGGGGCGCGTGACCTCGATCAGCTCGGCGAGCCCGGCCTTCACCGGCCGCGACCCGGACCACCGGCTGTACGGGCCGCTGCCCGACGTCCAGGGGGAGGCCGGCTACGACGCCGACCACCCGGCCCGGGTCGGCTTCTTCACCGACACCTCGGTGTGCATCGGCTGCAAGGCCTGCGAGGTGGCGTGCAAGGAGTGGAACATGCTGCCGATGGACGACGCGCACGGCACGCGCGACGTCATCGGGCTGTCGGGCATGTCCTACGACAACACCGGGCAGCTGGGGGCGAACTCCTGGCGGCACGTCGCCTTCATCGAGCAGACCCGCACCGTGGACCTGCCGATGCCCACGTTCGGCCGGCCGGGGGACGACCGGCAGGGCAGCGGGCCCTCCCCGGCGAACGCGCAGGCCGACAGCCTGGCCGGCGCGCAGCAGTCGGTGCTCAACGTGGAGGCGCTCAGCGAGTTCGACCCGCAGACCGGCCAGTCGGGCGCCGACAAGCAGGTCCGCTGGCTGATGAGCTCCGACGTGTGCAAGCACTGCACGCACGCCGGGTGCCTGGACGTCTGCCCGACCGGCGCGCTGTTCCGCACCGAGTTCGGCACCGTCGTCGTCCAGGGCGACATCTGCAACGGCTGCGGCTACTGCGTGCCGTCCTGCCCGTACGGGGTCATCGACCAGCGCAAGGGCGACGGGCGGGTGTTCAAGTGCACCCTGTGCTACGACCGGACGCTGGACGGGCTGATGCCCGCGTGCGCGACCGCCTGCCCCACGGAGTCGATCCAGTTCGGCAACCTCGACGAGCTGCAGGCCCGCGCCGACGCCCGGCTGGCGACCCTGAAGGAGCAGGGGGTCAGCACGGCCCGCCTGTACGGGCGCGACGAGTCCGACGGGGTCGGCGGCGCCGGGGCGTTCTTCCTGCTGCTCGACGAGCCGGAGGTCTACGGGCTGCCGCCGGACCCGGTGGTCACCACCCGCGACCTGCCGTCGATGTGGCGGTCGGCCGGGGCCGCGGCGGTCATGATCGTCGGGGTGGCGCTCTCGGCCGTGCTCGGCTCGAGGAGGCCACGGTGACCGGCGCGCCGATGGACGGCGGGCCGGACGGGACGACCGGCGCGGCCGCGTCACCGGGGGCCGGCTGGCGGCGGGCCGACGGGCCGCCGGCGCAGCGCCGGGAGCGCCGGCGCCGCCGCGGCGGGGGGCGGCCGGGCGGCGAGGTGCCGATGGTCGAGGAGGCGGAGTTCACCTCGTACTACGGGCGGCCGATCATCAAGCCCCCGGTGTGGAAGACCCCTGACGTCCCGCTCTACCTGTTCCTCGGGGGAGCCGCCGGCTCCTCGGCCGTCCTGGCCGCCTTCGCCGACCTCACCGGCCGCCCGGCGCTGACCCGCACCGCCCGGCTGACCGCCGGTGGCGCGTCGATCGCCTCGGTCGGGTGGCTGATCCACGACCTCGGCCGGCCGGAGCGGTTCCTGCACATGCTGCGGGTGCTCAAGCCGACCTCGCCGCTGTCGGTGGGCTCCTACATCCTGGCGCCGTTCAGCGCGGCGGCCGGCGCGACCGCGGCCGTCGAGCTGCTGGGCTGGTTCCCGCGGCTCAAGCGCTTCGGCGGTGCGGTGGCGGCCGTCTTCGGCGGGCCGCTGGCCACGTACACCGCGGTGCTGCTGTCCAACACCGCCGTCCCGTCGTGGCACGAGCCGCACGGCGAGCTGCCCTACGTCTTCGGCGGGTCCGCGATGGCCGCCGGCGGGGGGATCACGATGGCGTTCACCCCGGTCGCCGAGGCCGGGCCGTCGCGGAAGATGGCCGTCGCCGGGGCGGCGATCGAGCTCGCCGCCATGCACCGGGTGGAGAGCGGCCACGGCGTCGTCAGCGAGCCCTACCACCAGGGTCGGCCCGGGAAGCTGATGCGCGCCGCCAGGGCCTGCACGGCCACCGGGGCGGCGCTCACCGTCGTGACCGGCCGCAGGCGGGCCGGCGCGGTGGTGTCGGGTGCGCTGCTGGCCGCGGGCTCGCTGCTGACCCGGTTCGGCGTGTTCGAGGCGGGGATGGCCAGCGCGCGCGACCCGAAGTACACCGTCGTCCCGCAGCGGGAGCGGATCGCGGCGCGGGAGGACACCGGCTCGCTGGTGCGCTGAGGCCTCCCGGGCGGCGCTCCCGGACCGGTCGGGTAGCTGTCCCCTCGTCCTCCGGGGGACCGGGGGCCGGCGTGCGCTCAACAACGGCCGGACTCGTGCCGAAAGCCCGTCACAGTGGACCGGTGCGCCGGCCGGCGCACGCGGGAGACCGACGGGGAGGACGTACGGATGACGGGGACCTACTGCGGCAACTGCGGGGCGCAGCGGGCGCCCGGCGCGAACTTCTGCCCCGCCTGCGGTGCACCGCTGCCCGCGCCGCCGGTCGAGCAGGCCCCCCAGCCGGGCGCCGGCCCGTGGGCCGCCCCGCAGCAGCCGGGACTCGAGTACACCGCCGCGCCTCCGCCGTACGTCACCTCTCCGGTCCCGCAGCCCTCGACGTGGCCCCAGCAGCCCGAGGCCGGCCCGCCGTACGCGACGCCACCGGCGTACACGCCGTCGACCGCGCCGCAGCCCGCCGCTGCGTGGGGGACCCCGCAGCAGCCCGCAGCCTGGGCCGCTGCGCAGCCGGCCGCCCCCTGGGGTGGCCCGGTCCCCGGCGCGCCGCACCCGGGGGCTCCTCGGCGCAGCTACGTCGACGCGCTGCTGACCGGGGACTGGGGCGGTGCCGCGCGCGCTGCCGGCCTCGCGGTCGGCGCGATGCTCGCCCTCTCGCTGGTGGGGGCGCTGCTGATCACGGAGGGCGGGATCGGGTTCCGGGAGACCCTCGCCCTCGTGCTGGGTGGCGCCAGCCTCGCCGTCGGCGGGAACGCGTACCTGGAGGCGGGTGCCGGGTCGTTCGGGACCTCGGGGTCCCTCGGCGTCCTCCCGCTCACCGTCACCCTGGTCGGCCTCGCGCTGCTGGGCCGTTCGTACGGCTCGAGCCTGCGCAGCCGCCCGCCCGCGAGCGCGGTGGACGGTCTCCTGCAGGGCGTGCGGACCGCGCTGGTCTTCACCGCCTGCTTCCTCCCGCTGTCGCTGCTGACCCGCTACGAGGCGGAGCCTGCGGACGCTCTCGGCGTGGACGGCCGGGTCGGTGTCGGCGTCGTCTCCACGGTGGTCGGCGCGCTGCTGTTCGCGGTGGCGACCCTCGGCCTGACCTGGCTGCTGTCCTCCTCGACCGAGCTCCCCGGCCGCGTCGGCGCCGTCCGGCACAGGGTGCGCGCCCCGCTGGCCGGGGCGCTGGCGGTCTTCGCCACCGGCCTCCTCGCCGTCCTGGTCGCCCTCCTCCACCTCCTGGTCGAGGAGGGCGACCGGCTGGTCTCCCTCGGCGTCACGCTGATCGGTGGCGCCAACGGGGCCCTGGCCGGCGTGCTGTGGTCGGCCGGCGTGCCCCTCGACGCGGAGGGCAGCGCGACCAGCGGCGTGCTGGGTGAGTTGACGCCGAGCGGCTCGCAGAGCGTCGACCTGATCACGTTCACCGACGCCAGCGCCTGGTTCTGGCTGGCCCCGGTGGTGCTGCTGGCCGCCATGGTGGTCGTGGCCGCCGCGCTCGCCGTGCGCCACGACACCGTCGAGGGCGCGCGCCGCGAGGGTGCCCGGTTCGCCGCCGCCCTGGCCGCCGTCGCCTTCGTCGCCGCGCTGCTGCTGCGCATCAGCGTGGAGGGTGAGGGCGGGGTCGAGGAGTTCGGCGACCTCCAGGCCACCGCGGACGCCTCGGTCCTGTTCAACCCGTTCCTGGCCGCCGTCGTCCTCGGCGTGTGGGGCGTCGTGATCGGCCTGCTCGCGCCGGTCGTCGCCGCCAGGGTGCCGAGCGGCTTCGTCGCCGGCGTGCGACGCCGGTTCGGCGTGGCACCGGGCCGGCCGACGCCGCCCGTCGGGTAGCCGCGCCGGTTGTGCCGCCGGGGCGGCGGCCGGAGGATGGCCCGTCCCCGGAGTCGCGGGCCGGGCCCGCTCCCGGGAGGGACGGCGGACCACCATCGCGTGGAGGAGGCGACACCCGTGGTGCACCCCCAGGGCTGGACCCCGGACGATCCGTCGGCGGGGCGACCTCCGACGTCGCCCGGTGCGCCGTGGCCGCCGACCGCCGCTCCCACCGCAGGAACCATCCCCGCACCGTGGGCCTCCGGCCCGGCTCCGGGCGGCGGCCAGGAGCCGCCGCGGCGCGGCCGGTGGCTGCCCTGGCTGGCGGCGGCCGCGGTGGTCGCCGCGGTCGCCGTCGGGGGCTACGTCCTGCTCGGCGAGTCGTCCTCCGACACGCCCGCCGGCGTGCCGAGCGACCCCGTGGCCGCCTCGCCCCCGCCCGCGGTGGGGACCGGAGCCCCACCGGCGGTCAAGCAGGCCGACCAGCCGCCCGGGCCGGGCCCGGCCGGCCCGCTGCGGCCGGTCTCGGTGACGGCCACGTGCCAGGCCCCGGACAGCGTCGACGCGACCGGTGCCACGATCACCTAGGAGCCCGCGCACACCCTCGACGGGGACTCCTCGACGGCCTGGCGGTGCCCAGGGGCGGCCGTCGGCGCCGAGCTGGTGTACGAGTTCGCCGAGCCGGTGACGGTCACGGCGGTGGGGCTCGTACCCGGCTACGCCAAGGTCGACCCCGCCGACGGGACCGACCGCTTCGCCGAGAACCGGACGGTCACCGCCGTGTCCTGGCACTTCGGCGGTGGGGCGTCGCACCAGCAGCGGATCCCCGCGCCGCAGCCGGACCTGACCACCTCCCAGCTCCCGGCCGAGGTGCGCACCACCCGCGTCGTCCTCGAGGTCGCCGGCACCGGCAACCCCGCGGCGCAGCGCGACTTCACCGCGATCAGCGACGTCCTCGTCACGGGCTACCCAGCAGGAACGCCGTGACCGCGGCCGCGAGCGCGTCCGCGACGAGGGCCCGCCCCTCGGCCCCGGTCAGCAGGGCCGCGTCGCCGGGGTGCCGCAGGTTGCCGGCCTCGAGCATCACGGCGGGAACGTCCGAGCAGTTGAGCGTGCCCAGATCGGTCCGCTCGTCGAGCCCCTCCTGACCGAGGTAGGTGGCCGGCGACAGCCCGGCGCCGACCAGGGCGTCGCGCACCGCGACGGCGGCTCGGCGGCTGTCGGCGGCGATGTCGTCGGTCCAGCCGGGCCGCACCCCCGGCATGATCACGTGGAAGCCGTGCGCGGAGGCGGCGGCGCCGTCGGCGTGCAGGGAGAGCAGCAGGTCGGCGCCGGCCCGGTTCGCGACCGCCGCGCGCTCGTCGATGCAGGGCCCCCAGCCGGCGTCGGCGTCCCGGGTGAGCACGACGCGGGCGCCGGCGGCCGCGAGCCGCTCCCGCAGGGCGAGTGCCAGCTCCCAGTTCACCGTCGCCTCCGGGATGCCGTCGTCGGTCGCCGTGCCCGCGGTGTTGCACGCCTTGGGGAACCCGCCGGCGCCGACCGGCCGGTCGATCTCGCCCGGGTACTGCGCGTTGTCGCGGTTGTGGCCGGGGTCGAGGACGACGGTGCGCCCGGCCAGCGGGGGCGCGGGAGTGACGGAGGGGCTCACCGGGGCGGACGGCGGGGACGTGCCGGTCACCGCGGTAGGGCTGCCCTGCACGGCGGGGCCGCCGGCCGCCAGGGGAGACGCCGCGCCGGGCGTCCAGGCGGCGAGGCCGGCCAGGACCACGGCAGCAGGCAGGGCGACGCGCCACGGCGGGCGGAGGCGAACGGC
Source organism: Geodermatophilus sp. SYSU D00758 (assembly GCF_054049955.1). Lineage (NCBI taxonomy): Bacteria > Bacillati > Actinomycetota > Actinomycetes > Geodermatophilales > Geodermatophilaceae > Geodermatophilus > Geodermatophilus sp. SYSU D00758. Next base: position 9,461 of record NZ_JBJGYK010000026.1, read on the forward strand.
CGGTCGGCGCCGGCGGGGCCCCGTCGTCATGCCGCCCTCCCGGGTCGATCGACGGGCGGACCCTAGCAACGGACGCCGGCCGGGAGCGACGCCGACGGTCGCCGGCCACCGGGACATCTCCCCGGCAGCCGGTCCCCGGGGACCCGGCGTCCGCCTGCCCGTTCGCGGAACGCTGCGGGGCGGAGCTCAGCCGGGGACGAGCTCGACGTCGACGTCCAGCGCCCGGTGGGTGGCGAGTGCGCGGGCGTCGACGGTGACCGTCACCGGGTGGGCGCCACCGGCGAGGATCCAGCAGCAGGGGAACAGCGGAGACGTCGGCCTGCGTCCGGCGGGCGGCCGTGAGGTGAAGGGGTGCCGTGGGACTTCTCGTCTTCGCCGTGCCGGCGCTGCTGGTCGTCGTCCTCGGCTACGTGGTCGGGTACGCGCTCCTCGACGCGTTCGGCGCGCCGGCGCCGGTACCGGAGGTGGTCGGCTGGGGAGCCGGCCTCGTGCTGCTGGTGGTCGTCGTCCGGGCCCTGGTCGGCCGCCGAGGGCGGTTGCGCTGGGCGCTGCGCCGGGCGCGGGGTCAGGGGGACCACCCGGAGGTGGCGCGACTGGAGGCCGCGCTGGCGGAGCTGCGCAGGTGGCCGCGGCGCCGCCGCGGATGACGTCCGGTAGCCCCGGGGCCCCGGCATCTGGACCCCGGTCGCGACCCCGGCACCGACACGGAGACCACCGCGTGCCGGTTCCCCGGTGGCCGGCCGCGTAGAGTGCCCGCCGGGGGATAGACCGGCGTTCCCGCGCCGGCGACGGGGGCATGCGGGAACGGGGATGCACGTGGCTGACCACGCCGACGACGTGGCCGGGTTGGAGTTCGCGGTGCGGGTGGCGCTGCGACCGGAGGACGTCCGGGAGGCCGGGCGGCGCGCCCTCGCCGCCGCCCGCGGCCACCGGGGGACGACGATCCGCGAGGCGCACGTTGGCCCGGCGGCGATCCGCTACGTGGTCTTCGGCCGCGGGCTGGTCCGCCAGATGGTGCTGCACCTCACCTGGGAGGAGCTCGCGGCCGGCCGCCGCCGGGTGCGGTTGGTGGTGGGGGAGCACCTCGTCGAGCCCAACCGGCTGCTGTTCATCCCGCTGGGTCCCCCGGTGGTCCCGGCGCTGCCGACCGCACGGACCTTCGTCGCGGCGCTGCGGGACGAGCTGACCGGGCCCGCGGCCCGGCCCCCCGCGCGGCCGGTGCTGCCCGTGCCGAGGCCCGCGCGGCGACGAGTTCCGCTGGACGCACCCGAGGTCGTCTGACACCAGCGCGGCGTGCCCGACCGGGCACGCTCCGGAGCGACGCGGGATAGGAACTTTGCTGTTCCGCTACGCGGCGCGACCTGGGAGGACGGCGGCTCCCGGCGCGGTTACTGTCCCGTTCACCGTCGGCGGCGCGCAGTGGATGGCCCGGGGACGACGGCGTGTCGAAAGGGTCCGTACGTGCACGCTCCGGGCGGCGACCAGCCCTCCCCCCGTACCCCCCGTCCCTCGCTGCGGGCCGTCGGTGAACCGGTCGGCGCGCCGGGCGCCGGGCCGCCGTGCACCTGCGGGCACGGTCGCACCGCGCACGAGCACTACCGGCGGGGCAGCGACTGCGCCCTGTGCGGCTGCGAGCGGTACCGGCGGGCCGGGCGCCGGTTCTTCCGCCGCGGCTGACCCGCCGGCGCCCGGCCCGCCCGGTCAGGAGGCGGCCGGCCCGTAGGTCAGGTGCGCGACGCCGTTGGTGAGCTGCTGGGAGCCGATCAGGCCCAGCCGGGTGGTCGCCGTCCCCTCGGGGAAGAGCTTCGCGCCGGTCCCGAGCACCACCGGGTAGACGTAGAGGTGCAGCTCGTCGAGCAGGCCGTCGGCGATCAGCGCCCGCACCAGGGTGCCGCTGCCGCTGGTGTAGAGGTCCTCGGCCTCCTTGAGCTTCCGGATGGTCTCCGGGTCGTAGGGGCCGAGCACCCGGGAGTTCTGCCAGGCGTCGGCCGAGCCGAGCGTCGAGGAGACGACGTGCTTCGGGGTGTCGTTGAAGAAGGCGGCGCCGGGGTCGTCCTCGGTGGACCGGGTCGACCAGGCCGGCGCGAACATCTCGAAGGTGGTGCGGCCGAGCAGGATGCCGGTGCTGGCGCCGGTGATCTCGCCGATGGAGGCGGCGAGGTCGTCGGGGAAGCCGTGCTCGAACGTCCAGCTGGGGTCCTCGTAGACGCCGTCGAGGCTGACGAACTCGTGCACGCGGATCCTGCCCATGGAACTCTCCTTCGCTCGTGGTGCGGCGGTGCGCCTGCCCGGCGTCCTGCCTGTCGTGGGTGCAGACGGGGCGCGCCCGCGGAACTCATCGGTCCCCCGGCGGCCACCCGGGACCCGTCCGGGGGAATGCAGGGTGAACGGCAGGTGAACTACCCTGCCTGGATGCGCCAGGTCCTCTCCCGGGTGGCCGCGCGGCCCGCCGCCCGGCTGCTGCGTGCGACGTGGCTGCCGCTGCTGGCCGTCCTCCTCCTGGTCGACGTCGCCTTCATCGCCGTGCACAGCGCGAGCATGCTGGGGCTGGTCCCCGAGGGGGCCTTCCCGGTCCGGCTGTGGTCGATGGACATCGACGGCAGCCTGCCCGAGTTCTGGGGCTACGCGCTGGAGGCCGGCGTCGTCGCCGCGCTGCTGGTGGTCGCGGAGCGGCTGCGGTACGGCACGGCGCTGGCCTGGGCGGCCTGCTACGCGGTGGTGCTGGTCGACGACGCGGTCTCGCTGCACGAGCGGGTGGGCCACGCGCTGGTCGACGTCGGGCTGCTGCCCCCGGAGGTGGCCGGCTTCGACGGCCAGCAGGTGGGGGAGCTGCTCGCCTTCGGGCTGATCGGCCTGGTGCCGCTCGTGGCGGTGGCGGTCGTGCACCTGCGCAGCGGCCCGGCCGGCCGGCGGTTCAGCTGGGTGATGGCCGGCTGGTTCGTCGCCCTGATGTTCTGCGCCGTGGTGCTCGACGGGGCGCACGCGGTCCTCCACGGCACCCCCGCGTTCGACGGCCTGCTCGGGGTCGCCGAGGACGGCGGCGAGCTGGTCGTGCTGAGCCTGACGCTGGCGTTCGCGGCCGGGCTGGCGCGGCGGCGGCCGACCGGCCCGGGGGCGCAAGGGGTGCCGCTGGACGACCGGCTCGGGGATCGGGTCCGCTCCCGCTGACGCGGCGGGTCAGGCGGGCGGGGAGAGACCAGCGAACCGGCCGCTCGCCGAGAAGTAGACGGGGTGATCAGCCCGGGCCGACCCACTGGAGCCGCCACACGGGGAGGCGGACCCGGTCCAGCACCGCGGCCGTGCTCACCGTGGCGGTGACGGCCGTGCCGTATCCGGCGATGACGTCCGTCGCGTAGTGGCCGTTCAGCAGTACCATGACCAGCCCCACGCTGGCCGCTACCGCCATGACCGCCAGCATGGCGACAAGACCCGCCACGACGACGCGTGTGCCGACCCGCTGGATCGCGGCCAGTGCGACCACGAGGGCGACCGCGGTCACCCCCGCGGTGTGACCGCTTGGATACGCGAGAGAGTCCGGATCGTCGTAGAACTCCCGTTGGACCAGGTGCTTCCCGGCCACGGTCATCAAGACCGTCAGGGCCGGGCCAGCCAGCGCCAGCGCGGCGAGCCGCCACCGCCGCAGCACGCAGAACGCCATCGCGAGCACTGTCGCGACCACGACGGCCTCCGCCATGCCCGTGAGGGCGCCGAACGACGAGAGCGCCGGAGAACGCACCGGTATGGCCCAGGGCAGCTCGTCGACCACCCACCGGTCGAGCCGGCCGAAGGTCCGATCGTCGTGGTAGCGCACCCCTAGGGCGACGATGAGGACCGCGCACGCGGCGGCCAGCCCGAACAGCGGGCCGCGGAGGCGGCGGGGGATGAGCGGCCCCGTGCCGGGCACTTCTCGCGCAATCACCCTCGTCAGGGTGGCGGCGCGGGGAGGTCACCGTCCAGAGGGGTGCGTGTGCGGCCTCGGAGCGCGTGCGGGTGGGATCCGGCCACGGGGGAGTCCGCATGCTCGGGCCGTCGACCCCTTGGAAGGACGACGAAGCCGGGCATCATGGAGATGCTGCTCTGCGCCCGCCGGACATGGGAGCACTTCCAGTGGACGATCCGTCGAACCGCCGGAGGTCGAGCGGGGGGCACGGGGTCGGGCCCGAAGACCCGGCGCGAGTTCTCCCGGTGGCCCGATGGACGAGTTGACCCGCCGCTCGTTCCTCGTGCGCGGCGCGGTCGCGGTCGCCGGGGCGGTGTGCCTCGCCGCGTGCCGGTCCGGGACCGGGAACCGCGCCGCCCCGAGGCCGGACGTCCCGGGCGCCGCGCAGGGCGAGGTCCACCACGGCGGCGTCTTCGACGTCCGGGACCGCGGGGCCCTCGGTGACGGGATCCACGACGACACGGTGGCGGTCCAGGCGACGATCGACGCGGCCCAGCGGGCGGGCGGGGGAGTGGTGTACCTCCCCGCGGGGGTCTACCGGCTCCAGCCGCAAGTGGCACGCCAGGTCGATCCCGAGGACAACATCGACGAGGGGCACGCCCTGTCGGTGACCGGCTCCGGTCTCACCTTCCGCGGCGACGGACGCGACCGCAGCCGTCTGGTCTTCCACGCCTTCGGAGGTGAGGTGCACGAGACGTCCTGGCAGGTGGTGGACGGAAAGGTGTTCCGAGGAGCGGGCTTCTTCCTCGACGGCGGGGCGTCCGCCGCCACGGCGCAGACCGACATCGCGTTCGAGGACCTCAGCCTCGACGGGACGGCGCACTGCACCCACGACAACGACTTCCCGGCCGACGTCGGCACCGGCGACGGCTGGGACCTCACGCACAAGGGCATCTGGATGCGCAACGACCGGGCCTTCGACCGAATCCGGGTGTCCCGCTGCCGGGTGCACGGGTGGAAGGGCGAGATCGTCTACTACGGCGGCATCGACCTCGGTCGGTACACCGTGGAGGACTGCGAGCTCTACGACACCAACGGCGACTGCAATTCCGTGACCGCATCCTGGCTGACGGCCGTTCGGAACACTCTCCACACCTCCGCATCGGCGGGGTTCGAGGACATGCTCGCCGAAGGCCCCGGTGGTGCCGTCTACGCGGACAACACGATGTACGCCTGTGACAAGGAGGCGCTGTCCCTGGGGAGCGCCGGCAGTCAGGGGCCCTGGGGCCCGATCGTCATCACGCGCAACACCGTGAGCGACTGCCCGCGGACCGGATTCCTCCTCTTCACCTCCGCGACCGCCGTGACCGACAACCTCCTCACCGACTGTGCATACACGCCGGGGTGGAGTGCGATCCATGTCAGGACGACCACCGACCGTCCGTTGCGTGACGTCCACATCGAACGCAACCGCATCGAGGCCGTCACGCGCGCGGTTCGCACCGGGATCGTCGTGGAGGACCCTGTCGCGGCCGGGATCCGCGGGGTGACCGTCAAGGACAACTGGGCGGGTGTCCCGCCCGCCGGCGTCCGGAACGGCGCCTCGTTCACGCAGGCATACGGCCTCGGGGTCGCAGATGCCACCGACGTCACGGTCGAGGGCAACGACGCCGTGCGGACGACCTACCAGTACACGGATCTCGCCACGACGACAGGCTCCTTGATCATGCACACCCGGCCGGTTGACGTCGTCGAACTCCGGCCCCCGGTCGTCCGGGACTACACGGTCTGGGTTTCTTACCGCGTGGTCCGGGAGCCCACCACGGTGCGCGTCGACCTCACCTTCTTCGACGCCACGGGCACGCGGCATTCGGTCCGCATGGCGGGCGGCCTGAAGGAGGTCGGTCATCACACGACCGTCCCGGTGACCGTGACCGCGGGCGGCTCCACCGAGGAGCACTACGTCCGAGTCACCGTGACCGCCGGAGCCGCTCACCGGGTGTACGTGGACGCCTCCATCACCGAGGCGTGAGACGGCCCCCCGCCGCGCGGATGAGGTCGATGGGGGAGCCCGCTGCCGTCTCGGCCCGTGCCCGGCGTTCGGCGGCGGCGTTCCACAGCTTGACGAGCACCAGGGGCGCGAACAGGAACAGGGCGATGCCGAGGGAGTAGGCCAGGATCCCCCGGAACACGATGGGGACCATTGCCGTCGCCGTAGCGACCAGCGCCGTGTCGAGGGGGGAGAGGGAGCGGGTCCGCCGCCTGTGCCAGAGGCTGCCGTACAGCGCGCCGAGGGCGGCGCCGTACGCGACCACCCCGAGGAACCCGGAATCGAAGTACGCCTCGCCGACCATGGAATAGGCCACGCTCGCCTCGTTGGCGCCTCGGTCGAACAGGACCTCGTTGAGGACGACGTCCGCGGTCTTCGGCTTGTCAGGCCAGATCAGCCTCGGGATCGGGGCTCCCAGTGTCGAGCGCACCATGATCCCGGGTTCGTGTTCGAAGTGGCCGGGCACGAACCGCATCTCCAGCGCCAGGGCGTCCACCATCTCGGTGTCGTCTCCCGTGAAGGTCTGGATCAGCACCTCGTCAGGATGGGTCACCGACCGCGACAGCGACTCACCCAGCGAGCTCGTGGGCGAGTTGGCGTCCCGGAGAGCGGCGAATCCGACCACCGCCAGGACGGCGATGAGGAGGACCCCTGCGCGCGGAATCCGGGTCCGCCACTGCATCACCGCGAACAGCGCCGGCGCGCTGAGCGCGAGCAGGATGGGGGTCCGTCCTCCCAGGGTCATCAGGATCGAGGCGTAGGCAAGTGCAACCAGCACGCCGCTGAGGAGGTCGGCTCGCTTGCGTTCGCACCAGTAGACGGCGAGGAAGAGCAGCGACGCCGGGATCAGGACGTAGGGCAGGTTGTAGGCGTAGGCCGTGTGCCCGGCTCCCGCGCTGCCGTTCTCGTTGTCGGTTCCCAGCGAGAGCAGGTAAACCATGCCGCACGCGCCTACGAGGACCAGGAGCCATGCGGCCGTCCGCATGCGCCGGACGGAGCCCGGCGCGGGGATGCCCGGACCCGCCGGGGGTGGCCCGGGCCGGGCCACCCCCGGGGGCTGCGGTTCGGGCCCACGGCGCCTGGCGAGGACGGCATAGCCGATGTTGACCACGGTCATGGAGAGCAACCCGGTCGACACCGCGGAGGCATACGTCGGTGAGATGTCGAACGTCCCGTGGTAGGGGGCGTCGATGCCCCCGAGGGCGTGCAGGCTCAGCGGGTGCAGGCCGAAGAGGACCAAGTAGGTGGCGTTTATCCAGTGGATCGGTTCGCTGAGGTCCGCCGAGCCGGCGATGGTCTTCCAGCCGAGGAGGGTGAACCACAAGGCGACGACCAGTGTCGACCAGAAGACGACGTCGTCGACGGGTGCCAGGATCACGTAGACGGCGCAGCCCACGGCGAGCAGCAGGCTGACGACGCCGGGCACCCGAGCTGGAGTGGTGTCGCCCCGTAGCCGAGCGGTCGTCACCGGCGGGAGCCTAGCCGTTGCGGGCGGGTCGGTCCGCCGGTTCTGCGCGCCGGATCGATTCCTCCTCCACCGCGGGGACCGGTTCGGGTGCGTCGGGAGGAGCCGTCCGGGCCGACCTGCCGACGTGCCGGTACAGGAGGGTGAGCAGCAGGTAGGGGACGATGACGGCCGCGGCCGCGCCGACGATCCCGAAACGCCAGCAGAGAAGGGTCAGCACGATCAGCCCGATGAGGATCGCGCCGCCGGACAGGAGGCTGAGCCGGACCCGGGCGCCTTCGGCGTAGATCCAGGACAGGTACGCCTCGGAGAGCCCGTTGAGGGCGGCGGCGATGCACACCGCCGCCAGCACCGGCCAGCCGTTGCGGAACTCATCGCCGAACAGGAGGTCCACGGCGACCGGGCTGGCGAAGCTGCCCAGCACCAGGAGGCCGCAGACGACCGAGGTCGCTCGGAACAAGATCTGCCACTGGGCGCGTCGCTCCGGGAGGGAGCGCAGTGCGGACAGGCGGGGCACGAAGACCTGCTGCAGCACCGACGTCACCAGGTTGAGCGGGCCGAGGAGGCGGGTGGCCGCGCCGTACAGCCCGGCCACCGCCGGCCCGGCCACCGCCGCCACCAGGATGGTGTCGGTCTGCTTGAGGTTCGCCACCCCGCTGAGTCCCCAGTAGGCGACCCCGTTGCGCACGAACGCCCGAAAGCGGCGTGGCCGGGTGAACGACGACCGCATGGCGAGATAGGCGGCGATCCACCCAGCGGCGCCCGCCGCGAAGAGGGCTGCCGCCCCCTGGGCCAAACCTGTGCCCGTGACGAACGGCGTCACGGCGGCGATGCGGCGTGCCATCAGGAGCGCCGCGGACGTACGGACCTGCCCCCGTCCGAGCAGGTATCCCAACCCCACGTCCCCGAAGGTTTCCCCGGTCGCGTAGACGACGACCGCCCAGCCGAGGACCAGCGGCTCCTGCGCCGTCCAACCCCACACCAACACCCCGAGGACGATGATCACGAGGTTCGTCGTCGAGCGGATGAGGAACATCCACGTCGCCGTGCTGCTCGCGTCCTCCTCGGCCGCGATCCTCAGCAGCCTGGTACCGAAGCCGAAGTCGAAGGCGTTCATCGCCAGGTAGACGCCGGCGAGGAACGCTACGTACCACCCGTAGGTCTCCACCCCGAAGGAACGGGCGAGCAGCGCGATGAAGGCCACCTGGAGGAGGCCGGCGACCACCCGGCCGCTGAGCAGGGTGGTCAGCGCCCGCCGCAGGGGGCGATCAGAGAGCGCTGTGTCCGCCATCAACGCGGTGGTTCGCCGGAGGTCTCATGTCGGTGTCCTGTTCGTCCAGCCGTGCACAGCACCGCACCCGGAAGCCGGCTACGAGCTCGAGGGCACGTCGGGGACGGTCGTGAGGAACTGCTCGATCCGGTCGGCCAGGTAGTCGTGTCCCGCCTGCGTCGGGTGGGTCCCGTCGACCCCGGTCCCGATGTACTGGGCACGGTTGCCCAGCGGGGTGCCGTCGTTGGTGCCGGTGATCCACCGCTCCTCGATGGGGCTGACGAACGGCAGTCCGAGATCCTCCGCCTCCTGCCGGATCACGGCGTCCACCTGGAGCGCGGAGTCGATCGGCTCCTCGTTCGGCCAGAACGGCCCGATGACGACGACCAGCGCCTCGGGGAGCTGGTCGCGCAGCGGCCGCAGCGTGGCCTCGACCGCTCCCTCCAGCTGCTCGGTCGTGTAGTCCCGGCCCGCGTCGTTGAGCCCCGCGACCACCATGACGACGTCGGGGCCCTGCGCCACCACGTCCGGCACCCGCTCGGGCAGTGGAGCCCGCTTGGGGTAGTTCTCCGGGCCGTCCGTGACGTATCCCGTGCCGCCCTGACTGGCGTTGATGAGGCGCCACCCCTGAGCCTCGGCTAGCTGGTCGGCGAACCCGCCCCCCGGGTACTCGGCGCCCGAGCCCTCGGACCAGGAGTCCCCCAGGACGACGGCGAGCGGAGCGGGACCGCGATCGGCGTGGATGGGGGGCTCGGCCGGAGCAGCGGCGGCTCCCTCCGACGCGCCGATCTGCTGGCGCCTCAGGTCGAACGGCAGCAGCACGGCCAGGGCGACCAGCCCGGCCGCCAGCGTCAGCACGGCCCACCAGGGCGGCTTCTTGCCCCCGCCTCCTGCCATGGGCGGGAGGGTAGCCGCCGGACGAGCCGGGTGGCACCGATCGCGCTGCCGCCGGTCGGGCGGATGCGTGAGAAGACCTCCTGTGACCCGGCCCGGAGGCCCGGGCGGGATCCCGGTGGCGCAGGAGGGCCGAGGTGCCTCTCCCGCGTGGAACCATGCTCGCTCCGAGCAGCGGAGGAGGCCGGTGTGGGAAGTGTGCGCCGAGCGCTGGTGACGAATGCCGGCACGCATCCGGAGCTGCCGCACCTCGCGCGCGAACTGGCCTCCCGGGGACTGCTGTGCGGGTACCGGACCAGCCTGGGCTGGTCGGAATCGAGCCCGGTGGTCACCGGCCCGTGGGCGCGTCCCTTCCGGGGGCTCGTCGGCCGGCGGACCCTGCGTGGGATCCCGCACGAGGTGATCGAACGCCACGGGGTGCTCCTCGAGATCGGCCACCAGCTCGCCATCCGCAAGCCCTGGTGGGCCCTGGCGACCCGGCTGGTCCGGGAGCGGACGGAGTGGTTCGACCGCGCGGTCGCACGGGAACTGCGCCGGGGGGATGCGCCGGACCTGGTCATCGCGCAGGCCACCGGTGCGCGGGCCATCCTCGAGGCGGCGAGCCGGCGCGGCGTCCCCACGGTCCTCAACTGCCCGATCGCCCACCACCGGTGGATGGAGCGGTACCTCGCCGCGGAGGCCGAGCGCCGTCCCGAGTGGGTGGGGACCCTCCAACACCACGACCTCGAAGCCGACTGGGCAGACCGGCTGGACGAGGAGATCGCGTCCGCCTCGGTGCTGGTCGTGGCCAGCAGCTTCTCGGCCGGGACGTACGTGGCTGCGGGCGTCGACCCGGACAGGATCCTGACGGTCCCGCTCGGCGTACACCTCCCGGAGGGGAAGGTGCAGCTCCCGCGGTCGCCCGGCCTCGGCGTGCGGATCCTGTTCGCCGGCATGCTCACGCAGCGGAAGGGACTGGCACAGTTGATCGAGGCGTTCCAGGCGGCGGACCTGCCGGAGGGCTCGCGTCTTGTGCTGGCCGGCAAGCCGATCGGGGATGCCGCTGACGTGTGCGGCCGGCATCCGCGGGTGGACGTCCTCGGCCCCCTGTCGAAGAGCGCCCTGGACGACGAGTACCGGACGGCGGACGTCTTCGTGCTGCCCTCGCTCGTGGAGGGCTTCGGGCTGGTCGGCCTCGAGGCCATGGCGCGCGGCCTGCCGACCGTCGTCACCACCCACACCTTCGGGGATGACATCATCCGGCACGGCGTGGACGGCTTCGTCGTACCGGCGGGGGAGGCGGAGCCGCTCGCCGCGGTGCTGACCGAGCTCGGTGCCTCCGCGGAGCTGCGTGCCCGGGTCGGGGAGGCCGCTGCCGTACGCGCCCGGGACTTCTCCTGGGAGACCTACGGCAGCCGGATGGTCGGTGCGCTGGAGGCCGCCGGCCTGGTGTGACGCTGCCAGGGCAGGACCGGCTGCGGGGCCCTACCTACGCGCGGCGTCGCCGGACCAGGCGGTGCAGCCAGTTCAAGCGGGACGGCATGGCATGGCGCCCGGGGGGGAGCGTGACGTCAGCGGCCGTGCTGCCTGCCTCGGCCCGGCCGTCCCCCGGAGACGCCGTGACGGGGTCGGACTCGTAGCCGTATCTGTGGACGGACGCCGACTCCGCGGCTGACCCGGGCGGCACGACGGTGAACACGAGGCCGAGCGTCCTGGCACCGACCCGGTCCAGCGTGGTCTTGGCCTGCTGCAGCTCTTCCCTGCTCGTCTCGCCGTACCGCACGGCGAGCAGGACCCCGTCCGCGAGCGCCGCGAGGCTCGATCCGTCGGCGACCGGCAGCAACGGCGAGGTGTCGATCAGGACGACGTCGTTCTTCTCCTTCAGGGCGTCGATCAGCACCCTCATCTGCCCGGACGCCAGGAGCTCACCCGGGTTGGGGGGAATCGGACCGGCAGAGAGGACGTACAGGTCCTCGTCGCCGTATTCCTGGACGACGTCCACGACCTCGGCGTGCCCGGTGAGCAGATCGGTCAGGCCGGCCCCTTCCACCAGCCCCAGGTACCGCGTCACCCGGGGACGTCGCAGGTCCGCGTCGACGATGGTGACCCGCCGCCCGGCCTCGGCGAGCACGCGGGCGAGATTGATGACCAGCGTCGTCGTTCCCTCGGAGGGACAGGCGCTGGAGACCACGATGCTCTTGGGCGGGTTCTCGGAATCCAGGTACTGGAGGTTCACCCGGAGCTGCCGGAGGTCCTCAGCGACCCCCCCGATGGCGGCTCGGCTGAACAGGTGGTGCCGCTGGAGAGCCTCGTCGCGCACGACGGTCCCGAGGACGGGGACACCGGTCAACCGGGCGGCCTCCTCGGTTTGGCGCAGGGAGCGGTCCCTCCGGGAGCGGACGACCGACGCGGCCACGCCCCCGAGCAGGCCGACCAGCGCCCCGAGGGCGACGTTGCGCTGGGTGCGGGGCGAACTGGCCACCCCCGGGACCTGCGGGGCATCGATCACGCTCACCGACACCGGCGTCGTCGCCTGGGCCTGCGCCGAGTCCGGCGAGGTCTCGAGCTGGGCCACCATGGCGTTGAACTCTTCCCCCAGGGCCTCGGCGATGTCGCGGGCCCGCTGGGGGGACGGGTCGGTGACGGTGATGTCGAGGAGGACCGTGTCGGGGACCGCCCTCGCGGTGATCGCGGACGCCAGCTGATCGGGAGTCATCGGCAGGTCGAGCGAGTCGACGACCCGGCCGGTCAACCTCTCGCTGGCGACCAGCTCCGCGTAGGACGCCACCCGGGCCTGCGACAACTGGCTGCCCTGGTAGGCGTCGGCGACGGAGTTCGAGCCCGTCGTGGAGACGTAGAGCCGCATGGAGGACGTGTACAGGGGGGTCTGCGCCAGCCCGATCAGCAGTGCAGCGACGGCTCCGATCACGAGACCGACGGCGGGCAGCCACCAGGCCGAGCGCACGGCGGCGAGGACTTCCTTCAACTCCACGGATGCTCTTCCTCCAGCTCGACGGACTCGACCCGCCACTGCGAGGGCGTCACCGTCTCACAACCGCGGGGCTTTTCGGCTGGTCCGCGGGCCGGTAGGGCCACTTCGACCCGGATTCGGCGGGCGAAAGGGGTCCGCGCCTGCCGGCGGAGGACACGCCGTCGCAGGGCCGTGACGTGCGGTGATGCCCGGCCTGTGTCCGGCGGTGCGGCCGGGACCCGGTCAGCTCCGGTGCACCTGCCGTCCGGCCGCGAGGTGCACGGCCCGCATCGAGTCGTCGGCGAACCGGCGGGGCGTGCCGGTGTGCAGGATCTCCGGGTCGGCGATCCAGTCGTCCCAGTCGGCGGCGGCGGCCTCCATGGCGCCCCGGATCGACAGCGGGGTGGGCTCGCAGAGGTACACCCCTTCCATGCCGGCCACCGACGGAGTGACGCCGCAGGGGGTCGACACCACCACCCGGAGGCCGGCGGCCAGGGCCTCGTTGACGACCAGGCCCCACACCTCGACGGTGGAGGGGAGGACGAGGACGTGAGCTGCGGCCATCCGGCGAATGGCCAGGTCCGGGGCCAGCCCGCCGTGCCACACGACCTCCTTCCCGCTCTCGCGGTCCGCCAGGCGCCGGGAGAGCTCCTCCAGGCTCGTCCGCAGGGGTCCCTGGCCGATGACGTGCAGCTGGGCCGCGGGGATGTCGACGGCCCAGAAGGCCTCCAGCAGCGCGGCCACGTTCTTGCGCTCGATCAGCTGCCCGACGTAGCAGAACCGCAGGGGGTACGGTGTCCGCTCCGCCGCCGCCTCCTCGACCGCGCGCCGGACCGCGCACTGGTCGATGGAGTTGAACGTCGTCACGATCCGCGACCGGGGGATCCCGTGCGCGAGCACGGCGCGCTCCGCGGCGACGCCGGGGACGAGAACGGCGTCCGCGCTGTGCTTCAGGAAGGCGCGCCGGATCCAGGCGACCGGGCCGGTGGAGAAGTGGTGGCTCGCGCCGGTCGACTCGTAGAAGAGCACCCGAGGGATCCTGAGGGCCGCGGCGACCAGTGCGACGCGCCAGTAGAAGAGCAGTTCCCATCCGCCGATGACGACGGCATCCCGCTCCCGCATGCGCGCGACGAGCCGGGGGAGGGACACCCGGGAGAGGTACGTCTCCCCCTCGCGAAGGCGCACCTTCCGAGCAGGCAGCAGCCGGACGTAGGGCCGGTCGACGCCCTGGCCCCACGTGCGGTTCGTGCTGTTCTCGGAGAGGACCCACACCTCCAGGTCGATCCCGGATCGCACCATCTCGTCCCAGACGGCCAGCCGGTAAGGGGCGGGCAGGTTGGTGACCCACAGCAGACGCCGGGGTCGGCCGGCGTCCGGTGGCGCGACCGCAGGGGTTCCGTCGTCGGCGGGCCGGCTGCTACGCGTCACGAGAACTCCTCTGCTGGAGTGGCCCGACCCCGGGGTCGGCGCGCGTCGTGCCGCCCGAACCTAGCCCCTCACCCTCCCCTCCCGTGAGGGTGTCGCGGGTCCGGATGCGTCGAGGCAGCCACTCCCTCGCACCCATCCGGTGACCGATCGTGGCGACGTGCGCCGCGACGGGGGCTCGGCCCCGAACACCTTGACGCACTTCTCCGGGCCAGCGAGCCTGACGCCTCCACCGAGCAGGCCCCGTCGCCAGGGCGCTCACCGGCAGGTGGCTGCCATCGAGCCCGTGGCGATCCGACGGACAGCGAGGATCTCTGATGGTCGAGGTGGTCGAGACACAGGGACGGTCCGGCGCATGAGCGTCACGACGGCCGGTCCCGCCGAGCAGGTCCTGCACCCGGCCGTGGACGACGTCGCCGTCGACCTGGGGGCCCGCGGTGGGGGTTCGTGCCGGCTGTGCGGCCGGCTGCTCACCGACGTCTTCGTCGATCTCGGCATGTCGCCGCCGTGCGAGAGCTACGTGCCGGCCGAGCGGCTGGAGTCGCCGGAGATCTTCTACCCGCTTCGGGTGTGGGTCTGCGCCGGCTGCCTGCTGGTGCAACTACCCCCGCACGTGCCCGCCGACGAGATCTTCTCCGACTACGCCTATTTCTCCTCCTACTCCACGTCCTGGGTGGAGCACGCCCGCGTGTTCACCGAGCGTGCGGCCGAGCGGGTGGGGCTGACCTCCGCGAGCTTCGTGGTGGAGGTGGCGAGCAACGACGGTTACCTGCTCCAGCACCTGGTCTCCCGGGACGTTCCCGTGCTGGGGATCGAGCCGGCGGCCAACATCGCCGCCGTCGCCGAGGAACGGGGCATCCCGACCCGGGTCGCCTTTCTCGGCGAGGAGGAGGGCCGGCGGGTCCGGTCCGACCACGGTCCGGCCGACCTCGTGGTCGCCAACAACGTGTTCGCGCACGTGCCGGAAGTGCAGGACTTCAGCCGGGGGCTGGCCGCCCTGCTGGCGGACGACGGCTGGCTGAGCATCGAGGTGCCGCACCTCATGCGGCTCATCGAGTTCTCGCAGTACGACACCATCTACCACGAGCACTTTCAGTACTACACGTTGCTCACCGCGCAACGGGTGCTGGCCTCCGCCGGGTTGGCGGTCGTCGACGTCGAGGAGCTCGTCTCGCACGGCGGTTCGCTGCGCATCTGGGCCCGCCACGAGGCGCAGGCCGGCGACGTCTCCCCAGCGGTCCGCGATCTGCTCGCCGAGGAGGAGCGCCGTGGGCTGCACACCGTGGAGGGCCACAAGGGCTTCGCCGAAGTGGTGGCGAAGGTGAAGCGCGACCTCCTCGCCTTCCTCGTGTCCGCCGCGGAGGAAGGCAAGCGGGTCGCCGGGTACGGCGCGCCCGGCAAGGGCAACACGCTGCTCAACCACTGCGGGATCCGCGCGGACCTGCTCCGCTACACGGTCGACCGCAACCCGCACAAGCAGGGCAGGTTCCTGCCCGGGACGCACATCCCGATCCTGGCGCCCGACGTGATCGTCGAGGACCGGCCCGACTACGTGCTGGTGCTGCCGTGGAATCTCCGGAAGGAGATCACCGATCAGCTGGCCTACATCCGCGAATGGGGCGGCCGCATCGTCGTCCCCATCCCGGCGCTCGAGATCGACTGAGCCTCACGGAGGAGACCCTTTGACCCGCATGCGCAAAGGAACGCCTCACCGGTTGCGGCCCGGGGACGTCGTCGAGGTGCGGCCGGAGGCCGAGATCCTCGCCACCCTCGGGCCCGATGCCGCCGTCGACGGCCTTCCCTTCATGCCCGAGATGCTCAGCCAGTGCGGGTCGCGCTTCACCGTGGCCAGCCGGGCCGACACGACTTGCTTCTACGGCAGTCTGCTGCACATGGAGTCGGCCGTTCACCTCGCCGGCGTCCGCTGCGACGGCTCGGCGCATGGGGGCTGCGAGGCCGGCTGCCTGGTCTTCTGGAAGGAGGAATGGCTGCGTCCGGTCGACAGGGCTACCGACGCCCCGGGCGTCGGAGCGACGGTGGCCCTGGCCGAACCGGTCGCCCGGGAGGGCTGCTCGCGAGAGGACGTCGCCCGCGCCGTGCACCCCCCTGAGAGTCCGGACGGCGAGGAGTTGTGGTCGTGCCAGGCGACCCAGGTCCGTGCCGCCACCACACGCATCAAGCACTGGGACCTGCGTCATTACGTCTGGGACGTGCGGAACGGCAACATCCGTGCCAGAGATGCGTTCCGCTGGATCATCCCGTCACTGGTGAACACCTATCAGTCCCTCAGTCGTACGCATCTGCCGCGGTGGCTGCGGTTGGGGGGCGGGGTGTCGGTCCCCCCTATCCAGGGCACGTTGACGCGGACGCCGTCCGTCGATCTCGGGTTGGCGGCCGGGGACCGGGTCCGGGTGAAGACCCGCAGGGAGATCCGGCGGACTCTGAACCGCGACGGTCGTAATCGCGGGCTCGCCTTCGACGTGGAGATGACCCCCTACTGCGGCACGAGCACGCGGGTGCAACGAGTCGTGCACCGGATCATCGATGACTGGACCGGACGGATGCTGAAGCTGCCGGGACGCTGCCTCGTCCTCGAGGGTGGCGTCTGCCGGGGGCTATACCACGGGCTGTGCCAGCGCCAGATCGAACCCTACTGGCACGAGGTGTGGCTTGAGCGGGAGGAGGTGGCAGCGAGCCCGGAGGACCGGCCGGCGTGGACCGAAGACCTCCCATCCCGAGCCGGCGGCGGTTGGGATGGGGGGGCTGCGGTCCGGCGCCGCGGGG
Source organism: Geodermatophilus sp. SYSU D00758 (assembly GCF_054049955.1). NCBI lineage: Bacteria > Bacillati > Actinomycetota > Actinomycetes > Geodermatophilales > Geodermatophilaceae > Geodermatophilus > Geodermatophilus sp. SYSU D00758. Next base: position 26,179 of record NZ_JBJGYK010000026.1, read on the forward strand.
AGGTGGCCGACGTTCGATCCGCCGGTCGTGCGCCGAACCCAGTCGACGCCTCGAGCGAGTGATCTGCCGACCGCCTCTTTTCCTTTCGACGTCGGTGCACATTGGTCGATCCAGCGACCTCCTGCATTCCTCCTGTGCCATCTCACGTGTGGTGCGGGGCGGGGGCTGCTGCTCTCGGTGTACCGATGTCGTACTGCTTCGCGTTCGTCCGGCCGGTCGGCTCCCGCGTCCTCGACTGCGTCGAGCGCGGCAACCCGCGCGCATGGAAAGGGGTTATTCCTGACGCGGTCTGGCGCTAGGGTCCGCCCATGGCGATGAATACGATCTACTATGACGCTCCGCACAGCGACGATGACCGACGAGAGCAACTGTTCCGCGGCCAACTCTTCGTGCAATCGGCGTCACTCGGTGCGCTGGCCTTGGTCGAGCACGCCCGCGACATGATCGAGGAGGCGTTCGGAGCGTTGGACCCGCGGACGGCTCAGGACCACATGGCCGTCGAGGACTATGCCGCCCTGCTCGCCGAGCTCAAGCCGAAGTTCATCCACCACCCGCGCTCGAAGGACTGCATCCGGCAGATGCTCACCGAGCTCGGCGCCGACCCCGGGAAGACCTACTTCGACGTGCCTCGGATGCGGACCTCCACCTCGCACGGGTATCTGACCTCGGGGATCGCCTATGCCTTCCACCCTCACCGTGACACGTGGTACTCCGCGCCCATGTGCCAGCTGAACTGGTGGCTGCCGATCTACGAAGTTGAATCCGGGAACGTGATGGCATTCCATCCGCGCTACTGGGACGAGGCCGTTCCCAACTCCTCGAACGAGTACGACTACTACGAGTGGAACGAGACCAGTCGCAAGGACGCGGCGAAGCACATCACGTCCGATACGCGGAATCAGCCCAAGGCGACCGTTTCGCTCGACCCGGATCCGCAGATTCGTATCGTCGCTCCCCCCGGCGGAACGTTGATCTTCTCCGCTGCGCAACTGCATTCGTCCGTCGAGAACCTGACCGGGAAGACGCGTTTCAGCATCGATTTCCGCACCGTCCACCTGGACGACGTGGTGGCCCGTCGGGGTGCCCGGAACATCGACTCGGCCTGCACGGGGACGACCATGAGGGACTACTTGCAGGTGGGGGATCTGTCCCACGTCCCGGAGGAGATCGTCGCGTCCTACGACCAGGAGACCAGCCGCGAGCGCAGGGCCGGCCTGGTCGTCCAGGGCTGACCGAGCCCCTGTCGACCGGATCCGCTCGGTGGTGAGCGGGCCCACGTCGCGCCGTGTCCGTCGAGCCCGGCTGGTCTCCAGCCGCAGACGCTGCGGGGGGCCGCCGTCGGGCATGCCGATCGCACGCCCGGCTGATGGACGAGGCGAACGCTGCCCTCCTGGGGTCGACCGCCGTGGACCGCTGCAGGATCGTGCTGCGCTCCCTTCCCGACCGGATGGGTGTAGGGATTCCTGCGACCCCGGGGCGGCGCGAGGCTCGGCGACGAGCACTGCCCGATCTCGCATCTCGCACGCTGTCGTGGTGATCGGCTCCCAGGAGACGACGTGGACAACCCCGGACCTGCACGCCCCTTTCGCTTCATCGCACCCGTGCCCCGCTGGAACGGCGACCTGCGCGCGTGGCGCGCGGAGGTGCGGCGTATCGAGGACCTCGGCTTCGCCACCATCTCGATCTCCGACCACCTCGCGGGAGGCTGGGCGCTGGATCCGTTCGTCGCGCTGCAGGCTGCCGCGGACAGCTCGGAGTCCCTGCGCCTCCTGACGCTCGTGCTCAACACCGACCTGCGGCACCCGGTTCTGGTCCACCGGGCCGCTGCCAACCTGGACGTGTTCTCCGACGGCCGACTGGAGCTGGGGGTTGGGGCTGGGTGGCTGGCGGGTGACTACGAGGTCTTGGGCACGCCCTTTGAACCGCCGGACGTGCGGATCGACCGGCTCGCCGAGTCGGTGGCCGTACTCAAGGCCCTCTTCGCCGGCGAAGAGGTGTGCCACGTCGGCGAGCACCACGCCGTCCGAGGCCTGACCGGCGTTCCCTCCACCGTCCAGCAGCCGCGACCTCCCCTCCTCATCGGAGGCGGAGGTCCTCGGATGCTGGACCTTGCAGCACGCGAGGCCGACATCGTCAGCGTGCACCCCCGCCTCAAGTCCGGACGCCTGGATCACGCAGCCGTAGCGGACCTGTCCGCGGCGTCGATCGCACGGAAGGTGAGCAGGGTGCGTACGACGGCCACGGCGGCCGGGCGGAATCCGGACGACCTCGAACTGCAGTTCAGCGTCTTCCACTGCCAGGTCGGGAAAGCGGAGGGCCTGGGCCCGAGGGCGAGCAGCTATGCCCGCCTGCTGGAGGAGGCGCCGCAGGTCCTCGCCGACTCCCCCTCCGTGCTCCGGGGTTCGGTGGACGAGTGCATCGATCTGCTCGTCCGACGGCGTGAGGAGTTCGGGTTCAGCTATCTCAACCTCGGTGGCGACCTGGATGCCATCGCCCCGATCGTGGAAGCGCTGGCCGGCCGCTGAACCGGGAGCGTCGTGCAGGGCCGGCCGTTCCGCGATGCGTCGGTCCCGGTTCCCGTCCTGCCCGCTGCGCCCGAGCCCTCCGGACCGTATCGATGACCCACCTCCTGGCCGCAGGGGGTTGCAGCCAGATGGCGCAGCCCACGAGGAGCTGGGGGGACAGGCCGCCGCGGGCGGCCTCGCGGAGGCGGCGGGCGGCGACCCGCCGTGCCTGCGGGCCTCGCTCGCGTAGCGCGGTCAAGGCGATCCCCACATGGTGCGGCGCGGCGGCGCGGTGCAGCTCGGGCCGGATGGCGGCCAGTCGCTCGTCCGCGAGGAAGCGGTCGAAGGCCCACACAGCGGCTTCGTCGAGGCGGGCGGTCGACGAGGCCGCATCTGGATGTTGCCGGTTGCGAGTCAGCCGTCGCGGCTCGTACCAGGCGCCTGCCCCGTCCCGGGCGAGGAGGTAGGCCAGCCACATGTCGTAGGCGGCCGGGGCCTCGTGCTGCCAGTCCGACCAGTCCACCGCCGCGGCCCGGAAGACGGCGGCCACGCTCATGGCGATGGCCCGGATCGTCGTGGCGAGATCCGTGAACGGCCGATGGACCCCGTGGGCCAGGACGTCCCGTCCGCGCTCATGAGCGATGGCGTCCGTGAGGTCCTCTCTGACGGTGCCGTCGACGTCGATCACCCAGTAGTCGCTGAAGGACAGCGTGAGCGACTCGTCGGCGATCAACGGCGGTACGAGGAGTTCCAGGAAGTCCGCTTCCCAGAGGTCGTCATCGTGCAGGGTGCCGATGAACTCACCGCGAGCGGCCTGGAACATAGCCAGCGCGTTGTGGCTCATGTCAGTGACCGCGCCGTTGTGCCGGTACCGCAGCCGCGGGTCCCCGTAGCTCGCCACGAGGGCCTCGATCTCGGGGTCGGCGGCGCTGTCGGACACCAGGATCTCGATGTTGGGGTAGGTCTGCTTCAGCGCCGACTCGATCGCCTCGCGCAGCATCTCGGGTCGGCGGTAGGTGGGGATCGCGACGGTCACGAGCGGGCCGTCCGGGACTGTGCTCACCGGGGGGCTTCCTTCCGTGTCAGCGTGTCGATCGTCGACCACCTGCCACCGTTCCGCTCGACGTCCGGCAGGGCCCGGCGGACCTCGTCCAGCAGGTCGGGGAGGAACAGGAGGACCTCGTCGGGCCGCGCGGCCACGAGATCATCGGGGCCGATCACCGGTATCCGGACGCCCGGGACGACCCGGTGCCGCTTGGCCGGCGAGGCGTCCGCGAGGCCGGGTAGCAGACGGGGGCCCACCCCGGCGGCCACGAGGAGGGGGACGGCACGGGACGCCGCCCCGTACCCGAGGACCCGCCGGCCCGCGGCCGCCTGCTTCTCCAGGTGTGCGCGGAGGGCGGAGGTCCCCGCCGCGACCGCGTCGGCGAGGGTGGCCAGCGCCTCCCGGGGGACGTCGGGCGGCGAAGCGGGCGCCGGCCCGGGCCGCATCACGGGATCGCGGCGGGCGGCCAGCAGCCGCGTCCCGCCGTAGAGCGGGTGCAGCGTGGTGGCCGCGACCGCCAGACCGAACTCCGCCAGCTGCCGGGCGGCCACCGCCGTCGACGGGTAGGCGTGGTGCCCGTGCCGGACGGCGTTCCACTGCCGGTGCGCCACGACCGTCTCCAGCGGCGGGAAGACCAGGAGCAGGACGCCATCGGGGGCCAGGCCGGCCAGCCGTAGCTCCAGCCCGGCCCGCTGGTCCTCCTCGTGCATGAGGCCGAAGACGTCGACCACGGCGTCCACCGCGCCGCTCCCGTTGCCGGGCACGCGCAGGCCGGCGTCCGCCAGCAGCTCCACCCAGCTCCCGCCGTGCGGGCTGCCGAACTCCCGGACCGACATCCCCGGTTCGAGCAGCCCCTGGGAGAGAGCCCAGTCGACCGAGTCCCGGGCGTGCGCGCGGAGCGCCGCGGGCTCCACCGCGCGCGGCTCCCGGGGCGCGGGCGAGCGGTCGGGCAGCTGGGCCAGCGAGCAGCCGGTGCAGACCCACAGCCGCAGCGGGTGTACCGCCGCGGGCGGGTCCTCCGGTCGGGGGAAGTCGTCGCACGACGGCTGGAGGCCCAGGTCCAGCACGACCTCCCCGGCCGCCGAGCCGCACCAGCGGCAGGACGTCGCGGACCTCACCGGCGCCCCTCGACCGGCAGACTGACCGCGTGCTGATCGAGCGGTCGGACCTCCAGGACGTCGTCTGCTTCCTGCCGGAGACCCGCCACGAGGACGACCGGGGGTGGTTCGTCCGGACGCTGGACGTGGCCGTGGCGGAGCGGGCGGGGGTCGACGCCCGAGGCTTCCGGCAGGACAGCCAGTCGCGCTCGCGCCGCGGCGTGCTCCGGGGGATGCACGGCCGGGCCGGCGCCGGGGAGGCCAAGCTGGTGCGCTGCGCCCGCGGCGCGGTGCTCGACGTCCTCGTCGACGCGCGGCCCGGCTCCCCCACGTTCGGTAGCAGCGCCTCGTTCCGCCTCGACGACGTCGAGGGACGGCACCTGTACGTGCCACCGGGCTTCCTGCACGGCTTCCAGGTGCTCACCGCGGAGGCCGACGTCTGCTACCGCATCGACCGCGAGCACGACCCCGCCGAGGACGTCGCCGTCCGGTACGACGACCCGGACCTCGGTATCAGCTGGCCTCTGCCGGTCAGCGCCATCTCGCCGCGCGATGCGGCTGCCGGCAGCTGGGGAGACCTGGTGCGGCAACTGGAGGTCGGTCGCTGAGGCCCCGCGGCTCAGCGCCACCGCATGTCCCCGGTCAGCCGTCCCTCCTGCTGCAGGCGACGCAACCAGGCCAGCCGGGTGAACCGGGTCGTCAGCATCTCCCGGGTCAGCCCGTACCGCCGGTAGGCCTCGGCCAGCTCGCGGGCTCCCTCGAACGTCGTCCACGTCGGCTTGAAGGCCGGCACCGCCTGGGTGATGCGGCTGAAGTCGACGCGGTAGGAGCGCGGATCGCCGCCGAACTCGCCGGTGATGCGCACCGTGGCGCCGGGGACCGCCTCGGCCACGACCGCCGCGATGTCGGCCACCTGCCGGTTCTCGCTCTCCATGCCGACGTTGAAGGCCTGGCCGTGCACCGCCTCGCGGGGCGCCTCCAGGCAGGCGAGGAAGGCCTCGGCGATGTCGCGGGCGTGGGCCAGCGGCCGCCACGGCGTCCCGTCGGACTTCACCACGATCTCGCCGTCGAGCACCGCGGAGGCCACCAGGTCGTTGAGCACGATGTCGGCGCGCAGCCGCGGCGAGAACCCGAACGCGGTCGCGTTGCGCAGCGAGACCGGCTCGAAGTCGTCGTCGGCCAGCTCGTGCAGGTCCGCCTCGACGCGCACCTTGCTCTCCGCGTACGCCGTCACGGGGGCGAGGGGCGCGGTCTCGTCCAGGACCTCGTCGGTGCCGGAGGCGCCGTAGACGCTGCACGTCGAGGCGTACAGGAAGCGGCGGACGCCGGCGTCTCGTGCCAGCCGGGCCAGGCGGGTGCTCGCGGCGTGGTTGATGTCGTAGGTGACCTCCGGCGCGAGGCTGCCGAGCGGGTCGTTGGACAGCGCCGCCAGGTGGCAGATCGCGTCGAACCCGGTCAGGTCGTCGACCCCGACGTCACGCAGGTCCCGTCGGACCAGCGGTGGCCGGGCCGGCTCGGGGCCCAGGGTGGCGCCGATGAAGTAGCCGCTGTCCAGCCCGACCACGTCGTGGCCGGCCGCGCCGACCACCTCGGCCATGACGGTGCCGAGGTAGCCCTCGCTGCCGGTGATCAGGACTCGCACGGTCGCCCCCACCTGGTCGGCGCCGGGGCGGGGAGCCCCAGCACGATCTTGTCGGTCCAGTACGCCTCGGCGTACCGGCTGCGGCACTCCACGCCGCGCAGCCGCAGGAGGCCGAAGAAGGTCTCGCGGTCGAACCAGTCGCGGGCCCTCTGCGACGGGTAGTGCTCCTCGAGCAGGCGGAACTTGCGTTCGGCGACCTCCGGCCGGAGCGGGAGGTGCACGGCGGGGCGGCCGAGGTCGCCGTCCCACTTGACGATCTCGTACGCGAGCACGAGGTGGTCCCGGAAGACAGTGGTGGACAGCTCCCCGATGAGCCGGTGGTCCTGGTGCGCGTCGTGCCGGGAGGGGCTCAGCACGAGGTCGGCGCCACCGGCGGACCGGGCCCGGGCGCCGGCCTCCTCGAGCAGCTCCTTGACCTGCCCCCAGTGCACCGGCAGCCGGCCGTCGGGCAGGTCCAGGACCGTGAGGTCGAGGTCCAGGTTCTCGGTGAAGGCCTTCAGCGACGACCGGGTCTCCACCTCGCGCTCGGGGGTGGAGGTCAGCACGAGGACCTGCACCCGTGCACCGGGGCAGGTCTCGGCCAGCTCCAGGAGGAGCCCACCGGCGCCGATCTCCACGTCGTCGCAGTGGGCTCCGAGCGCGACGACCAGCGGCGGCCGGCCGTCGGCCCGCCCCGCCAGGTCGAGTGACCGCACTCAGACCGCCGGCGCCGGCGCGCGGGTCGGGTCGGTCTCCCACACCATCCACGGACGGGTCCCGTGGGCGAACAGCGCCTCGAGGTTGTTGCGTTCTTTGACGGTGTCCGTCGGGTGCCAGAAGCCGGGATAGCGGTAGGACAGCAGCTCGCCGCGCTCGGCCAGCGCGGTGCAGGCGTCGTCGACGAGGTCGCCGCCCTTGGGGATGTGGTCGAAGACCCCCTGGCGGAGCACGAAGAACCCGCCGTTGACCCACAGGTCCATGTCGACGACCGCGCGGATGGACCGGATCCGCCCGTCCCCGGCCACGTCCACGCAGTGGAAGGTCTGCTCCGGGCGGGCCGCGAGCAGGCTCGCGGTCGCGTCGCTCGCCTGGAAGCGCTCGATCATGATGTCCAGCGGGGCGTCGGTGAGGACGTCGGAGTAGTTGGCCAGGAACACCTCCTCGTCGGCCACCAGGTGCCGCACGCGGCGGAGCCGCTCGCCGATCGCGGAGTCCACACCGGTGTCCACGAACCGGATCGTCCAGTCGGCGATGTCGGTCGACAGCAGGTCGATCCGGCGGCCGCCGTCCCGGAGCACGAAGTCGTTGCTCGCGGTCTCTCGGTAGTTGAGGAAGTAGTCCTTGATGTGGTGCGCGCCGTACCCCAGGCAGAGGATGAAGTCGTTGTGCCCGTAATAGGCGTAATAGCGCATCACGTGCCAGATGAGCGGGCGGTGGCCGACCATCGTCATGGGTTTCGGGATGTCGGTCACCCCATCCCGCATCCTCAGTCCGTAACCGCCGCAGAAGAGCACGACTTTCATGCGCGGACTCCTGTTCTCAGCTCCTCGCAGGACGTACTGGCGAGGCCGGTGACCTGCACCGACATGCCCACGGCAGGTGCACCGACCTCCTCTCGTCGACGGGTGGTCGTCCGGCCTGCCGGACCTCGCCGGGCCCCCGGATGAATGAGCACCCTCCGATCTCCGCGACGGCTCGTCAACGGGTTGCTCGACGAGGGGCGAAAGGACTCCGCAGCGTCAGTGGAATTGCACCCAGCGCTACTGCTGCGCGGGAACGGGCGGCCGGTCGGTCACCGGGGTGCGGCGCGGGTGTCGGCCGGCCGCAGGAGGGCACGGACCCACGCCTCGTACCGGCGCAACGAGGTGGCTCCGGTGAGATGAGCGGCCGCATAGGCCCGCGCCCTCGCCCCCCGGGCATCGGCTGAGGTCCGGTCCGCGGCGACCTCCTCGATCGCCGCCAGGATCGACTCCGCGTCCCCCGCGGCCACGACGGGTCCCGCGCCGGAGGCGGTCATGAGCGCTGCCGCGCCGCTGCCGGGGTGGGTGGCCGCGACGACCGGTCGCCCGGCGCTGAAGTAGCTGGTCAGCTTGCTGGGGACCGACATCTCCACGACGCCCGGCTTCTCGTGCAGGAGCAGGACGTCGGCCGCGGCCAGGGCGGTCTCGAACCGGCCGGCCGGCAGCGGGTCCAGGAAGGACAGCCGCGGGAGGCCGGCCCCGTACCGGGCCAGCACCGGCCGGCGGGAGCCGTCCCCCAGGAGGACCACGCGCACGCGGCTGCCGAGGTCCCCGGCCAGGCGGGCGGTGTCGACCAGGCCCTCCAGGCCCTGCTTGACGCCCATGTTGCCGGCGTGCAGGGCGATGACCTCGTCGTCCCCCCAGCCCAGGCCCCTCCGCACGGCGGCCCGATCGACCGACTCCGGCACCGAGACGTGTGCCCAGTTGTGGATCACCTGGATCCTGTCCTCGGCCACCCCCGCCGCGACCAACCGGGCGCGGAACACCTCGTGGATGACGACGACCGCGTCGGCCCGCCGCAGCAGCGCGGTCTCCAGCCAGGCCGTGGCCTTCGTGAGCCGACCACCGCCGAGCCCCGTCTCGGCCAGGGCCGCACCGTAGAGGTCCTGGACCACCACGCCGACCCGGTAGCGGCGGACCCCGCGGAGGAGCACCGTCGGTACGAGCGACAGCAGGACGGGGCTGACCGCGACGACGACGTCGGCGCGACGGCGCAGCAGTTGACCGGTCACGCCGAGGGCGAAGACGGACTCCATCACGATCCGCGCGGACCCGGTGGGGCGCTCCGGGACGGGGTGCCGCAACCGCCGGATCCGGACGCCGTGGTCGGTCTCCGGGGCCCGGCGCCGTTCGTAGCCGGCGTGCAGCCGCCACTCCGGGTAGTGCGGGTAGCCGGTCAGCGCCGTGACGGCCAGGCCGGTGCCCGCCAGGTGGCGCGCCAACCCGGTTGTGTAGGGCGCGTTGCCCGAGTGCTCGGGCGCGTAGTGCAGCCCCACGACCAGCACGCCGGGGAGCGCATCGCCACGGACACTCCGGGCCACTGGACCTCACCTCCTCGTCCGGTCACCGGGGGGCTGGGGGTCCAGCACGGTAGCGGCCCGGACGGCCGGCGGGAGCCCCTTCCCACACCCGGCTCCGAGGGCTGTCCGTAAGCCGTCTCCGTTCCCTATCCTCGCCTCGTGCCCGGCACCCCGGTCATCGACCTCTCACGAGCCCCGGGAGCGCGGGAGTCCTGGGACGCACCGCTGTGGAAGGTGCTGCTGTGGAGCGTCGCGGAGCTCCTTTTGGTCACCAACCCTTGGCAGATCAGTTCCCGGGTGCGACGGGCCGTCCTCGTCGCCTTCGGCGCCCGGATCGGTGCCGGGGTGCTGCTGCGCCCCCGGCTCCGGGTGCGCTTCCCGTGGAAGCTCACCGTCGGGGACCGCAGCTGGATCGGGGAGGACGTCTGGCTGCACAACCAGGACCGGCTGACCATCGGCTCCGACGTGGTGGTGTCCCAGGGGACGTTCGTCACCACCGGCTCGCACGCCCACCGCCGGGACATGGCGCTGATCACCCGCCCGGTCGTCATCGAGGACGGCGCCTGGGTCACCGCTCGCTGCGTCGTCCTGGGCGGCAGCCGGATCGGCGCCTCGGCGCTGGTCACACCGAACACGGTGGTGAGCGGGGACGTCCCCGCCGGCATGGTGTTCGGGTCGCGGGGCGGGGCCGTGCTCGGGCCGCGGTTCCCCTGCGCGGGAGCCGACAGCGGCGACCCCGTCCGGGGCTGAGCGCGTGCGCATCCTCGCCGTCGCCCCCTACGTGAGCTCGGACGGGAGCTACGGCGGGCCGGTGTCGGTCGCCCTCGACCAGGCGGCGGCGCTGCAGGACGCCGGCCACCCCGTCACCGTGGCCGCCGGCTGGGACGGTGCCGCGCGACCCGGTCACCCGGCCGAGCTCCGGCTCTTCCGCGCCCGGAAGCCGCTGAGGCAGTCCTTCGCCGGGCTGGTCGCGCCCGGTCTGCTCGGCTGGGTGGGCCGCCACGCAGGGGACTTCGACGTGGTCCACGTGCACGTCACCCGGGACCTGGTCACCCTGCCCGCGGCGAGGCTGGCCCAGCGACGCGGGGTGCCCGTCGTCCTGCAGACCCACGGCCAGATCCGGCCCGATCCGTCCCGCGCGCAGTCGGGTGTCGACGTCCTGCTCACCCGGCGGGTCTTCCGGGACGCCGCCGCCTTCCTCGTGCTGACCGGGCACGAGGAGAAGGACCTGCGGGTCCAGGGCGTCGACGGCACCCGGCTGCACCGCGTCGACAACGGGGTTCCCGCGGCCGAGCGGCAGGCGCAGCCGCCGGAGGGGGCACCGTTGGTCCTGTACAGCTCGCGGCTGGCCGAGCGCAAGCGGCCGGAGGCGTTCGTCGCCGCCGCCGCCATCGTGGCGCGCCGTCGTCCCGACGCCCGCTTCGAGCTGTGGGGGCCGGACGGAGGCGCCCTGCCGGCCACGCTCGCCGCGATCGAGCGGCGCGGCCTGTCCGACCGGTGCGCCTACCGGGGCGCGACCACGGTGGAGCGGGCCCGGGCCCACCTGGCGGACGCGGCGGTCTTCGTGCTGCCCAGCTACGCCGAGCCCTTCCCCATGGCGCTGCTCGAGGCGTTCAGCGCCGGGGTGCCCTCCGTCATCACCGACCGGACCGGGCTGTCCGAGGTCGCCGGTGCGGCAGGCGCGGCACGGGTCACCGACGGATCGGCCGAGGAACTGGCGGCGGGCGTCCTGGACCTGCTCGACGACCGCGCGGCCTGGGCCCGGGCCGCAGCCGCGGCCACCGCCCTGGCGGCGCAGCGGTTCGCCATGCCACGGATCGCCGACCGGCTGGTGCAGATCTACCGGGCGGCGGCCGCCTGAGGGCCGCCGACGGTCAGCTGTCGATCCGCACGAGACGGCCCGCGCGTTCGTCGTCGAGGAGCCGGATGTCGGCGTCGACCATGATCCTTACCAGTTCCGGGGTCCGGACCGTGGGTTCCCAGCCGAGCTCCCGCTTGGCCTTCGAGTAGTCCCCGATGAGTGCGTCGACCTCGGTCGGACGCTCGTAGCGGGGGTCGTGGGCCACGTACCGCTCCCAGTCGAGGTCGACATGGGCGAAGGCCATCTGCACGAAGTCCCGCACCGTGTAGGCGGTGTTCGTGGCCAGCACGAAGTCCTGGGGCTCGGGGTGCTGGAGCATCCGCCACATGCCCTCGACGTACTCGGGGGCGTAGCCCCAGTCACGGACGGCGTCGAGGTTGCCCAGGTAGAGCGTGTCCTGCAGGCCGGCCCGGATGCGGGCGACGGCCCGGGTGATCTTGCGGGTGACGAACGTGGCGCCGCGGCGCGGCGACTCGTGGTTGAACAGGATGCCGTTCACGGCGAAGACGTCGTATGCCTCGCGGTAGTTGCGGGTGGCCCAGTAGGCGTACAGCTTGGCCACCCCGTAGGGGCTGCGTGGGTAGAACGGTGTGTCCTCGTCCTGCGGCGGCGGGGTGCCACCGAACATCTCGGAGGAGGAGGCCTGGTAGATCTTGGTGCGGACGCGCGCGGCGCGCACCGCCTCCAGCAGGCGCATCGCCGCCACGCCCGTGACGTCACCAGTGAAGACCGGCTGGTCGAAGGACACCCGCACGTGGGACTGCGCGCCGAGGTTGTAGACCTCGTCGGGGTTGACGTCGCGGAGCAGGTTGATCAGCGTGACGCCGTCGTTGAGGTCCCCGTAGTGCAGGAACAGCCGGCGGTCGGCCGCCTGGGGGTCCTGGTAGACGCCGTCGAGGCGCTCGGTGTTGAAGGTCGAGGACCGGCGGATCAGCCCGTGGACCTCGTACCCCTTGCCCAGGAGCAGTTCGGCCAGGTACGAGCCGTCCTGGCCGGTGATGCCGGTGATCAAGGCCGATCGCGCCACAGCCGGTCCCCATCCTGCGCAGTCATCCGGGCCCTCCCGGAGCAGAGTGGCGGCTAGCGTAGGCGCACCGGGCGGCAAGAGAGGGGTTCCCGATGCCGGTTCCGTTCCTCGACCGGGACGCTCCCGCGTTCGTCGCCGGGCACCGCGGGCTGGTGGGCGGCGCGGTGCTGCGGCACCTCCGGGCCGTCGGTTTCACCTCCCTGGTGACCCGGACCTCGGCGGAGCTGGACCTGCGGGACCCGGTCGCCGTGGAGGAGTTCTTCGCGAGCCAGCGGCCGGCAACGGTGGTCATGGCCGCGGCCCGGGTGGGCGGGATCGTGGCCAACGACTCCTCCCCGGCGGACTTCCTCTCGGACAACCTGCGGATGCAGGTCAACGTGCTCGACGCCGCGGCCCGCCACGGCACCACTCGGCTGCTGTTCCTGGGGTCCAGTTGCATCTACCCCAAGCACGCTCCGCAGCCGATCCGGGAGGACAGCCTGCTCACCGGCCCGTTGGAGCCGACGAACGACGCCTACGCGATCGCCAAGATCGCCGGGGTGCTGCACGTGCAGGCGCTGCGCCGCCAGTACGGCGTGCACTACGTGTCGGCGATGCCGACCAATCTCTACGGGCCGGGCGACAACTTCCACCCGACGAACAGCCATGTGCTGCCCGGGTTGATCCGCCGGTTCCACGAGGCCCGGGAGCAGGGCGCCAGCACGGTCACGGTGTGGGGGACCGGCACGCCCCGGCGGGAGTTCCTGCACGTCGACGACCTCGCCCGGGCCTGCCTGTTCTTGCTGGAGCACTACGACCGGCCGGAGCCGATCAACGTCGGCGTCGGCGAGGACCTCTCGATCCGCGAGCTCGCCGAGGTGGTGGCGGACGTCGTCGGCTACCGGGGCGACCTGGAGTTCGACACCAGCAAGCCGGACGGGACCCCGCGCAAGCTGCTCGACGTCAGCAGGCTGCACGGCCTCGGTTGGCGGGCGGAGATCGGTCTGCGGGAGGGCCTGGAGCAGACCTACGCCTGGTACCGGGCGCAGCTGGCGTCCGGCGGGGTGCGCGCGGCCTGACGTGCGGTCGGCGCATGCAAGCGTCTTGAACCGGGCCCGGCGGCATGCCATCTTCAGCGCCCACATCCGGTGCGCGCACCCACGGCTCGTGCGGCACCACGGCCCGGGAGGAACCGCATGCACGCCGAACGGCGGTCCGCTCCCGGCAGCCCGGACGACACCTCCCGCCGGTGAGCCGCGCCGGACCGCCGCGCGTGGAGCGGGTCGTCGTCACCGGAGGGGCCGGGTTCCTGGGCTCCCACCTCTGCGAGCGGCTGGTCGGCCAGGGCTGCGAGGTCGTCGCGCTGGACAGCCTGCTGACCGGCAGGCCGGACAACCTCGACGGCGTCCTCGGGCACGAGCGGTTCCGCCTCGTCAAGTGCGACATCACCGACTATGTCCACGTCCCTGGCCCGGTCGACGCGGTGCTGCACCTCGCCTGCCCGGCGTCGCCCGCCGACCACCTCCGGTTCCCGGTCGAGACCCTCACCGCGGGCAGCACCGGCACCCTGCACGCGCTCGGCCTGGCCAAGGAGAAGGGTGCACGGTTGCTGCTCGCGTCGTCGGGCGAGGTGTACGGGGATCCGCAGGTGCAGCCCCAGCCGGAGACCTACTGGGGACACGTGGACCCGGTGGCCCCCCGGGGCGTGCACGACGAGGCCAAGCGGTTCGCCGAGGCGCTCACGACCGCGTACCGCACCCACCACGGGGTCGACACGACCATCGCCAGGATCTTCAGCACCTTCGGGCCACGCATGCGGGGGGACGACGGCCGGGCCGTCCCGACCTTCCTCCGGCAGGCGCTCGCGGGCGAGCCGCTGACCGTCGCCGGCGACGGCTCGCAGACCCGGTCGTTCTGCTACGTCGACGACCTGGTCGACGGGCTACTGCGGCTGGTGCGCTCCCGGCACCCGGGGCCGGTGAACCTCGGCCATCCGCAGGCGGTGCCGGTCCTGGCGCTGGCCCGGACCGTCCTCGACGTCACCGGGTCGGCGTCGCCGATCGAGTTCGTCCCTCGCCCGCCGGGTGATCCCGGCGCCCGCCGGCCGGACACCGCTCTCGCGCGGACGGTGCTGGGCTGGGAGCCCCGGGTCTCCCTCGGCGACGGCCTCACCGAGACGGTCCGGTGGCTGCGCCGACCCGCCGAGGTCCCCGGCGCCCTCGCGACGAGGCAGAGCAGGTGCACGCCGTGAACGGTCCCGCGCAGGTCACCGTCGTGATCCCCACGCACAACCGGCGCCGCCTCGTCCTTCGCACACTCGACTCGGTCGTCCACCAGCAGGACGTGGACCTGCACGTCGTGGTGGTCGTCGACGGCGGCACCGACGGCACGGCGGACGCAGTGCGCACCCGCTCCCTGGGGTCGGTGGAGGTCGTCGAGCACACGCCCGCCCGCGGGGTCTCCGCCGCCCGCAACACCGGCCTGGCGCGGGCGGACACCCCGTGGGTCGCCTTCGTGGACGACGACGACCTCTGGGCCCCCGGCAAGCTGCGGGCCCAGCTGGACGCGCTGGGCAGGTCCCCGGGGGCCGGGTGGTCCTGCGGGAGCGCGGTGCACCTCGACGCGAAGCTGTGCATCCGGGCCACCGACGAGGCACCGGCGTCGGGGGACGTCTCCCACCTGCTGCTCGAGCGGCAGCCGATCCCCGGGGGCGGATCGGGCGTGCTGGTCGACACGGCCCTCGCGCGCCGGGTCGGCGGCTTCGACGAGCGGATCTCGATCCTCGCCGACTGGGACTTCTACCTCCGGCTGAGCCTCGAGTCACCCCTGGCGGCGGTCGACGAATACCTCGTCGGCTACTACGTCCACCAGGACAGCATGTTCCACGACCCGCGCGGCATCCTCCGCGAGCTGCACTACATGCGCGAGAAGTACCCGGCCGGGGACGGCGGCCGCCCGTTCCGCGTGGATCCCGCGGCGTGGTACGTGGCGCTCGCCCGGATGGCGTACCGCAGCGGCGACCGGCGGGAGGCGGCCAACTTCCTGGGCAGGGGCCTGGTGGGGATGGGTGTCCGGGGGACGGCGCGGAAGGCACGCGGGGCCCTGCGACGCCGGCGCGGGGAGGTCCCGAACGACGGGCGCGGCGTGCCCCGACCCGCCTGGTTGTCCCGGTACGCCGATGCAGACGGGTGACGCCAGGGTCACCCGTGGATCTGCCCGCGCGACGCCCATCGGCGGCGCAGGCTGGGAACGGCCCGGGGGGACAGCGTCCAGAGGTCCCTGACCAGCTTGCCCGGCCGGTAGCGGGGGACGCCGACGAGCGCACCGGCGTGTGCCCGCCACTCCTCCTCGCCGTGGGCCCAGAACCAGCTGTCCGGATCGAGGGCGGCGGACCGCAGGCGCGGCAGCCCGGTGCGCTTCTCGGCCGGCAGGTGCGCGATGAGGGGCAGGTCCTCGTCGCTGGTGTTCCGGAACCCCCACGGCTGGGTCCACATCCGGGACACGTGCTCGGAGGGGAGCCGGAAGACGTCGACACCGGCGGAGGCGACGCTCATCAGCTGCGCCTCCTCCCTGAGGAACGGCTCCCCCCGCCGCTCGCGGGCAAGATTCCAGGCCCAGAGGGCCTCGTAGCTCTCGAGGTCCTCGCGCATCCGGGCGGCCGTCGCGCCGACGAACTCCCCGCCGAGGTAGGGCAGGCCGCTGATCTCCCGGCCCCAGTACGCGGTGGCGATCTCGTCCATCTCGACGCGGCTGAGGCCGTTCACGCGCACCGACCGGGAGTAGCAGATCTCGAGGGCCCCACGCCCGTGCTCCCGGACGGTGTCGTCCACCGCGTCCAGCGGACCGGTGACGAGGCAGTCACTGTCGAGCAGCAGCCCCACCTCGTCGTCCGCCTCCAGGCGATCCGCCACGGCCCGGAGGCAGTCCAGGACGAAGAACTGGTTCTTCCAGGCCGCCGGGAAGGAGGCGGGGGTCTGGTGCGTGTTGTCGGCCTCCACCACCGCCGCGCCCGCCCCGCGCCACAGCTCCCGACGGGACCGGGACAGGGCCCGCGCGCCCGCCGGGTTCAGGACGACCAGGAGCCGGACCCCGGGTGCCCAGCGGCTCGCCGAGGCCAGCAGCAGGTCGATGCAGCGGAAGTAGGTCCGCCAGTGCATGACGTCGGTGCTGTCCCCGAACGTCTGCGGGTACGTGCCGGCGTTGCCGGCCTCGTCCCCGTGGAACCAGGTCGCGATCAGCATCCGGTGCGCCCGCTGCACGCCGTCCTCACCAGGACTTCCTCCTCACCACCGCGTCAGCCTAGAGAGCGGACCCGCCGAGCGCCGTGCGCTGCGGCGTCGGCCGCGGCCGCCACCGGGCGGACGGCGGGGTCTTGCCCCCGTGCGGATGCCGGTCCAAGGTTCCGCTCGGCCGCCTGCGGTGGTCGAGCGGTTCCCGAGCTCCCCTGCCTGGAGGACGGCATGCCGGACACGCGGTCACCGGCGAGCCGGGTGTCCCTGCGGGCCGCCCGCACGCGATGGCTGGTCGGAGGTGTCCTGGCGGGCGCGCACCGCCGCGTCGCGCCGGGCTGCGTGGCGCTGACGTTCGACGACGGACCTCATCCGGCGACGACCGGACGTGTTCTGGACACGCTCTTGGAACTGGACGTCCCGGCGACCTTCTTCTGCGTCGGCCGCAACGCCCGGGCCCACCCCGGGCTCGTCGCGCGGGCCGTCGCCGAGGGGCACGCCGTCGGCTCCCACAGCGAGACCCACCCGCACCCGGAGCAACTGCCCGCCGCGCACCTGCGCGCCGACTACGCCGCCGGGAGGGCCGCGGTGAGCGAGGCGGCGAGGTGCGACGTCCGGCTCTTCCGGCCCCCGCACGGGCGGCTGCCGGTCCGCAGTGCCCTGACCCTGCGGTGGGGAGCCACCGTCCCGTGGCTGTGGTCGGTGGACCCCCAGGACTGGCGCGGTGACGTGACCCGGCAGCACGTGGCCTCGGTCGCCGGAGCCGCGCGGAGCGGGGACGTCGTCCTCCTGCACGACTGGGTGGAGCAGCCGGAGAGCCCGCAGGCGCGGGACCGCTCGCCGACGATCGAGGCGCTCCCGGAGATCGTGGCGCGAATACGGTCGCGCGGCCTGCGCCTCACCCGGGTCGAGGCATGACGCCGGCCCCGCGGGTGTCCGTGGTGGTCACCACCTACGACCAGGCGCGGTTCCTCGGGGAGGCGCTGGCGAGCGTCGCACGCCAGACGGTGCCCGCCGCGGAGGTCGTCGTCGTCGACGACGGGTCCTCGGACGACCCGGGCAGCGTCGTCGCCGGCCGCCCGGGCGTGCGGCTCGTCCGCAGGCCGAACGGCGGGCCCGCTGCGGCGCGGAACACCGGGCTGCGCGAGACCCACGAGCCGTACGTCCTCTTCCTGGACGCCGACGACCTGCTCACCCCGTTCGCGATCGAGGCCGGGCTCCGCTGCTTCGAGCAGCACCCGGAGGCGGGGTTCGTCTACGGCGCGCACCGGGTGACGGACGGTTCGGGCCGCCCGACCGGTCCCCGGCTGTACGCCCCCGCGGTGGGGGACCCGCGTGCCGCGATGCTGCGCATCAACGTCATCGCCATGCACGGGGCCGTCCTCTACCGGCGGGACCTGCTCGAGGAGGTCGGTGGCTTCGACGAGGACCTCCGGCGGTGCGAGGACTACGACCTCTACCTGCGCCTGCTGCAGCGGCGCCCGATGGCGTCGCACCCCGTCGAGACCGCTCTCTACCGGCGGCACGGGGGCAATGCGACCGACGACGTGCGGGAGGTGCTCCGGGCCGCGCTGCGGGTCCACGGCCGGTACCGGCCCGGTGCGGCCGACGGCGGGGAACGACGCCGGGCCTGGCGCGAGGGGCGGCGCACGTGGCGGGAGGTCTACGCCCGCATCGCCGCGGGGGCCGAGGGGACGCGCGGGGGGTCGCAGCTGCGGAAGGGGATAGCCGCGGCACGGGTCGCGCCGGTCACGACGCTCGGCCTGGCAGCCCGGACCGGCGCGCAGCGGGCCGCCGGCCGGGCGCCCGCGCGTGCCGCGCAGCTGCTCACCGGCCGACCGCGGGGGGTGGGACGGGTCCGTCTCGGGGACCTGGACCGGGTGCGGCCGGTCAGCCGCGAGTTCGGCTACGACCGGGGGACACCGGTGGACCGCCACTACATCGAGAAGTTCCTGGAGCGGCACGGGCGGGATGTCGCCGGCCGGGTCCTGGAGGTGGGGGACGCGGCCTACTCGGAGCGGTTCGGCGGGGACCGCGTGGCGGTCCAGGACGTCCTGCACGTCCACGCCGGGAACCCTGCGGCGACGATCGTCGGCGACCTGGGCGACCCCGGTGTCCTGCCACCGGGCGCCTTCGACTGCATCGTGCTGACCCAGACGATGCACCTGGTGTACGACCTGCGGGCCGCGGCCCGGCAGCTGGCCGCGGCGCTCCGGCCGGGAGGGGTGCTCCTGGTGACCGTCCCCGGCATCAGCCCGGTGGACCGCGACGAGTGGGGCGCGCACTGGTACTGGAGCCTCACCCCTCAGGCGCTCACCCGGCTGCTGACCGAGCGGTTCGCGCCGGAACTGGTGTCCGTCGAGGGCTTCGGCAACGTCTACGCGGCGACCACCTTCCTGCAGGGGCTGGCCCTCGAGGAGGTCGACCGGGCCAAGCTCGACGTGGCCGACCCGGCGTTCCCCGTCGTGGTCGCGGCACGGGCGCAGCGGAGCCGGTGGGCGCCGGTCACCGGGGGGACACGCTGATGGGGAGGTCGAGGACGACGGTCCGCTCCGGCCGCAGCCGGTCGCTGCCGTGCAGGGTGAAGGCGGTGGCTGCGGGCTCGTGGAGGAACTCGGCGCCGCTGGTGCCGAACCACAGGCCGACGGAGTAGTCGCCCACGTTGAGCACCGGGGGGACGTCCATCGCGGCGCACCAGCGCCCCGAGGGCAGCCGGCGGGGCGCCTGGTCGCTGAGCGCCTCGTCGAGCACGCGGACCCCGCGGTGGTTGGTGAGGTAGATGGCCAGGTCGAGGTCGGGCACCTGGTCGGCCAGCTCGAAATCCACCTCCACCCGCAGGGCGTCGTCCCGCAGCAGGGCGCCGGCCGCCGCCCGCCGCGCCGGGCGCACCCGCACCCCGTGCACCGTGACGGGCCCGGCGCTCAGCACGGCGCCACCGGCCGCCGAGGGGGCGAGCCCGGAGGCGAGGTAGTCGCGCACCAGGTCCACCGGGTCCCCGGTCGCGCGGACGCGCCCGGCCTCCAGCCACAGGGCGCGGGAGCACAGCCGGGCGAGGCTGTCCAGGTCGTGGCTGACGAAGACGAGCGTCCGCCCCTCCTGCTCGGCCTCGGCCATGCGGCCCAGGCACCGGCGCTGGAAGTCGGCGTCCCCCACCGCGAGGACCTCGTCGACCACGAGGAGGTCGGGCTCCAGGTGCGCGGCCACGGAGAAGGCGAGTCGCAGCCCCATCCCGCTCGAATAGCGCTTCACCGGGGTGTCGAGGAAGCGCTCGACGCCGGCGAACTCGACGATCGCGTCGAAGGCCCGGGTGGTGTCCCGCCGGGACATGCCGAGGATCGCGCCGTTGAGGTAGACGTTCTCCCGGCCGGTCAGCTCGGGGTGGAACCCCGTGCCGACCTCGAGCAGCGCGGCGACCCGCCCGCGCGTGCGCGCCACCCCGGCGGTCGGCGACGTGATCCGGGTCATGATCTTGAGGATGGTGCTCTTGCCGGCGCCGTTGCGGCCGAGGATGCCGAGGGCGTCCCCGTCCGCCACGGTGAACGTCACGTCCCGCAGCGACCACAGCTCGCGCACCGTGCCGGGGCGGCCCGCGAGGCGGCGTACGCCGCTCACCAGCGCCTCTCGCGCGGTGGAGCGGGCCCCGAGGGTGTACCGCTTGCTCACGGCGTCGAACTGGACCCGGTCGGCCATCAGATCACGTCGGCGAAGGACCGCTCCGCGCGGCGGAAGTAGCCGAGGCCGCCGGCGAGGACCGCCGTGCCGGAGGCCGCCGAGACGGCCAGCGACCAGCCGGGCCAGGGGGTGCCGAGCAGGCACCAGCGCCCGAGTTCGATGACGCCGACCACCGGGTTGAGCGAGTACGCCAGGTGCTGCCAGCCGGAGAGGAGCGCGGCGGGATAGGCCACGGGGCTGACGAACAGCCACAGCTGCAGGACCGGCCCGAGCGCGTACTGGACGTCGCGGTACCGGACGTTGAGCGCGGAGGTCCAGAGGGCGAAGCCGAGCGTGGTGGCCAGCAGGAGGGCCAGCCACAGGGGCGCCGCGAGCAGGTTCGCCCCGGGCCACACGCCGTAGTACGCGAGCAGGGCGGCCACCGGGACGAGCGAGACGGCGAGGTCCAGCGCGGGGGAGGCCAGGCCGGCCACGGGCGCGGCCAGGCGCGGGAAGTAGACCTTGGTCACGAGCGCGGGGGTGCCGACGAGGACGTCGCCGGCCCGGGTGACCGCGGTGGCGAAGTAGGTCCAGGTGACCAACCCGACGAGGGCGAAGAGCGGGTAGGGCACCCCCTGGCTGCCGACGTCCGCCAGGCGGTCGAACACCAGGGTGAAGGCCGCGACGCCCGCGATCGGCTGCGCCAGCACCCAGATCACGCCCAGCGCGGTCTGCCGGTAGCGGAGCTTGAGGTCGCGCAGCGCCAGGTAGCCGATCAGGCCGCGGCATCCCCACAGCTCCGCCCACGGGCGGGTTCCGGACGCGCCGCGGGCGGAGTTCTCGGTCCAGCCGGTCGTGGCGGCACCCGCGGGCATGGTGCACGGTAACCACTGCGGGCGCCCGGCTCGGGCGGTTCTCTCCCGGTGGTCCTGCAGGTCCCGCCCCGTTCTCAGACGGGTGGGAGGAGCCCGGCGCGGGCCTTGGCGAGCAGCGCGGTGCGGACGGCGTCGTCCACCCGTGCGGCGAAGGCCGGGTCGGTCGCGTCACGGGCGAGGACGGCTTCGACCATCGCCGGCACGTCACGGGGCTGCAGGGTGAGCACCAGGGTGCCGCCGGCGGCGAGGAAGCGGGTGGCGCGCTCGCCGACGGGGACGTCCTGCAGGGCCGCGGCGTTGCCGACGTCGTCGGTGATGACCACGCCGTCGAAGCCGAGCCGCTCGCGCAGCAGGCCGGTGACGATCGCCGGGGAGAACAGCGCCGCCTGCCCGGCGTCGAGCTGGGAGTAGGTGGCCGAGGACATCATCACGAAGGGGTCGGCGGGGGAGTCGACGAGTGCGGCGAAGGCCCGCACCTGCTCGCCGTCGACGGTGGTCTCGTCGTCGACGACGACCGGGTCGACGTCGGGGTTGCGGTTGAGCCGGCCGAGGCCGGGGAAGTGCTTGAGGGTGGGGACGACGCCGTGCTCGGCGAGGCCCCAGGCGACCGCACCGGCGGCGCGGACGACCTCCTCGGGGCTCCCGCCGTACTGGCGGCCGTAGAAGCCGATCGGCGGGTTGCCCCGCTCGGTGCCGGGCGGGACGACGTCGACCACGGGGGCGAGGTCGAGGGTGACGCCCGCGGCGGCGAGCGAGGCCCCGAGGTCACCGGCGAGCCCGGCCAGCTGCTCGGGCGGGAGCGCGGCCTGCTCGACAGCGGGCGGCAGCGCGGAGAAGCCCTCCCCGGAGAGGGCCTGGACGGCGCCGCCCTCCTGGTCGGCGGCGATCCACGGGGCCGGGCCGTCGGCGGCCTCGACCCAGCTCCCGGTGAGGGCGGCGAGCTCGGCGGTGGAGGCGGTGCTGCGGCCGCGGAGGAAGATGCCGCCGACGTCCTGCTCCCGGACGAGCGCCCCGGCGGGGGAGAGGTCGGTGAGCTCGACGCTGACCACGAACAGCTGGGCGACCTGGGCGCGGCGGTCGAGGCCGGCCAGGGCCGCGTCGACCGCCTGCGCGAGCGGGTCGGGCTCGGGCGTGGGGGCCGGGCTCGTCGTCGTCCGCGGCGCCGGGGTGCTCGTCGCCGTCCCGGCCGGGGCGGCGGTGCCGCCGGTGCCGACGGCGCAGGCGGTGAGGGCGAGGGCGAGCAGGGGGGCGGGGAGGCGGGCGGGGCGCATCGCAATCCATTGTGAGCACGTGCCGTCCGGTCGGAGCAGATCCTCAGGGGAGGAGCCGGAACCCGTCCGCGGCCGCGGCGAGACGGAGCCGGTCGTCGAGGGCGGCGGAGGTCCGGCAGGAATGGCCGCGGCCACGGCAACCAGCACGCCGGCCAACAGCTCGCCAGAGAGTGCGCCGCGCACCCCCACCTGGGCCGGCTGGGACACGACCAGCACCGCGACCGCGTGGACGGTCTCGTGACCCGACTCTTTGGCGTAGAGCTTCGCCAGGGCGGAGGAGTCGGCAAAGACGGTCGCCCGCGATCGGCGGAGACCGCGTCGGCCAGCGGCGTGCCCGAACCTGCTCCCCAGCGCGCGGCGGCTACCTCGTTCGGTTCGGGCCGGACGGCGACGGGGCCTGGAGGAGCGAGCAGGCCGGCCAGGGACAGCCGCTCGCGGATCTGCGCGGTCGGCTCGCCGGCCAGGACCGGGTCGGTCGCCGCGTCGAGGACGCAGGTCAGTTTCTCGTCGACGCTCCACCCGTGACGGCCGGCGCTCGCCCGTACCCGGGCGAGGAGGTCGTCGCGGACCCGCCACGTGACCCGCCGCATGCGTGCACGCCAGCGCTGCTGGTGGCGGGCAGGTGAACGGCAGGCGACGCGCACCGTGCGGGGCGGACCTGCCGAGCCCCGCCCGAGCACCTACGCTCGGCCCGCCTGCCTTCCCCGCGGGCGGACCGTCGTCGACGTGCGTGGACTGGAGTGTGGATGCAGGTCGAGCTGACCTGGGGGGCGGCGACCGCGCTGGGTGCCCGGGAGGAGAACCAGGACCGGGCCGTGGCGTCGCCGCCGGTGTTCGCCGTGGCCGACGGGATGGGCGGGCACGCCGGCGGGGCCGCGGCGGCCGAGGCCGTCGTGGAGGCGCTGGGCGCTCTCGCGGGCAAGCCCACGACGACCGTCGAGCGGGTGCGCCTGGCGCTGCAGCGGGCCGACGGTGAGATCCGCGCCGCCAGCGGGGACGTCCCCGGCGGCGGGGGCTCCACGGTGGCGGGGGTGGCGCTCGTCGACGAGGGGGCGGGGCCGCAGTGGGCCGTCTTCCACGTGGGCGACTCGCGCATCTACCGGCTGTCGGGCGATGCGCTGGAGCAGCTCTCCACCGACCACTCCGTCGTGCAGGAGCTCATCGACGCCGGCCACCTCTCCGACGCCGGCGCGGCCAGCCACCCGCAGCGGCACATCATCACCCGGGCACTGGGAGTGGGGCCGTCCAACCAGGCGGACGTCCTGCTGCTCCCCGTTGTTGCGGGTGACGTTTTCCTGGCGTGCTCCGACGGGCTGACCAACGAGGTGGGTCCCGCGCGGATCGCCCAGGTGCTCGCCTCCGGCGCTGAGCCCCAGGAGCTCGCCGAGGCACTGGTGACCGAGGCGGACGCCGAGGGTGCCAGGGACAACGTGACCGTGGTGGTCATCCGGGCGGAGGGGGCCGGACCCGAGGCCTGAGCGAGAACTGCGTTACGGAGGGTGGCACCACCGTCCGGCAGGATCGCGTGACATCAGGGGAGGAGCCGGGCCATCGCGCCCCCGAGGAGCAGCCTCCCCCCACGCTGCGGCCCCCGGACGCGACCGTCTCCCGGGCCGAGCGCCGGCGGGCCAGGGCCGCCGCGGAGCGCTCCCGGCTGCGCACGGTGCTGCTCGCGGTGCTCGGCGGCCTCGTGGTGGCCGCCGGCCTCGTCGTCGGGCTGGGGACGCTCGCCGTGCAGGACGTGGCGAACGACGTCAGCCGGGTGGAGGAGGTCTTCCCGGTGGAGGGCCGGCGACCGGAGGCGTCGGCCGCCGATGCGCTGACCTTCCTCGTCGTGGGCGTGGACCCGAGCGACCAGGCGACCGGCTCGACGCGGGCGGAGGCCGCCCTGCTGGTCCGCCTGACCGGCGACCGGCAGGACCTGCAGGCAGTGACGCTGCCGCTGGAGACTCCGGTGCCCGGGTCGAGCGGCACTCTCGAGGAGGCCTACCGCGGGTCCGGCCCCTCGAGCGCCGTCGAGGCCGTGGAGACGCTGACCGACGTGCGCATCGATCACTACGCCGAGCTCGACCACGGCGGTCTGGCGTTGCTGGTGGATGCGCTGGGCGGTGTCACGGTCGACGTGCCGGAGCCGTACGGCAACCGGGGGTGCGACTTCGCCCCCGGCCGGCAGCGGATGGACGGCGCCGAGACGGTCGCCTACCTCCGGGACGCGGACGCGCGGGTCGGGGCTGCGGCCCGGCAGCAGCGAGTGGTGCAGGCGCTCGTCGACCGCGTCCGGGAGCGCGGTGCCTTCGGCGACCGCGCCGACCTGGAGGAGCTGGTCGGTTCGGTCACGAATTCCGCGGCGTGGAGCGGCCGACGTCCCCCCCCCCCCCCCCCCCCGTGCCGATGCGCGGCTCGGGCACGGCGGGGGCCGAGGTGGTGCAGCACCTCGACCAGGCGCGGGCGGCGGACCTGTGGACGTACCTGCGGGAGGACGACCTGGCCGCGCACGTCGACGAGTTCCGCATGAGCCGCATGGCGCGCCCCCGCGGCTCCCGACCGCCGTAGATCACCGTGCCGCTGTACGCGGTGCTGCTGGCCGTCGTCGTGCTGGACGTCCGGGCAGTGCTCTTCCGGAGCGGGGTCGGTGGGTCGCTGAGCAGGCCCGTGGCCGCGACCGCCGCCGCGATCGCCCTCGTGCTGGTGACTCTCCTGGCCGTCGATCTGCGCCGACAGGTGCTCCTGGCGCGAGAGCCCGACCGGACGCCGTCCGGCTGACCCCCTCGACGGGCCGGCGCGGCGGTTCTACAGCCGGGTGATGCCCCAGTGGGCGTTGTGCTCGCGGGCGGCTGCGGCGGCGGTGTAGGCCGCGACGATGAAGATCGGCAGCCACAGCAGCGGCGCCAGCACCCAGCCGATCAGCGGGACCAACCACAGCAGCCACAGGAAGAGGCCGGTGATCATGAATGCCACTCCGGCGCCGGTCTTGCCGGCGTAGAGGTGGCCGGCACCCATCCACAGCACCGAGAGCAGCACGGCGATGCCCGGGGTCTTGACGGGGACGACGGTGGTCGGCGGCGGCGCCGGCTGGGGGAGGTAGCCGTAGGGGGCGAGCCCGCCGGCCGGGCCCTGCGCGGGAACCGGGGGTGTCCACCCCGGGTGGGTCGGGCCGGTGCCGGGCTCGGGTGACATCGCGGACCTCCATCGATCGTGGAACCAGAAGGTCTCGGAAAGCTACCGCCGAGGTGGGGGGTGGGTCGTGGACCCGCGCGCACCGGCTGCCGCGACCGCGGCGTGTCGACCCCGCCACGCCGGACGGGGCGGGCGCCGCGAACACGACCGGGAAGGGGGCGTGGCCGCATCGCGCGGCGTCGGGGTTCGTCGGGCCGGCGGCAGCTCGCAGCCCTCTTCTGCAGCGACCGCCCCCGACGGACGGCGTCGTCGGTGTGCAGGCCGGTGACGGCAGCGCAGGCGCTCCCTCAGGACGGCGCGGCCTCGATGGGCAGGCTGCCGGAGCGGAGGCGCCGCAGCGAGGCGGTGAGGACGTTGTCGCCGCGGACGGCGATGAGGCACCGCTGGCCGTCCTGGAGGAGTTCGAGGTCGGCGGCCTCCTGCCGGAGCGGCGTCTCGAGGTACTCGTCCGCCCGCCCCTGGCAGTCGACGGGCGTCGAGCCTCCCGGATGATCGAAGATCACCTCGGTGACGTGAGGTTCCGAGCAACCGACCTGCCGGTCCAGCTCGTCCTCGCAGCGACGCCACGAGTCCCCCGCGCGGCCGAGGAGGACGTCCTCGTTCCGCGACGAGAGGCGGTCCGAGGGGGCGACGACCGTGCAGTACACCTCGCCGTCCCGCGAGACGCTGGCGATCGGCAGGTCGTCGCGGACGACGTCGTCCTCCGGTGTGCCGCCGAGGTAGCCCAGGAGCGCATCGGTGCCGCAGTCGCCCAGGCCGAAGACCTCGGACGAGTGGGGCGCGTCGCACGGTGCCGGCTCCCCGGCCGCGTCGAGGCACGTGCCGACGCCGAGAAGCTGGGCGGCTGCGTCCGGCGCTGGTGGGGTCGGTTCCGCGGTGTCGATCGACCCGGTCGCGGTCGGTGCGGCCGGGGGTGGTGCACCGCCGGGACCACGGACGTTGACCCAGGTGGTGGTGACGGCTGCCGCGAGCGTGAACACCGTGACGACGGCCACCGCCACGGGGTGCTTCAACAGCGCGTCCAGCAGCCGCCATCTCCCGGTGCCGGCTGCTCCCTGCCCGTCGGTCAACTGAGGACGGGATCCATGATGACGCCGATCACCGAACCACCGCAGTCGGCGACCTTGTCGTCCAGCACCAGCCGGATCTTGAGCGCGTTCACACCGGTGACGGGGATGTCGAAGTCGTGGATCTCGTTGAAGGGAACGCTCTGGATGTCCATCTGGGAGCCGTTCCCGACGACCTCGACGCTCACGTTCTGGTCGGAGTCGATCGAGTCGTTGGCCTGGCCGAACGAGAACGTCAGTCTCGAGAAGTTGTTGCCCAGCCGGAGCTCGAGCTCCTGAGTCGATCCGCTGCCGCATCCCTGGATCGTGTTCGCGATCCCGGACACGTTCTTCTGATCGGCGATGTTGTAGCGGTCCTCGGTCCAGTAGGAGCTCGGGTTGAAGAAGTCGCTGAGGGTCAGCCTCCGCCCCTCGTCACCCGGGGTGAGCTCCGGCGGCCCGCTGGGGGACGGTGCCGATGTGCTCGTCGTGGTCGTCGGCGCCGGCTCGCTCGTCGTGCTCGTCGGCGACGAGGTGGTCGCCGACGAGGTGGTGGCCGCCGCAGACACCGAGGTCGGTGGCGCAGCCACCGCGTCTCCGCCCGGGTCGCCGGCCCCGCAGCCGGTCGCCCACGAGCCGGCCGAGGCCAGGATGAGGGTGATCACCAACCGCCGTCCCTTGCCGGTGCGACGGATCATGCCGCTGCGACCACCGCTCGGCCGAGTGCTCCCGTGCTTGTCCCCCGTGACATCGCGACCCCCGCGGATCAGTGCGCCGACATGGTTCCGGAACGGTACTGAGAAGGGGCTCGTCGTCGGAAGGAGCGTCGGCGGTCCATCGGGTGATGACTCGGGGGGGGGGGGGGGGGGGGGGGGGGGGGGGGGGGGGGGGGGGGGGGGGGGGGGGGGGGGGGGGGGGGGGGGGGGGGGGGGGGGGGGGGGGGGGGGGGGGGCG
>NZ_JBJGYK010000027.1:0-53331 GCF_054049955.1 Geodermatophilus sp. SYSU D00758
CGCCCGCCGCCCGCACTGGGGGCATCCCCCGGGGGGCGTTGGGCGGGGTTGTCTCGGCGCGGCCGGGGCCCCGCCGCCGGGGCCGCGGCGGGGCCGGCCGGCGCCGCCCCCGGCGGGGCCCGCGCTCACCCGGCGGCTCGGGCCGGGACCGCGCTCAGCCGGCGACCCGAGCGGGGCAGGCGCTCAGCCGGCCGCCCGGGCCAGCCAGAACCGGGTGCCCCCGGGGCCCGCGACCGGCTCGCCGGCGCCCGGCGTCCCCGCGTGCACCCGGACGGCCAGGACCTCGGCCGCGACCTGCTCGGCGTGCTCGGACAGGGCCTCGGCGACCTGGGCGGCCGCCGGCGACTCGTCGGCGTCCCACCACAGCTCGATGCGGTCGCTGACGGCCAGCCCGGCCGCCTTCCGCGCCTCCTGCACCAGGCGGACCGCCTCGCGGACCAGCCCGGCCCGCTCGAGCTCGGGGGTCAGCGCCAGGTCCAGCGCCACCGTGAGCCCGGCGCCGCTGGCCACGGTCCAGCCCTCCCGCGGGGTCTCGGTGACCACCAGGTCGCCCTCGGCCAGGGGCACCGTCGCGCCGTCGACCTCGACGCTCGCCGTGCCCGCCCGGTAGGCGGCCACCAGCTCGGCCGGGTCGGCCGCAGCGACCGCCCGGGCGACGGCCTGCACCTGCCCGCCGAGGCGGCGGCCGACCGCCCGGAAGTCGACCTTCACCCGGACGTCGACCAGCTCGCCCTCGACCGCGGGGAGGTCCAGCACCTCGGCCACGTTGAGCTCGTCGGCCACCTCGGCCACGAGGTCGCGCGGCAGCCCGGCCCAGCCCGGTGCCGCGACCAGCGCGCGGGCCAGGGGCTGCCGGGTGCGCACCTTCGCCGAGGTCCGGGCCGAGCGGCCCAGCTCGACCAGCCGCCGCACCAGGTCGACCTGCTCGACCAGGCGCGGGTCGCGGGCCGCGTCGTCGACGGCCGGCCAGGACGCCAGGTGCACCGAGTCGGGCACCTCGCCGACCCCGGCGGCGGTCAGCCCGGGGGCGACCGCGCGGGCCCAGACCTCCTCCGTCACGAACGGGGTGAAGGGCGCCATCATGCGGGTCAGCCCGTCGAGCACCTCGTGCAGCGTGGCCAGCGCCGCCGGGTCGCCGTCCCAGAACCGCCGCCGGGAGCGGCGCACGTACCAGTTGGACAGGTCGTCGACGAACCCGGCCAGCAGCCGGCCGGCCCCGGCGGTGTCGAAGTCCTCGAGCGCCGCGGTGACGCCCTCGGTGACCGCGGCCAGCTCGGCCAGCGCCCAGCGGTCCAGCAGCGGCCGGTCGGCCCGCGCCGGCACGTCCGCGCCCGGCCCGGCCCACCCGTTGGTCTCGGCGTAGAGGGTGAAGAAGCTGGCGGTGTTCCAGTAGGTGAGCAGGACCTTGCGGACCACCTCGGAGAGCGTCTCGTGCCCCACCCGGCGGGCCGACCAGGGGGAACCGCCGGCCAGCATGAACCAGCGGACGGCGTCGGCGCCGTGCCGGTCCATCAGCGGGATCGGCTCGAGGATGTTGCCCAGGTGCTTGCTCATCTTCCGGCCGTCCTCGGCCAGGATGTGGCCCAGGCACAGCACGTTCTCGTACGAGCTGCGCCCGAACACCAGGGTGCCGACGGCCATGAGCGAGTAGAACCAGCCGCGGGTCTGGTCGATCGCCTCGCAGATGAACTGCGCCGGGTAGGCCGCCTCGAACTCCGCCTGGTTGCGGTAGGGCGCCCCCCACTGGGCGAAGGGCATCGAGCCCGAGTCGTACCAGGCGTCGATGACCTGCGGCACCCGCCGGTAGGTGCCCTCCTCGCCGGGCAGGGTGAAGGTGACCTCGTCGATGAACGGGCGGTGCGGGTCGATCGTGGAGACGTCGCGCCCGGCCAGCTCCGACAGCTCCGCCAGGGAGCCGACCGCGACGACCCTCGACGGGTCGGCGTCGTTGCGCCAGACCGGCAGCGGCGTGCCCCAGTAGCGGTCGCGGGACAGGGCCCAGTCGACGTTGTTGCGCAACCAGTCGCCGTAGCGGCCCCACTGGATGGTCTGCGGGTACCAGTGCGTGCGCTCGTTCTCGGCCAGCAGCTGGTCCTTGACCGCCGAGGTGCGGATGTACCAGGAGGGCAGCGCGTAGTACATCAGCGGCGTGTGGCAGCGCCAGCAGTGCGGGTAGCTGTGCTCGTAGCGCTGCTCGCGCCACAGCAGCCCGCGGGCCTGCAGGTCCTCGACCAGCGCGGGGTCGGCGGCCTTGAAGAAGTGCCCGCCGACCAGGGGGATCTCGGGCAGGAAGTGGCCGGTCGCGTCGACCGGGTTGACCACCGGCAGGCCGTAGGCCCGGCAGACGGCGAGGTCGTCGGCGCCGAACGCGGGGGACTGGTGGACCAGGCCCGTGCCGTCGTCGGTGGTCACGTAGTCGGCCAGGACGACGAAGTGGGTGTCCTGCCCCTCGGGGAAGTCGACGAGCTCGAACGGCCGCCGGTAGTGCACCCGCTCCCAGTCCCGGCCGGTGGTGCGGGCCAGCACCTCGCGCGGTGCCTCCGCGCCGAGGACGGCGTCGACGAGGGGCTCGGCGACGACGACCGTGCGCTCCTCGTCGCCGTGCGTCGTCCGGACCACCAGGTACGTGACGTCGGGGTTGGCCGCGACCGCCGTGTTCGAGGGCAGCGTCCACGGCGTCGTCGTCCAGACGAGCAGGTCGGCCTTCCCGGCCCACTCCCCGCTGGTGACCGGCAGCCGCACGTACACCGACGGGTCGGTGATCGACTCGTAGCCCTGGGCGACCTCGTGGTCGGACAGGCCGGTGCCGCAGCGGGGGCAGTACGGCGCGACCCGGTGGTCCTCGACCAGCAGGCCCTTGTCGAAGACCTGCTTGAGCGACCACCAGACGCTCTCGACGTAGGAGGGGTCCATCGTCCAGTAGGCGGTGGACAGGTCGACCCAGTAGCCCATGCGCCGGGTCAGCTCGGAGAAGTCGGCGACGTGCCGCTCCACCGACTCGCGGCAGCGGGCGTTGAACTCGGCGATGCCGTAGCGCTCGATGTCCGGCTTGCCGGCGAAACCCAGCTCCTGCTCGACGGCGATCTCGACCGGCAGGCCGTGGCAGTCCCAGCCGGCGCGGCGGGGGACGTGCCAGCCCTGCATGGTCTTGAACCGGGGGAAGACGTCCTTGAACGCCCGCGCCTCGATGTGGTGGGTCCCCGGGCGGCCGTTGGCGGTCGGCGGGCCCTCGTAGAAGTTCCACTGCGGCCGGCCGGCCGAGGCCTCGAGCGAGCGGGCGAAGACCTTGTCGGCCTCCCACCGCCGCAGGATCTCCTGCTCGAGGGCGGGCAGGTCGACCTGGGGCGGCAGGGCGCGGAAGCGCCCGGGGGGCGTTGCGCTGGAGGGGCCGGGAGAACTCACGTCCGAATCCTCCCACCCGGCCGACCCCCGGCGGCGGGCGCGCCCGGCACCCGCCGCCGCCGCCCGGGGGCGGCCGGCCGGTACGGGAGACTGTGCAGGTGGACGGGCGGCGCAGGTGAACACGACGGTCACCCTCGCGCTCGCCATCGGCGCCCTCGTCGTCCTCGTCGCCGCGGTCGCGCTGCGGCTGGCCGACCGCGTGGGGCTGCCCGGCCTGCTGCTCTACCTGGCCCTCGGCCTGCTGCTCGGGGAGAGCGGCCTGGGCATCGAGTTCGAGGACGTCGACCTCACCCAGACCCTGGGCGTGGCCGCGCTCGTGGTCATCCTCGCCGAGGGCGGCCTCACCACCCGGTGGGGCGACCTGCGGCGGGCGGTGGGGCCGGGGCTGACCCTCGCGACCGTGGGCGTCGCGGTCAGCGTCGGGGTGACGGCGGCCATCTCGGTCTGGCTGCTCGACCTGTCGTGGGGGTTCGCCGTCCTGCTGGCCGCCGTGGTCAGCTCCACCGACGCCGCCGCCGTCTTCGCCACGCTGCGCCGGCTGCCGCTGCCGCGCCGGCTGGCCGCGTCCCTGGAGGCCGAGAGCGGCCTCAACGACGCGCCGGTGATCCTGCTGGTCACGGTGCTCTCGGTCCAGCTGACCACCGGCGCGGCGGACTCCTGGTGGTGGGTGGCCGTCGACGTGGTGGTCCAGC
The DNA here is from genome assembly GCF_054049955.1 of Geodermatophilus sp. SYSU D00758. Classification (NCBI taxonomy): domain Bacteria; kingdom Bacillati; phylum Actinomycetota; class Actinomycetes; order Geodermatophilales; family Geodermatophilaceae; genus Geodermatophilus; species Geodermatophilus sp. SYSU D00758. Next base: position 4,095 of record NZ_JBJGYK010000027.1, read on the forward strand.
TCGTCGGCGGCGCTGCGGTGGGCCTGGCGCTGGGCGTGGCGGGTGCCTGGCTGCTGCGGCGGGTGGCGCTGCCCCTGGCCGGGTTCTACCCGCTGGCCACCCTCGCGCTGTGCGTGCTGGCGTTCGCGGCGGCCACGCTGGCCGCCACCTCGGGCATCGTCGCGGTCTACCTGTGCGGCCTGGTGCTCGGCAACGCCACCCTGCCGCACCGCGCCGCCAGCCTCGGGTTCGCCGAGGGCATGGCCTCGCTGGCCCAGATCGGGCTGTTCGTGCTCCTGGGCCTGCTGGCCTCGCCGTCCCGGCTGGGGGAGGCGGTGCTGCCGGCGCTCCTGGTGGGCGGGGCGCTGCTGCTGGTGGCCCGGCCGCTGTCGGTCCTGCTCAGCGTCGTGTGGTTCCGCATGCCCCTGCGGCAGCAGGCGTTCCTCTCCTGGGCGGGGCTGCGCGGGGCGGTGCCCATCGTGCTGGCCACCTTCCCCGTCGCCGCGGGCGTGGACGGCGGGCTGCGCATCTTCGACACGGTGTTCGTGCTGGTGGTGGTCTTCACCCTGCTCCAGGGCTGGTCGCTGCCGTGGGTCGCCCGGCTGCTGCGCATCACCGCGCCGGTCACCCCGCGCGACATCGAGGTGGAGGCCGCCCCCCTCGAGGAGCTCGACGCGGAGCTCATGCAGCTGAGGGTGCCGCCGGGTTCCCGGCTGCACGGCGTCTACCTGCCCGAGCTGCGGCTGCCCGAGGACGCCGCGGTGGTGCTCGTCGTCCGCGACGGCCGGGCGTTCGTCCCGGGCCCCACCACGCGGCTCATGCGCGGCGACCAGGCGCTGCTGGTCTCGGCGCGGCAGTCGCGGCCGGAGGCCGAGCGCCGGCTGCGCGCGGTGAGCCGGGCCGGCCGGCTGGCGACCTGGCGCGGGGAGACCGGCCGGCCCACCGACGCGGACTGACCGCGCCCGTCCGGGTGGGCCGGTCACCCGTCCGTGCCCGGCCGGTAACGGATCGGCCCCCAATGGGTCACCGGACCGTGGCGGAGGCACGTCGTGCGTGTCACAGTCGTGCCCGACCTGTGCCGGGACGAGGAAGGACCCCATGGCCGCCATCACGTACGACCACGCGACGCTGACCTACCCGGGCGCCACCCGGCCCTCGGTCAACGCGCTGGACCTGGAGATAGCCGACGGCGAGTTCCTGGTCCTCGTCGGCCCCTCCGGTTGCGGCAAGTCGACGTCCCTGCGCATGCTCGCCGGCCTCGAGGACGTCACCGAGGGCACGATCCGCATCGGGGACCGCGACGTCACGCACCTGCCCCCGAAGGAGCGGGACATCGCGATGGTGTTCCAGAACTACGCGCTGTACCCGCACATGACCGTGGCCGACAACATGGGCTTCGCGCTCAAGATCGCCGGCATGAAGAAGGACGAGATCGGCACCCGCGTCCGCGAGGCGGCCAAGATCCTCGACCTCGAGCCCTACCTCGACCGCAAGCCCAAGGCGCTGTCGGGCGGGCAGCGCCAGCGGGTGGCGATGGGCCGGGCCATCGTCCGCTCCCCGCAGGCCTTCCTGATGGACGAGCCGCTGTCCAACCTCGACGCCAAGCTGCGGGTGCAGACCCGCACCGAGATCGCCGCGCTGCAGCGCCGGCTGGGCGTCACCACCGTCTACGTCACCCACGACCAGGTCGAGGCCATGACGATGGGCGACCGGGTGGCCGTCCTCAAGGACGGCTTCCTGCAGCAGGTCGACACCCCGCGCAACCTCTACGACAAGCCGGCCAACGCCTTCGTCGCCGGCTTCATCGGCTCCCCGGCGATGAACCTCGTCGACGTGGAGCTGACCGACGGCGGGGCGCGGCTGGGCGGGCACACCGTCCCGCTGCAGCGCTCGGCGGTCGCGGCGCTGGCCGACGAGGGCGGGCGCACCGCGACGCTGGGCTTCCGCCCCGAGTCGGTGGAGCTGGTGCACGCCGGCGAGGGCTTCCCCGTCGAGGTGGTGGTCGTCGAGGAGCTGGGCTCGGACGCCTACGCCTACGGCCGGCTGACCACCGCGACCGGGGAGACCGTCGACCCGCTGCTCACCCTGCGCGTCGACCCCCGCAAGCCGCCGGCCAAGGGGGAGACCGTGCACGTGGCGATCCGGGCCGGGGAGGGCCACGTCTTCTCCAGCGAGAGCGGCCGGCGGGTCTCGGCCGACGAGCGCTGACCCGCGGGACGGGTGCCGCACCGCGGGGTGCGGCACCCGGCCGGGTCAGCCGTTGAGCTCCAGGGTCTGCATCGTCTCGGCGCGGACCTCGGCCAGCAGGCGCGGGTCGTCGGAGAGCCGGCGCCCGTAGGAAGGGATGGCCTCCTGCAGCGCCGGGCGCCAGCCCTCGATCCGGTCGGGGAAGCAGCGCTCGAGGACGGCGAGCATCGCCGACACCGCGGTGGAGGCGCCGGGGGAGGCCCCGAGCAGGCCGGCGATGGTGCCCTCGGCCCCGACGACCAGCTCGGTGCCGAACTGCAGGACGCCCCGGCCGGTGGCGGGGTCGCGCTTGATGACCTGCACCCGCTGCCCGGCGGTGATGAGCTCCCAGTCCCGGGCGCGGGCCTCGGGCACGAAGTCGCCGAGGGTCGCGTGCCGGGCCTTCGAACCCTTGAGCAGCTCGCTGATCAGGTACCGCGTCAGCCCCAGCTCGGTGCGCGCCACGCCCAGCATCGAGCCCACGTTGCCGGGCTTGACCGACAGCGGCAGGTCCCACAGCTTCCCGGCCTTGAGGAAGCGCGGGGAGAAGCCGGCGTAGGGGCCGAAGAGCAGCGAGTGGTCGCCGTCGATGAGCCGCAGGTCCAGGTGCGGCACCGACATCGGCGGCGCCCCGACGGCGGCCTGCCCGTAGACCTTCGCCTGGTGGGCCGAGACCAGCTCGGGGGAGCGGGTCCGCAGGAACCGGCCGCTCACCGGGAAGCCGCCGAAGCCGCGGATCTCGCGGATCCCCGAGGCCTGCAGCAGCGGCAGCGCGCCCCCGCCGGCGCCGACGAAGACGAAGCGGGCGCGCAGCCGGCGCCGCTCCCCGGCGCGGTCGGTCACGGTGACGTCCCACCGGCCGTCGTCCCGGCGGGCCAGGCCGGTCACCCGCTGGCCGGTGTGCACCTGCACGCCGTGCGCCTCGGCGGCGGCGAACTGCAGCCGGGACAGCGAGCCGAAGTCCACGTCGGTCCCGGCCGCCGACCGGGTCGCCGCCACCGTCTGGGACGGGTCGCGGCCGGCCATCATCAGCGGTACCCAGGAGGCCAGCTCGGCCGGGTCGTCGGTGTACTCCATGCCCTCGAAGAGCGGCTGGGCCGTCATCGCCGACCAGCGCGTGCGCATGTAGCGGCGCCCGGCGTCCCCGGTCACGAAGCTGACGTGCGGGACCGGCGCGATGAAGTCCTTGGGCGAGCCGGTCAGGCCCGCCCGCACCAGGTGGGACCAGAACTGCCGCGACACCTGGAACTGCTCGTTGATCGTGACGGCCTTGGAGACGTCGACCGAGCCGTCCCGGGCGGCCGGGGTGTAGTTCAGCTCGCAGAGGGCGGCGTGACCGGTGCCGGCGTTGTTCCAAGGGCCGCTGCTCTCCCCGGCCACCGAGGGCCCGGACTCGAAGACGACCGTGCTCCACCCGGGGGCGACGATGCCGAGCAGCGAGGCGAGGGTCGCGCTCATGATCCCGCCTCCGACGAGGACTACGTCGGGGTCGGTCGAGGACGCGAGTTCGGGGGACACGTACGGCCTTCCGTGACGGCGGGGTGAACGGCTCCCTCCAACCTCGGTCAATCCCGGCCCGGACATGTCACCGGGAGTGGTGAGATTCGTCGCACTCCGCTGTGAGAGGCGTCACGAGCGGGGTCGCACCCCCGCCGCGGAGCCGCCCGCCCGTCCCGCGCGGCTATCGTCGGCGGGGATGCCGTGCGGCGCACCCGCCGCGCCCCACGACCCGAGGAGCCCCCGCTGGACGAGCCGCGCGACGACCGCAGCGCCCCGGCCGGCGGGGCCCGGGACACCCCGGCCGGCGGGACGCCGCCCGCCCGGCGTGCCCGCACCCGGCTGCTGGCCGCGATCGCCGTGCTCGTCCTGCTGGCCGACCTCGCCACCAAGCTGCTGGTGGTCGCCACCATCGACCGCGGCGAGAACATCCGGCTGCTCGGCGGGGCGCTCTACCTGACGCACGCGCGCAACACCGGCGCGGCCTTCTCCTTCGCCGAGGGCTTCACCGTGGTCTTCACGCTGATCGCCGCCGTGGTCGCGGTGGTCATCGTGCGCACCGCGCGCCGGCTGCACTCCACCGGCTGGGCCGTGGCGCTCGGCCTGGTGCTGGGCGGGGCGGTGGGCAACCTCGTCGACCGGGTCTTCCGCGACCCCGGCTTCCTGCGCGGTGGGGTCGTGGACTTCCTGTCCGTCTTCGCCCCCGACGGCCGCGTCTACCCGATCTTCAACCTCGCCGACTCCGCCATCGTCTGCGGCGGCGTGCTCGGCGTGCTGCTCGCGCTGCGCGGCGTGGAGTTCGACGGCTCCCGGCCCGCCCGGGGTCGCGAGGTCGGCGACGGCGGCCGGGCGCGCCCCTAGCGCCGGCGTCCCGACCCCTCCGGGTCGGCCCCGTCCAGAGGCTCGCCGCGAGCCCGCGAGGGGCGGGGAGGACGGGGTCCCCCCTCTGTCACGATGGAGGGCGTGAGCAGCACCGCGGGTCAGCACCGGGCGCTCCCGGTCCCCGACGGGCTGGAGGGGCAGCGCGTCGACCAGGCGCTGTCGCGGCTGTTCGGCCTCTCCCGCGGCGCGGCCGCCGACCTCGCCGACGCCGGTGGCGTGCTCCTCGACGGCCGGGTGCGCGGCAAGGGCGACCGGGTCACCGGCGGCAGCTGGCTGGAGGTCGAGCTGCCCCCGCCGCCGGGGGAGCCGCCGGCGCCCGAACCGGTCCCAGGGCTGACCGTCGTCCACGACGACGAGGACATCGTGGTGGTCGACAAGCCGGTCGGTGTCGCCGCCCACCCCAGCCCCGGCTGGGAGGGCCCGACCGTGGTCGGCGGCCTGGCCGCGGCCGGCTACCGCATCTCCACCTCCGGCGCCGCCGAGCGGCAGGGCGTGGTGCACCGGCTGGACGCCGCCACCACCGGGCTCATGGTGGTGGCCAAGAGCGAGCGGGCGTACACCGCGCTCAAGGCGGCGTTCAAGCAGCGGACCGTCGAGAAGCGCTACGCCGCGCTGGTGCAGGGCCACCCCGACCCCTCCCGCGGCACCATCGACGCCCCGATCGACCGGCACCCGCGGCACGACTGGCGCTTCGCCGTCGTCCAGGGCGGCAAGCCCTCGGTGACCCACTACGAGGTGGTCGAGGCCTTCCCGGCCGCCAGCCTGGTCGACATCCGGCTCGAGACCGGCCGCACCCACCAGATCCGCGTCCACTTCTCCGCCCTGCGCCACCCGTGCGTGGGGGACACGACCTACGGGGCGGACCCGACCCTGGCCGCCCGGCTCGGGGTGTCCCGGCAGTGGCTGCACGCCGTCCGCCTCGGTCTGCCGCACCCGGCCGACGGCTCCTGGGTCGAGTTCACCAGCCCGTACCCGCCCGACCTGGCCGGCGCGCTCGACATCCTGCGCGCCGAGGCCTGAGGCCGCCGGTGGACGGCCTCCCCGGTTCCCCGGCCGACCTCGGGCCGGCCGCCCTGTCGGCGGTGGTCGTGGCCGGGTACCTGGTGCTGGGCGAGCCGGTGGTCGGCGCCGTCCTGCACCGCCGCTTCGAGGGCAGGCTGCGCACCGACCCCGGCGCCCGCCGCTCGTTCTACCGCCGGCTGCTGGTCCTCGAGTGGGGGCTGGCGCTGGTGGCCCTGCTGGTGTGGCTGGCCGCCCCGGGGGTGGACGCCGGGGCGGTGGGGCTGCGCTGGCCGGTGTCGGCGCCCGGTCCGGCGGCGGCCGTGGCCGGGCTGGCCGTGCTGGTGCTGGTCGTCGTGTCGACCCGGGCCCTGCGGTCGGGTGCGGTGGCCGACCCGGTGCAGCGGCGGCCGGGTCACTCCCCGCCCACCCGGGGCCGGCACGCCGAGCCGTCGGTGCACGCCACGCTGGCCCTGCTGCCCCGCACCCGCGCCGAGCGGCGGCTGTTCACCCTCGTCGGCATCACGGCCGGGATCTGCGAGGAGTGGCTCTACCGCGGCTTCCTGCTCGCCGTCGTGGCCGCCGTCCTCGGCAGCCCGCCGGCGGTCGTGCTGGTGGTCGCCGGCGCGGTCGCCTTCGGCCTGGCGCACGCCTACCAGGGCGTCGCCGGGGTGGTCGCCACCGGCATCCTCGGCGGGGTGTTCGCCTGGCTCTACGTCGACACCGGCTCGCTGCTGCTGCCGGTCGTCCTGCACGTCCTGGTCGACCTGCGGTTCCTCCTCGTGCCGGCCCGCGTACTGCCGGCGGTGCCCCGGTGAGGCCGTCCGGCACCGTGGCCACGCCGGCCGACCTGCCCGAGGTCGCCGCGCTGCGCACCCGCGTGTTCGTAGAGGAGCAGGGCGTCCCGGCGGAGGTCGAGCGCGACGCGCTCGACGCCACGGCGGTGCACGCGCTGGCGCGCGACGAGCGCGGCCGGGTGGTGGCCACCGGGCGGCTGGTGGAGCGCGGGGGCGTGGCCGTCGTGGGGCGGATGGCCGTGGACGCGGCCGCCCGGGGGCGCGGCTTCGGCGCCGCGGTCCTCGCCGTGCTGCACCGCCAGGCGCTCGCCCGCGGTCTGGCCGAGGTCGAGCTGCACGCCCAGGTGAGCGCCCGCGGTTTCTACGAGCGGGCCGGCTACACCGCCGTCGGGGAGGAGTACGAGGAGGCCGGTATCGCGCACGTCACGATGCGCCGGGCCCTGCCGTGAGCGGGGTGTGACGGAGCGGTCCGGACACGGGCGACACGGACTGTCGGTCCCCCGGGGTAGACCTCGCAGGGTGCGAGGATCGACCCCACCGAGCCGAGGTCGACCCGGCGGCCGGTGCGACGGCTCCGGCGGCGACGACCGCCCGGCCCGGCGCGCCGAGCACCACCCCGCCGCCGGTCTTCCCCGCCGGTCGCCCGCCGCGTCCCCGGCGGCCGGGCACGCACGACCCGTGAGGAGCCCCTGAGCACGTGAGCACCCCGTCACCCGACTCGTTCGTGCACCTGCACGTCCACACCGAGTACTCGATGCTCGACGGTGCGGCGAAGCTGCCGGAGGTCACCGCGGCCGCCGCCGAGTACGGGATGCCGGCGCTGGCGATGACCGACCACGGCAACGTCTTCGGCGCCTACGACTTCTACAAGCAGGCCAAGGGCGCAGGGGTCGAGCCCATCATCGGCATGGAGGGCTACTACACCCCCGGGTCGCGCTTCGACCGGGCCCCGTTCGACTTCGGCGACAACCTCATCGACGAGGACGGCGAGGGCGGTTCCTCGCGCGGCAAGGCCGCCTACACCCACATGACCCTGCTGGCCCGCACCACCGAGGGCATGCACAACCTGTTCCGCATCTCCTCGCTGGCCAGCCTGGAGGGGCAGTACCGCAAGCCGCGCTTCGACCGCGACCTGCTCGAGCGCTACGGCACGGGCCTGATCGCCACCACCGGTTGCCCGTCCGGTGAGGTGAACATGTGGCTGCGGGCGGGCAAGGAGGACAAGGCCCGCCAGGCCGCGGCCGACTTCCAGGACATCTTCGGCAAGGAGAACTTCTTCGCCGAGCTGATGGACCACGGCCTGGCCATCGAGCAGAAGACCCGCCCGCAGCTGCTGGCGATCGCCAAGGACCTCGGCATCCCGCTGCTGGCCACCAACGACCTGCACTACACGCGCAAGGAGGACGCCGAGGCCCACGACGCGCTGCTGTGCATCCAGACCGGGTCGCGGCTCAACGAGACCAACCGCTTCCGGTTCAACGGCGACGGCTACTACCTCAAGAGCGCCGAGGAGATGCGCGCGCTGTTCCCCGGTGACCTGCGCGAGGCCTGCGACAACACGCTCCTGGTCGCCGAGATGTGCGAGGTGTCCTTCACCGAGGGCGCCGACCTCATGCCCCGGTTCCCGCTGCCGCCGGGGGAGGACGAGACCTCCTGGTTCGTCAAGGAGGTCGAGCGCGGGCTGCACAAGCGCTACCCGAACGGCATCCCCGACCACGTGCGCAAGCAGGCCGACTACGAGGTCGGGATCATCACCCAGATGGGCTTCCCGGGGTACTTCCTCGTGGTCGCCGACTTCATCAACTGGGCCAAGGACAACGGCATCCGGGTCGGCCCCGGCCGGGGCTCGGCCGCGGGCTCCCTGGCCGCCTACGCCATGGGCATCACCGACCTCGACCCGCTGGCGCACGGGCTGATCTTCGAGCGGTTCCTCAACCCCGAGCGCGTCTCGATGCCCGACGTCGACATCGACTTCGACGACCGCCGGCGCGGCGAGGTCATCCAGTACGTCTCGCAGAAGTACGGCGAGGAGCGGGTCAGCCAGATCGTCACGTACGGCACCATCAAGGCCAAGGCCGCGATCAAGGACGCCGCCCGCGTGCTCGACCGGCCGTTCTCGGTCGGCGACGAGCTCACCAAGCTGATGCCGCCGGCGGTCATGGGCAAGGACATCCCGCTGTCGGGGATCTTCGACCCGGCGCACCCGCGCTACAAGGAGGCCGCGGAGTTCCGGGCCCGCTACGAGTCCGACCCCGGTGCGGCCGAGGTCGTCGACCAGGCCCGCAAGCTCGAGGGGCTGAAGCGGCAGTGGGGCGTGCACGCCGCCGGCGTGATCATCGGTCGCTACCCGCTGATCGACAGCATCCCGATCATGCGGCGCGAGGCCGACGGCGCGGTCATCACGCAGTTCGACTACCCGACCTGCGAGACGCTCGGCCTGCTGAAGATGGACTTCCTGGGCCTGCGCAACCTCACGGTCATCGACGACGCGCTGCGCAACATCGTGGCCAACGGCAAGGAGCCGATCGACCTCGACGAGATCAGCAAGGACCTCACCGACCCGGCCACCTACGCGCTGCTCTCCCGGGGCGACACCCTCGGGGTCTTCCAGTTCGACGGCGGCCCGATGCGCTCGCTGCTGCGGCTCATGCGGCCGGACAACTTCGAGGACATCTCCGCGGTCGGCGCGCTCTACCGGCCCGGCCCCATGGGCGCGAACTCGCACACCAACTACGCGCTGCGCAAGAACGGCCAGCAGGAGATCACGCCGATCCACCCGGAGCTGGCCGAGCCGCTGGAGGACATCCTCGGCACGACCTACGGCCTGATCGTCTACCAGGAGCAGGTCATGGCGATCGCGCAGAAGGTCGCCGGGTACTCCCTCGGCAAGGCCGACCTGCTGCGCCGGGCGATGGGCAAGAAGAAGAAGTCGGTCCTGGACGCCGAGTTCGTCGGCTTCGAGGCCGGCATGAAGGAGCGCGGCTACTCCGCCGCGGCGATCAAGACGCTGTGGGACATCCTGGTCCCGTTCGCCGACTACGCGTTCAACAAGGCGCACTCGGCGGCCTACGGCCTGGTGTCCTACTGGACGGCCTACCTCAAGGCCAACTACCCGGCCGAGTACATGGCCGGGCTGCTCACCAGCGTCGGCGACGACAAGGACCGGCGGCCGATCTACCTGGCCGAGTGCCGGCGGATGGGCATCAAGGTGCTGCCGCCGGACGTCAACGAGTCGTCCTGGGACTTCACGGCCGTGGGCACCGACATCCGCTTCGGCCTGGCCTCGGTGCGCAACGTCGGGCACAACGTCGTCGACTCGATCCGCCGGGCCCGCGAGGAGAAGGGCGCCTTCAAGGACTTCGCCGACTTCCTGCGCAAGATCGACACGGTGGCCTGCAACAAGAAGGTCATCGAGTCCCTGGCCAAGGCCGGGGCGTTCGACTCCCTCGGCCACTCCCGCCAGGGCATCGTCGCCGTCCACGCGCAGGCGGTCGACTCGGCGATGGCCCTCAAGCGCAAGGAGGCCGAGGGCCAGTTCGACCTGTTCGGCAGCTTCGGAGCCGGCGGCGACGGTGCGGAGGACCCGTTCGGTGGGGCGCTGGACATCGCCATCCCCACGGCCGACTGGTCGAAGTCCGAGCGCCTGGTGTTCGAGCGCGACATGCTGGGCCTCTACGTCTCCGACCACCCGCTGCACGGGGTCGAGCACGTGCTGGCGGCCAACGCCGACACCCCCATCGCCGAGATCAACGCCGGCGGGGTCGAGGACGGCGCGAACGTCACCATCGCCGGCATCCTGACCTCGGTGCAGCCCCGCACCAACAAGCAGGGCGCGCCCTGGGCCATCGCCACCCTCGAGGACCTCGAGTCCGGCATCGAGGTCCTCTTCTTCCCGAAGACCTGGGCCGAGGTGTCGGAGAAGGTGGTCCGCGACCAGATCGTCGTGGTCAAGGGCCGGATCAGCCGCCGCGACGACCAGCCCTCGCTGTTCGGGTCCGAGGTCACGATCCCCGAGCTCACCGAGGGGCCCCGCGGCCCGGTGCTGGTGTCGATGGCGGCGGCCCGCTGCACGCCCCCCGTGGTCGAGCGGCTGCGCGAGGTGCTCGGCAGTCACCCCGGGACGACCGAGGTGCAGCTCAAGCTCGTCAACGGCAGCCGGGAGACGGTGCTCCGGCTCGACCAGGGCCTCCGGGTCCGCCCGAGCACCGCCCTCATGGGCGACATCAAGGCCCTGCTCGGGCCGACCAGCGTGGCCCTGCTGTGAACCGCCTCGCCGGGGGTGCGCGGCCGTGAGCCCCGGGGCGGCCGCGTCCCGGGGCCGCGCCCGGGCCCACCGGCGGGTCGCGGGGGAGGGGCTGCGCGGCGCGCGCCGGGCCCGCCGGGGTTCACTGGTCCGGTGACCCCTCCTCCCGTCCCGGTCGGCGACGGCCCGCCCGGGCGCGCGGCCCGGCGCGCCCGCGGGCAGGGCGGCCGGCGCCGGCCGGGCACCGCGGAGCTGCGCGCCGACCGGCGTCCCGCCCTGCTGCTGGCCACCGCGCTGACCCTGGCGGGGTTGCCGGCCGGGGTCCTCTGGGTGGTGCTGACCCCGCGGGCCCGCTTCGACGTGACCGCCGACGGCCCCGTGGTCGTCGGCCGGCCCTCCGCCGAGCTGCTGGTGGCCGCCGACGCCGTATTCACCCTCGTGCTGGCCGGCCTCGGGCTGCTGGCCGGGGTGGGCGCGTGGTGGTGGCGGTCGCGCCGCGGCGTGGGCACGCTGCTGGGGCTGGCGTCCGGCACGCTGCTCGCCGCGCTGGTCGCATGGCAGCTGGGGGAGCTGCTGGCGCCCGGCCCCACGCCGGAGCAGGTGGCCGAGGTCGGCGGGCGGTTCACGACGGGCGTCGACCTGGCCTCGCTCCCGGCGCTGGCGGTGGGCCCCTTCGTCGCCGTCCTGGCCTACCTGGTCGCCGCGCTGCTCTCCCCGGCCGAGGACCTCGACCGGCCCGACCCGGTCCGGCCCGCTCCCGCGGCCGCCGGCCCGCTGCCCGGCGGGGTCGGCCCCGTCCCGGGCAGGCACCCCGCGGCGCCCAGCCGCGAACCCGCGACCGGCGGGTAGGACGGCGGCCCTCCGCGGGGTCCCGCGCCGAGCGTGCGCGGCGCGGGACCGAGGGGTCCTTCAGTTCACCCCGCGCGACGCGGCCAGCTCCTGCAGCGGCACGGGGACCGCCCCCAGCGTCTCCAGCAGGGTCAGCTCGCGGCGCAGCAGCCGCGCCTCGGCCACCAGCCGCCGCCGGGTCGCCGACTCGGCGAGCAGCGCCTGGCGGTCCTCGGTGGTCAGCAGCGCGGCCGAGGCGACCAGGTAGGACAGCGCGCGCGGGTCCCCGGCCACCGACCCGAGCAGCTCCCCGGCCGCCGACTCGGCCTCCGGCGCCGGCACCTCCGCGCGCAGCCCGGCCACCGCGGTGACGTACCGGGCGAAGAGGTTCCCGACCCCGCGCACCAGCACGGCCATCGACCCGCGGGCGACCGCGGAGGCCAGCTCCTCGGCGTCAGCGGCGTGCACCGGGTGCCCGACCAGGACCTCCTGGTCACCGGCGGCCTCCTCCGCGGCCTCCTCCTCGGCCAGCCACTCCACCTCGGCGCGCAGGTACGGCGGGTCGTCGGCCGCGTCCCCGCCGACCAGGACGTCGAGGAGGCGGAACCGGTCGCCCCCCACGCCGACCACCACGAACCCGCCGTCGGGCTGCGGGCGGACCGTCTGCAGGCGGGCGGTGCAGCCGATGTCGTAGAGGGCCTCGGCCGGGGCCACCTGCTCGACCTCCCACCCCTGGCGGATCGCGACCACCCCGAACGAGCGGCCGGTGCCCTCGGGCCGGGCGAGGAGGTCCTGCACCAGCCGCCGGTACCGCGGCTCGAAGATGCGCAGCGGCAGCACCACGCCGGGGAAGAGGGGGGTCCCCAGCGGGAACAGCGGGATGGTGTCGCCCACGGGCCGAGCCTACGGGGGCGGCGGTCCCCGGCCCGGGGTCCGGCCCCGGATGGTGGGCGGCCCGGCGGCTATCCTGGGGTGTTCCCGCGTCAGTCCCCGCGCACCGTCGCGCGCCCACCGCCCCGCTCCGGAGGTCCGCCCGTGCTCGCCCGCATCGACCTGCGTGGATCCGCCCTCCCCGGCCCGCGGGAGCTCGCCGCGCTGCTGCCGCGGGCGGCGACCGACGTCGACTCGGTGCTGGCCACGGTCCGGCCGCTGTGCGAGGACGTGCGGGTCCGCGGTGCGCAGGCGGTCCGGGAGATCACCGCCCGGCTCGACGGGGTGGACCTGGAGGACCCCCGGGTCCCTCCCGCGGCGATCGCGCGGGCGCTGGAGACCATCGACCCGGCCGTGCGCGCCGCGCTGGAGGAGGCCATCGCCCGGGTCCGGCGGGTGCACGCCGACCAGGCGCGCACCGACGTCACCACCCAGGTCGTCCGCGGCGGCACCGTCACCGAGCGGTGGGTGCCCGTGCGGCGGGTCGGGCTCTACGTCCCCGGCGGGCTGGCCCCGCTGCTGTCCAGCGTCGTCATGAACGTCGTCCCGGCGCAGATCGCCGGGGTGGAGTCCATCGCCGTCGCCTCCCCGCCGCAGCGCGACCACGGCGGCCTCCCGGACCCCGGCGTCCTGGCCGCCTGCGCGCTGCTGGGCGTCGAGGAGGTCTACGCCGTCGGCGGGGCGCAGGCGATCGCCGTCTTCGGCTACGGCGCGGGGTCCTGCGAGCCGGTCGACATGGTCACCGGGCCGGGCAACGTCTACGTGACGGCGGCCAAGCGGCTGCTGCGCGGGCTGATCGGCATCGACTCCGAGGCCGGGCCGACCGAGGTCGCGATCCTCGCCGACGACACCGCCGACCCGGTGCACGTGGCCGCCGACCTGATCAGCCAGGCCGAGCACGACCCGCTGGCCGGTGCCGTCCTGGTCACCACGAGCGAGGCGCTGGCCGACGCCGTCCTCGAGCTCGTCCCGGGCCAGGTGGCGGCCACCAAGCACGCCGACCGGATCACCACGGCGCTGTCCGGCAGCCAGTCCGGCGTGGTCCTGGTCGACGACGTGGACGCCGGCCTGCGGGTGGTCGACGCCTACGCCGCCGAGCACCTGGAGATCCAGACCCGGGACGCCCGCGAGGTCGCGCGGCGGGTGCGCAACGCCGGCGCGGTGTTCGTCGGCGCGTGGTCCCCGGTGTCGCTGGGGGACTACTGCGCCGGGTCCAACCACGTGCTGCCCACCGGCGGCTGCGCCCGGCACTCCAGCGGGCTGTCCGTGCAGTCCTTCCTGCGCGGCATCCACGTCGTCGAGTACGACGAGCAGGCCCTCGCCGAGGTCGCCGGGCACATCGATGCCCTCGCCGGCGCCGAGGACCTCCCCGCGCACGCCGCCGCCGTCCGGGCCCGGCAGCGCGCATGACGTCGCTGGAGGAGCTCCCGCTGCGGCCGGAGCTGCGCGGCCGCACGCCCTACGGCGCCCCGCAGCTGCCGGCCCGGTACCGGCTCAACACCAACGAGAACCCGCACCCGCTGCCCGACGCCGTGCTCGCCGACCTCGGGACGGCGCTGGGCGCGGCGGCGCTGGAGCTCAACCGCTACCCCGACCGGGACGCCGTCGGCCTGCGCGCGGACCTCGCGGCGTACCTGACCCGCACCACCGGCGAACCGGTGGCGGCCGGGCAGGTCTGGGCGGCCAACGGGAGCAACGAGGTCCTCCAGCAGCTCCTGCAGGCCTTCGGCGGGGCGGGGCGCACGGCCCTGGGCTTCACGCCCTCCTACTCGATGCACCCGATCATCTCCGCGGGCACGGGGACGGCGTGGGTCGACGGGCACCGGCGTCCCGACTTCACCATCGACCCCGCCGCCGCGGCGGCCCAGGTGCGCGACGCGCGGCCCGACGTGGTGTTCGTGACCAGCCCGAACAACCCGACCGGCACCGCCGTGGCGCTGGACACGGTCGCCGAGCTCTACGACGCCACCGAGGGCGTGGTGGTCGTCGACGAGGCGTACGCGGAGTTCGCCCGCACCGGCACCCCGTCGGCGCTCACGCTGCTGCCCGGCCGGCCCCGCCTCGTGGTCAGCCGCACGATGAGCAAGGCGTTCGGCATGGCCGGGCTGCGGCTGGGCTACCTGGCCGCCGACCCCGCGGTCGTCGACGCGCTGCAGCTGGTCCGCCTGCCCTACCACCTGTCCTCGCTGACCCAGGCCGCGGCCCGGACGGCGCTGGCGCACACCGACGCCCTGCTGGCCACCGTGGCCGCGGTCAAGGACCAGCGCGACCGCATCGTCGCCGCGCTGCCCGGCCTGGGGCTGACCAGCGTGCCCAGCGACGCGAACTTCGTGCTGTTCGGCCGGTTCGCCGACGCCGGCACGGCCTGGCGCGCGCTCCTCGACCGCGACGTCCTCGTGCGCGACGTCGGGCTGCCCGGCTGGCTGCGCGTCACCGCCGGGACCGCCGAGGAGACCGAGGCCTTCCTCACCGCGCTGGGTGAGATCGCCCCCGACCACCGCCTGGGAGACTGACCACCATGGCCCGTAACGGCACGGCCCGCACCGCCCGCGTCGAGCGAGAGACCAGCGAGACCAAGCTCGTCGTCGAGCTCGACCTCGACGGCACCGGCACCAGCTCCATCAGCACCGGCGTCGGCTTCTACGACCACATGCTGACCTCGCTGTCCCGGCACAGCGGCATCGACCTCACCGTCCGCGCCGACGGCGACCTGCACATCGACGCCCACCACACCGTCGAGGACGTCGCCATCGCCCTCGGACAGGCGTTCGCCGAGGCGCTGGGGGACAAGAAGGGCATCACCCGCTACGGCGACGCGACCATCCCCATGGACGAGGTCCTCGCGCAGGCCGCGGTCGACCTCTCCGGCCGGCCGTACTTCGTGCACGCCGAGCCCGAGAACATGACGCCGGTGATCGGGCCGGACTACCCGACGTCGCTCACCAGGCACGTGCTGGAGTCCTTCGCGTTCAACGCGCGGATCAGCCTGCACGTGCGGGTGCTCTACGCCGGCCGGGACGCCCACCACATCGTCGAGGCCCAGTTCAAGGCGCTGGCGCGGGCCCTGCGGGCCGCGGTGGCCCTCGACCCGCGGGTCACCGACGTGCCCTCGACCAAGGGCGCGCTGTAGGTGACCTTCGCCGTCCTGCTGCTCGTCGTGGGCGGCTTCCTGCTCGGCGGTGCGTGGAGCATCTGGAAGGCCGACTCCGACACCGACGGTCGCACCGGCCCGCAGGTGGCCTTCACGGTCGTGCTCCTCGTCGCGGCCGTGCTGGCGACCGCGGCCGGCATCCTGCGGCTGTTCTGACCCCGGTCCTCCGCCGGTTTCCTGCGGCGCGGCGGTGAGCACCACGGCGGCCGCGGGCAGACGCCGGTGCGGCGGGGCGCGCCCGGCGGCGCCCGCCGCCCGCCGCCCGGTGTGACGGCTGCCGCACGCGGCAGCCGGCCGGAACACGGTCAGCGCCGGGAACGCTGGTCGGTAGCGTGGGCAACGTGAAGAAGGTCGTCGTCCTCGACTACGGGTCGGGCAACCTGCGCTCGGCGGAGCGGGCCCTGGCCCGGGTGGGCGCGGACGTCACGGTCACCTCGGACCGCGAGGCGGCGCTGGAGGCCGACGGCCTCGTCGTCCCCGGCGTCGGTGCCTTCGCCGCCTGCATGGCCGGCCTGCGCGCCGTCGACGGCCCGCGGGTGATCGGCCGCCGGCTGGCCGGGGGCCGCCCGGTGCTCGGGGTGTGCGTCGGCATGCAGGTGCTCTTCGAGCGCGGCGTCGAGCACGGCCGGGACGCCGAGGGCTGCGGCGAGTGGCCCGGCGTGGTGGAGCCGCTCGAGGCGCCGGTGCTGCCGCACATGGGCTGGAACACCGTGCAGGTGCCCGAGCGCAGCGTGCTGTTCGACGGGCTGGCCGACCAGCGGTTCTACTTCGTGCACTCCTACGGGGTGCGGAACTTCCCGCTCGGCGCCGACGGCCCGCCCTCACCGCTCGCCCCGCCGGTGGTCACCTGGGCCGAGCACGGCGACCGCTTCGTCGCCGGGGTGGAGAACGCCGCCCTGTCGGCGACCCAGTTCCACCCCGAGAAGAGCGGGGACGCCGGGGCGCAACTGCTCACCAACTGGCTGCAGACGCTGTGACATCGCGGTCCTACCGGACCGCACCGCGACCACGTGCCGTTCCCGGCCGCGGCTGAGCCCTGCGCCCGCTCCGCTCGTCGGGGACCCTGCGGGCCCCGCTCCTCCCGGGCGCACCGCGGTCACGTGCCGTTCCCGGCCGCGGCTGAGCCCTGCGCCCGCTCCGCTCGTCGGGGACCCTGCGGGCCCCGCTCCTCCCGGGCGCACCGCGGTCACGTGCCGTTCCCGGCCGCCGAGAGGTGGGTCGTGTGCGGCCGCGGCGCAGGGTGCGGCCGGAGGTGCGCCGCAGGTGCACGTCATCGGCCGGAGCGCCCGCCGGCCGGGCGGTGGTGACCGGCGGTGCGGCGTCCTGCTCGGCTCCTCGGACGCGCCGGCTCAGCTGCGCAGGTAGGAGGCGCCGTTGACGTCGATGATCGTGCCGGTCGCGAACCGGGCGCCCGGGCTGGCCAGCCACAGCACCGCCGCGGCCACCTCGTCGGGCCGGGCCACCCGCCCGTAGGGCGACTGCGCGCGCACCGCGTCCCCGCCCGGCCCGTCGAGCACCTCGCGGGCCATCTCGGTCTGCACGAACCCCGGGGCCACGGTGCCCACCGCGATGCCGTGCGGGGCCAGCGCGACCGCCATCGACTGGCCGAAGGCGTTGAGGCCGGCCTTCGAGGCCCCGTACGCGGGCGTCTCCGGCTCGCCGCGGAAGGCGCCGCGGCTGGAGACGTTCACGACCGCCCCGCCGCCCGCGGCCACCAGGTGCGGCACGGCGCGGAAGGTGGCGTTGGCCGCACCCACCAGGTTGACCGCCAGCGTGCGCGACCACGCGGCCTGCCACTCGGCGTAGGAGACGCGCAGCGGGGGGTGGGCGGTGAAGACGCCGGCGTTGTTGACCAGCACCCGGAGCCCGGCGAGCCGCTCGGCCGCCTCGTCCACCATCCGGCCCACCGCGTCGGCGTCGGCCAGGTCGGCCTGCACGAGCACGTGCCCGCTGCCGGGCAGCTCCGCCAGCACCCGCTCGGCGCGTTCCCGGGAGCCGCCCCAGTGCACCGCCACCCGGTCACCGGCGGCCGCGAAGGCGTGCGCGACCGCCCGCCCGATGCCGCGCGAGGCGCCGGTGACCAGCACCGGCCGGGACGTCTGCTCGTCTGCCACGGCGGTGCAGTCAACCAGCCGTGCCGCGGGCCCGCGTCACCACCGCCCGCGGTGCACCACCTCGGCCACCGGCCGGCGGCCCCGGCGCAGCGAGGGGGAGCGGCGGTCGTCGTCCCCCGGGTAGCCGACCGAGACGCACCCCACGGGGCGGTGGTCGTCGGGCACGCCGAACGCGGCCCGGAAGGCCGCCACCCGGTCGCCGGGGATGCCGAAGAAGCAGGCGCCGAGCCCCTCGTCGACCGCGGTGAGCAGCACGAGCAGCGCGGCCATCCCGGCGTCGACGTCCCAGTAGGGGACCGGCCAGCGCGCCTCGTCGCGGTCGGTCCAGCCCTTGTCGGGTTCGGCGTAGCGGTCGAGGTAGGCGGCCTTCGACGACAGGGGGACGACGAGCAGCGGGGCGCGGCGCATCCGGGTCAGCCACGCGTCCGGGGCGCCCTCGCCCGCGGTCACCGACCAGAACAGCTCCCGGTCGGCCGGGTCCTCCAGGACCAGGAACGCCCACCCCTGGCTGAACCCGGCCGACGGGGCGCGCAGCGCGTGTTCGAGGAGCCGTTCGCGCACCTCGGGCGGCACGGGCCGGCCGGGGTCGTAGTCGCGGACCATGCGCCGCCTGCGGACCACCTCGGCGAACTCCACGGAGGCAGCCTGTCACCGCCCGGCGGGCACCCGGCGACCGGCCCGTCCCCACCGCACCGGCGGGCGCGGCGGGTCCTGTCGGTGATGCCCGGCAGGGTGACCGGCATGACCCCCGACCTGTCCGGCGCAGTCGCCCTCGTCGCCGGCGCCACCCGCGGCGCCGGCCGGGGCATCGCGCGGGCCCTGGGCGAGGCGGGCGCCACCGTCTGGTGCACCGGGCGCAGCACCGCCGGCCGGCCGTCGGAGTACGGCCGCCCCGAGACGATCGAGGAGACCGCGGAGCTGGTCACCGCCGCCGGGGGCCGCGGGGTCCCCGCGGTCGTCGACCACCTCGACCCGGCGCAGGTCCGGTCCCTGGTCGCCCGCATCGAGGCGGAGTGCGGCCGGCTCGACGTCCTGGTCAACGACGTGTGGGGCGGCGAGCTGCTGTTCGAGTGGGAGGTCCCCCTCTGGGAGCACGACCTCGACCGCGGGCTGCGGCTGCTGCGCCTCGGCGTCGAGACCCACCTGGTCACCAGCTCCGCCGCCCTGCCGCTGCTGGTCCGCCGCCCGGGCGGGCTGGTCGTCGAGGTGACCGACGGGACGGCGGCGTACAACGCGGCCACCGTCCGCGTGAACGCCTTCTACGACCTGGCGAAGTGGTCGGTGCTCCGGCTGGCGGTCTCGCAGGCGCACGACCTGCGCCCGCACGGCGGCACGGCGGTCGCCCTCACCCCGGGCTGGCTGCGCTCGGAGATGATGCTCGACGAGTACGGCGTGACGGAGGCGACGTGGCGGCAGGCCTGCGCCGCCCACCCGCACTTCTGCATCTCCGAGAGCCCGCTGTACACCGGCCGCGCCGTCGCCGCGCTGGCCGGCGACCCCGACCGCGCCCGCTGGTCGGGCCGGTCGACCTCCAGCGGGGAGCTGGCCCGGGTGTACGGCTTCCGCGACGCCGACGGCACGCAGCCGGACGCGTGGCGCTACGTCGTCGAGGTGCAGGACGCCGGCCGCCCCGCCGGTGACGAGGGCTACAGGTGAGCGGTCACTAGCCTGTGGACGTGCCTAAGCTGCAGCTGCTCCCCGCCGTCGACGTCGCCGACGGCCAGGCCGTCCGTCTCGTCCAGGGGGAGGCGGGCAGCGAGACCGCCTACGGCGACCCGCTGGAGGCCGCGCTCACCTGGCAGCGGGACGGCGCCGAGTGGGTGCACCTGGTGGACCTCGACGCCGCGTTCGGGCGGGGCAGCAACCGGGAGCTGCTGGCCCGGGTGGTGGGGGAGCTGGACGTGGACGTCGAGCTCTCCGGGGGCATCCGGGACGACGAGTCGCTGGCCGCGGCGCTGGCCACCGGGTGCCGCCGGGTCAACCTGGGCACGGCGGCCCTGGAGTCCCCGGACTGGTGCGCCCGCGCCATCGCCGAGCACGGTGACCGCATCGCCGTCGGCCTCGACGTGCGCGGCACCCGGCTGGCGGCGCGGGGCTGGACCCGCGAGGGCGGCGAGCTCTACGAGACCCTCGCCCGGCTGGACGCCGAGGGCTGCGCCCGCTACGTGGTCACCGACATCACCAAGGACGGCACCCTGCGCGGGCCCAACCTGGACCTCCTGCGCGAGGTGTGCGCCGCCACGCCGCGGCCGGTGGTCGCCTCCGGCGGGGTCAGCTCCCTGGACGACATCCGCGCGCTGGCCGCGCTCACCCCGGTCGGCGTCGAGGGTGCCATCGTCGGCAAGGCCCTCTACGCCGGCGCCTTCACCCTGCCCGAGGCGCTGCGGGTGACCGAGGAGCTGGCGTGACCGTCGTCCGGTTCGGCTCCGACACGCCCTGGGAGGCGGTCGTCGGCTACAGCCGCGTCGTCGTCCACGGCGACATGGCCTGGGTCAGCGGCACCACGGCCACCGTCGCCGGTGCCGTCGTCCACCCCGGGGACGCCGGGGCGCAGACCCGCCAGGCGCTGGTCAACCTCGCCGAGGCGCTCGAGCGGGCCGGCTTCACCGTCGCCGACGTCGTCCGCACCCGGCTGTACGTCACCGACATCTCCCGCTGGGAGGAGGTCGGCCGGGCCCACGGGGAGGTCTTCGGCGACATCCGCCCGGCCACCTCGATGGTGCAGGTCGCCGCGCTGATCGACCCGGCGATGCTGGTCGAGGTCGAGGCCGACGCGGTCCGGGGGGTCCCGGCATGAGCCTCGCCGTGCGCGTCATCCCGTGCCTGGACGTCGACGCGGGGCGGGTGGTCAAGGGGGTCAACTTCGTCGACCTGCGCGACGCCGGCGACCCGGTGGAGATGGCCCGCGTGTACGACGCGGAGGGCGCCGACGAGCTGACCTTCCTCGACATCACGGCCAGCTCCGGTGACCGCGAGACCACCTACGACGTCGTCCGCCGCACCGCCGAGAGCGTGTTCATCCCGCTCACCGTCGGCGGCGGCGTGCGCAGCGCCGACGACGTCGACCGGCTGCTGCGGGCCGGGGCGGACAAGGTCGCGGTCAACACCGCCGCCGTCGCCCGCCCGGAGCTGATCGACGAGATCACCGACCGCTTCGGCAACCAGGTGCTCGTGCTCTCGCTCGACGCCCGCCGGTGCCGCGACGGCGCGGTCACCGGATCCGGGTTCGAGATCACCACCCACGGCGGGCGGCGCGGCACCGGCCGCGACGCCGTCGAGTGGGTCGTGGAGGCCGCCACCCGCGGGGTCGGGGAGGTGCTGCTCAACTCGATGGACGCCGACGGCACCGAGGCCGGTTTCGACCTCGAGCTGATCCGGGCGGTGCGCCGGGAGGTCACCGTGCCGGTCGTCGCCAGCGGCGGCGCCGGGCGGCCCGACCACTTCCCGCCGGCCGTGGCGGCCGGGGCCGACGCCGTCCTGGCCGCCACCGTCTTCCACTTCGGGAAGATGCGCATCGGCGAGGTCAAGGCCTCGCTGGCCGGCGCCGGCGTCCCCGTCCGCGCCGAGGCGGACACGCCCCTGCGCTGAACCCCGGCCGGAGGGCCCTCACCCGACGCGTGCGACGTCGCGCCGGCCCGAGGCCCAGAGCAGCAGCTCCAGCGGCTCCCCGGTGACGGTGGTGCGCCCGGCCCCCACACGCTTCTCGCGCCCCGGCACGTCGCTGCGGCGCAGCACCGCCCCACCGGGCAGCCGCCGGGCGAACAGGACGGCGGCCGGCCACAGGGCGTCCTGGTCGGCGCGGGTCAGCGTCCGCGGGGACCAGCCCGGCTGCGCCCGCCGGACGTCCTCGTGGTGGACGGCGAACTCCGCGGTGTTCACCAGGCGCGACACCGGCGGCCAGGCCAGCGGGGACCAGGCCGGTGGGCCCGACCGCACCGCCGCGACCACCCGCGGGTAGGGCGTGCGCTCCCGCAGCCGGTCCTCCAGCCGGTGCGCGTGCTCGGTGAGCGGCCGGGCCGGCCCGACCTGCTCCAGGCCGAACCCGGGCATCGCGTCGGGCCGGCGCTCGCGGACCACCAGGTGGGCGGCGAGGTGGGCGGTGGTCCAGCCGGCGCAGCAGGTGGGGGCATCGGGTCCCGTGCGGTCGAGCAGGTCGGCGAGGGCGGCACGCTCGCGCTGGTCCAGCGGCCGGGAAGCATCGGTCACCGGACGGGGTTACCGACGGGGCGGGCCCGGGAAACCGGAGGCGATCGCTTAGCCGACCTAAGTAGAGTGGGTCGGCACCGCCCGCCACGAGCACCGAGGAGACCCGTGCCCCGCCGCCGAGACGCCGTGCTCCGGCGAGGGATGCACCACGTCGCCCGCGCCGTCCGCGAGCAGCCGGGCATGTTCGCGCTGGCCTTCGCCGCCAGCAGCCTCTACGGCGCCATGACCGTCGCCAGCGCCTACGTGATCGGCGAGGTCACCGACCGGGTCGTCCTCCCGGCCTTCGAGCGCGGGGCGACGACGGCCGCCGCGCTCACCCTCGCCGCGGCGGCCGTCCTGGGCGTCGCCGTCCTCAAGATCCTGGGCATCCTGGGCCGGCGGCTGTTCGCCGGGGTGATGAGCTACCGGCTGCAGGCCTCCTACCGGCGGCGGGTGACCGCCCAGTACCTGCGGTTGCCGCTGTCCTGGCACCAGCGCCACCCGACCGGCCAGCTGCTGTCCAACGCCAACTCCGACGTCGAGGCGGCCTGGTTCTTCGTCGCACCGCTGCCCTTCGCCTGCGGCGCCCTCGTCATGATCGCCATCACCGTCGCCGCCCTGGTGGCCACCGACCCGTGGCTGGCCCTGGTCGGGCTGGTCGTGTTCCCCCTGGTGTTCCTGGTCAACGCGGTGTACTCGCAGGTGATGGCCCCGCGGATGGCACGGGCCCAGCAGTTGCGCGCCGAGGTCAGCGAGATCGCCCACGAGAGCTTCGACGCCGCCCTGGTGGTCAAGACGCTCGGCCGGGAGGACGTCGAGGCCCGGCGGTTCGCCGCCCGCGCCACCGAGCTGCGCGACGGGCTGGTGGCCGTGGGCCGGGTGCGCGGGCTGTTCGACCCGCTCATGGAGGCGCTGCCCAACCTCGGCACCCTCGCCGTCCTGCTCATCGGCGCCGGGCGGGTCGCCGACGGCGCCACCGACGCCGGCGCCCTGGTCTCGATCGCCTACCTGTTCACGCTGCTCGCGCTCCCGATCCGCGCGATCGGCTGGGTGCTGGCCGACCTGCCGCGCGCCCTCGCCGGCTTCGACCGGGTGACGCCGGTGCTCGACGCGACCGGCGAGACGGTGCACGGGGACAGCCCGGCGGCCACGGCCGACGGCGGCGCGGACCTCGCCGTCCGGGACCTCGCGTTCCGCTTCGACGGGGTCGAGCGGCCCACCCTCGAGGGCGTCACCTTCGACGTCGCCGCGGGCAGCACGGTCGCCGTCGTCGGGCCCACCGGCTCGGGCAAGTCGACGCTGGCCGGGCTCCTGGTCCGCCTGGTCGACCCCGGGAGCGGCGCGGTGCTGCTCGACGGCGTGGACGTGCGGGCGCTGCGCGAGGGCGAGGTCAGCGGGCAGGCCGCCTTGGTCGCGCAGGGCACCTTCCTGTTCGACGACACGGTGCGCGGCAACGTCACCCTCGGGGCGGACCTGCCCGACGAGGAGGTGTGGGCCGCGCTGCGGGCCGCCGCCGCGGACGGCTTCGTCGCGCGGCTGCCCGAGGGCCTCGACACCCGGGTGGGGGAGCGGGGCGCGACGCTCTCCGGCGGCCAGCGCCAGCGCCTGGCCCTGGCCCGCGCGGTGGTGCGCCGGCCGCGGCTGCTCGTGCTGGACGACGCCACGAGCGCCGTCGACCCCGCCGTCGAGGCCCGGATCCTCGACGCGCTGCGCGACAGCGAGCACCCGACGACGGTCGTGGTGGTCGCCTACCGGCAGGCCACCATCGCCCTCGCCGACGAGGTGGTGTGGCTGGCCGGGGGGCGGGTGGCCGCCCGCGGCTCGCACGAGGAGCTGCTCGCCTCGGTCCCCGGCTACGCGGCGCTGGTCCGGGCCTACGGCCAGGCGGAGGTGGCGGCGTGACCCGCACCGCTGCCCCGGCCGCGGATCCGGCGGTGGACCCGGCGGCCGGGCCGGCGGCGGCGCACCGCACCGAGGGGGCGCTGGCCACCCTGCGGCGGGGGCTGGCGATGATGCCGGAGTTCCGCCGGGGACTGGCCGCCACGTTCGCCCTCGCCCTGGTCGCCACGGCGGGCCGGGTGGTGGTGCCGGTCGCCGTCCAGCAGGTCATCGACCGCGGCCTGTCCGGCCCCGGCGGCCCCGACCTGGACCTCGTCCGCGACGTCGTCCTGCTGAGCGCGCTGGTCGTCGTCGTCACCGCAGTGGCGGTGTACCGGATGAACGTCCGGCTGTTCCGGACGACGGAGACGGCGCTGGCCGGCCTGCGGGTGCGCGCCTTCCGGCACGTGCACGACCTGTCCGTCCTGCACCAGCAGGGGCAGCGCCGGGGCTCGCTGGTCTCCCGGGTGACCAGCGACGTCGACCAGCTCTCCACCTTCATGCAGTGGGGCGGCGTGCTGGGCGTGGTGAGCCTCGGCCAGCTGCTCGTGGCCAGCGTCGTCATGGCGGTCTACTCCTGGCAGCTGACCCTGCTCGTCCTCGTCTGCTTCGTCCCGCTGGCCGTGGCGGTCCGCCACTTCGCCCGCCTGCTGGCCGAGGCCCACGGCGTGGTCCGCGAGCGGGTGGGCGACCTGCTCGCAGCGGTGTCGGAGTCGGTGGTCGGCGCCGCCACGGTGCGCGCCTACGGCATCGGCGAGCGCACCGCCGCCCGCATCGACCGCGCCGTCGGCCGGCACTACGCCAGCCAGGTGCGCGCCCAGCGGGTCACCGCCGCGGTGTTCGTCAGCGGCGAGTTCGTCGCGGCGCTGGCGAACATCGCCGTCGTCGTGGTCGGCGTGCTGCTCGGCGTGGGCGGGGACCTCACCGCCGGGACCCTCGTGGCCTTCCTCTTCCTGGTCACGCTGTTCGTCGCCCCGGTGCAGACCGCCACCGAGGTGCTCAACGAGGCCCAGAACGCCGTCGCCGGCTTCCGCCGGGTCCTCGACGTCCTGGAGCTCGAGCCCGACATCCGCGACCCCGCCGTCGTCGACCCCGCGGGCGCCCGCGCGCTGCCCCCCGGCCCGCTCGGCGTGCGCTTCGAGCACGTCACCTTCCGCTACGCCCCCGACGCCCGGCCGGCGCTGGTCGACGTCGACCTGGAGATCGCGGCGCGCCGCCGGGTCGCGATCGTCGGCGAGACCGGCTCGGGGAAGACGACGTTCGCCAAGCTGGTCACCCGGCTCATGGACCCCGGGGAGGGGCGGGTGCTCATCGGCGGCGTGCCCCTGGCCGAGGTGGCGTTCGACTCGCTGCGCGAGCGGGTGGTCATGGTGCCCCAGGACGGCTACCTCCTCGACGCCTCGATCGCCGACAACGTCCGCTACGGCCGGCCGGGGCTGACCGACGACGCGGTGCGCACGGCCTTCGACGAGCTGGGCCTGACCGGGTGGGTCGAGCGGCTGCCCGACGGCGTCGCCACCCGGGTCGGCCAGCGCGGCGAGTCGCTGTCGGCGGGGGAGCGCCAGCTGGTCGCCGTGGCCCGCGCCCACGTCGCCGAGCCCGACCTGCTGGTGCTCGACGAGGCGACCAGCGCGGTCGACCCGGCCACCGAGCAGCGGCTGACCCGGGCCCTGGACGCCCTCACCGCCGGCCGCACGACGCTCACCATCGCGCACCGGCTGTCCACCGCCGAGCGGGCCGACGAGGTGCTCGTCGTCGACGGCGGCCGGGTGGTCCAGCGCGGCACGCACGCGCAGCTGGTGCACGCCGAGGGGCCCTACGCCCGGCTGCACGCCTCCTGGCGCCGGTCGTCCGCGGGCGAGGCCCGGCCCGCCGGCTGACCCGCCGGGCCGGCCCGACCGGTCCCGGCCCGGACGCCGTGGTGGCCGCCGGCGCGGCGCGCCCCGCCCGCCGCGCGGCGGCTGCCCCTAGCCTCTCGACCCGTGCCCCCCTCCACCGGCCGCAGCACCCGCGGCGACGTCCCGCCGGCCGACCCCCGGATGCCGGGCGCCGCGATCGGTGCCGTCGTCCTGGGCTTCGCCGGGGCGCTGCCGCCGGCCTTCGTCGCCCTCCTCGCCGTGGCGCTCGGCGGGCTGACCGCCGACACCGGCCCCGACCCCTGGACGTACCTCCTCCTGGCCGTCCCGGTCGTCCAGGTGGTCTCGGCGGTGCTGCTCCTGGCCCGCCGCGCCTGGCTGCCGGTGGTCCTGGCCGTGCTGCCGGTGGGGCTGCTCGCCGGCGGGGTCATCTGGGCCGCGGCCCAGGCGGCCGAGCCCTCCGGCCTGGGCTGGCCGCTGATGCTGCTCGTCGCACCGGTGGGCGCGGCCGTGCTGGCGGCCACGCCCCGGGTGCGCCGCTGGGTGGCCGGCCGGCCGCGCCGCACGCAGGGCTGACCTGCCGGTGCCGGCGGGCCCGCCCGGCGGTCCGCGGGCACTACGGTCCCGGGCATGGCGGTGGGACCGGGCACGCGGTCGTCCCGCGCGCGCACCCGTGCCGGGACCCGGCGCTCCCCCCGCCCGGTGCCCCGCCCGGTCGTCGGCCCGCCGCCCGCCGAGGCCGGACGGCCGCAGGCGGCCCCCTTCGCCGCGGCCTTCGGGGTGCTCGTGGCCGCGGAGGAGATCCACCTCGCCTACCTGCTGTGGGAGCCCGAGCCCGGCTGGCACTGGTACCTGGTGGTCGTGGCCCTGCTGGTGGCGCTGTCCGCCCTCGGCGCGGCGATGGTCTGGCGGGGCCGGCCCCGGGGCTGGCAGGTGCTCGCCGTGGCCGCGGTCCTCCCGCTGCTGGGGCTGCTCGGCCTGGCCGGGCTGTTCGCGGTGCTCGGTGGCGGGCGGGCGCTGCTGTGGGCGCTGCTCCTGCTCGTCGGCCCGGTCGGGGCGCTGGTGCTGGCCACCCGTCGCCCGGTCCGGGAGTGGACCGCACCCCGCCGGGCGACGCGTCGGCCCGGGCCACCCCGGACGGCGGCCCGCGCCCGCTAGCGTGCGGACCGTGACGGAGACCGACGTCGTCGTGGTGGGTGCGGGGCTGGCCGGGCTGGTCGCCACCGCCGAGCTGGCCGAGGCGGGCCGCCGGGTCGTGCTGCTCGACCAGGAGCCGGAGGCGTCCCTGGGCGGGCAGGCCTGGTGGTCCTTCGGCGGGCTCTTCCTCGTCGACTCCCCGGAGCAGCGCCGGCTGCGGGTGCGCGACTCCCTGGAGCTGGCCCGCCAGGACTGGTTCGGCACGGCCGGCTTCGACCGCCCCGAGGACCACTGGCCGCGCCGCTGGGCCGAGGCCTACCTGCAGTTCGCCGCGGGGGAGAAGCGCGCCTGGCTGCGCGAGCAGGGCGTCGGCTTCTTCCCGGTGGTCGGCTGGGCCGAGCGGGGCGGGTACACCGCCACCGGCCACGGCAACTCGGTGCCGCGCTTCCACATCGTGTGGGGCACCGGCCCCGGGCTGGTCGAGCCGTTCGCCCGCCGGGTGCGCGCCGCGGTGGACCGCGGGCTGGTGCAGCTGCGGTTCCGGCACCGGGTCGACGCGCTCGTGGTCGAGGACGGCGCGGTCACCGGCGTGCGCGGCGCCGTGCTCGAGCCCAGCGACGCCGCCCGCGGCGAGGCCAGCTCCCGGGTGGAGACCGCCCCGTTCGAGGTGCGCGCCCAGGCCGTCGTCGTGACCTCCGGCGGCATCGGCGGCAACCACGACCTGGTGCGGCGGAACTGGCCGCAGCGCCTGGGCCCGCCACCGCGGCGGCTGCTCTCCGGCGTCCCCGCGCACGTCGACGGCCGCATGCTCCAGGCGACCGAGGCCGCCGGCGCCCACGTCATCAACTCCGACCGCATGTGGCACTACACCGAGGGCGTGGCCAACCACAGCCCGGTGTGGGACCGCCACGGCATCCGCATCCTGCCCGGGCCGTCCTCCCTCTGGCTGGACGCCACCGGCCGGCGGCTGCCGGTACCGCTGTTCCCCGGCTTCGACACCCTCGGCACCCTCGCCCACATCGGGACGACCGGCCACGAGCACACCTGGTTCGTCGCCACGCACAAGATCGTGGAGAAGGAGTTCGCGCTCTCCGGGTCCGAGCAGAACCCCGACCTCACCGGCCGTGACCTGCGGCTGCTGCTCACCCGGGTCCGCGCGGGGGTCGCCGAGCCGGTGCGGGCCTTCCTCGACCGCGGCGAGGACTTCGTCGTCGCCCGAACCCTGCCGGAGCTGGTGGCCGGGATGAACCGGGTCACCGGTGGCGAGCCCGAGCTCGACCTCGCCACCGTCGAGGCCGAGGTCGTCGCCCGCGACCGGGCGGTCGGCAACCCGTTCACCAAGGACCTCCAGCTCACCGCGGTGCGGGGCGCGCGCGGCTACCTGGGCGACAAGCTGATCCGGGTGGCCCCGCCGCACCGGCTGCTGGACCCCGCCGCCGGCCCGCTGGTCGCCGTCCGGCTCAACCTGCTCACCCGCAAGACCCTCGGCGGGCTGGAGACCGACCTGTCCGGGCGGGTGCTGCGCCCCGACGGCACCGTGTTCCCCGGGCTGTACGCCGCCGGCGAGGTCGCCGGGTTCGGCGGCGGCGGGGTGCACGGCTACCGCTCCCTCGAGGGCACCTTCCTCGGCGGCTGCCTGTTCTCCGGGCGGGTGGCCGGCCGCGCGCTGGTCGCGGCGCTGTGAGCGCACCGCGCGACCCCTGGGCCGACCCCGCCACCGACACCGCGCCCGGCGCGCCCTACGCCGGCCCCCCGGCCACGGCGCCCCGGCCGGCCTGGGCACCCGGCTCGGGACCGGCACCCGGCTGGGCACCGGCGGCCCCCGGCTGGGCGCCGGTGGCGCCCGGGTGGGCGGCCCCCGGCTGGCCACCCCCCGCCGGCCCGCGCCGCCCGGGCCAGGTGGTGGCCGCCGCCGTCCTCGCCTTCGTGCAGGCCGCCCTCGTCGGGCTGACCTCGGGTTACGTGCTGCTCGCCGCCTCGGTGTTCACCCTCGCCGAGGGCGACCCCGCGTTCCCGTGGGACTCCGGGGCGCTGGCCACCGAGGCGACCGTGCTGGCCGCGGTGCAGATCGGCTCCGTGGTGCTCCTCGTCGTGGCCGGGGCGCTGGCCCTCACCCGCCGCGGCGGGGCCGCCCGGGGGAGCCTGCTGGCCGCCCACGGCGTGCAGGTGGCCCTGGCCCTCTACTGGGGGGTGCGCCTGGTCTCGCTGGCCCGGGCGGCCGTCGGCCCGGAGGCCTCCGGGGTGCTGCTAGTGGCCGTGCTCTGCTTCGCCGCCATGCCGGCCGTCGGGCTGGGCCTCCTCGTGGGCGCCCCGGCCCGCGCCTGGTTCTCGGGCGCGGGACCCGCGGGGTCCCCGGGCGGGGGACCCGCGGCCTTCCCGGGCGGGGGATCCGCGGCCTTCCCGGGCGGGGGACCCGCCGGGCGGTGAGCGGGGCGGTCGCGGCCGGGTGGGACGATCGGCGCATGCCCGCCGCCCCCGCCGCCGAGCCGGTCCTGGACCCCGCCGTGGGGGGGGGGGGGGGGCGGGGGGCGCCGCCCGGGGGGGGGGGGGGGGGGGGCGGATCACCACCCCGGCGCAGCTGCGCGCGCGGATCCGCCGGGTGCTGCTGAGGCGCGGGCTGCGGCAGGCCGCCCAGGAGCTGGCCCGGGCCATCCGGCAGCGCGGGGTGTCGGTGCGCGGCGAGCGCACCGCGGGGATGGCGTCGCTGAGTGCGCTGCTGACCCTGCCCGAGGCGCGGGCGGTGCACGCCGCGCTGGGCGGCTACGTCGACGCCCTGCCCGCCGATCCCGGCGATACCCGTTCGCGGGCCGAGCGGATGGCCGACTGCCTGCTGGACCTGGTGCTGCGCCCCGGGGAGTCCGACCGGCCGCCGGTGCAGGCGGTGCTCACCCTGGTCGCCTCGCTCGAGACCGCGCTGGGCGGCAACGCCCCCGGGGAGCTCGACGGGCAGGTGGTGCCCGCGGAGATGGTCCGCGCG
Organism: Geodermatophilus sp. SYSU D00758; assembly: GCF_054049955.1. Taxonomy (NCBI): domain Bacteria; kingdom Bacillati; phylum Actinomycetota; class Actinomycetes; order Geodermatophilales; family Geodermatophilaceae; genus Geodermatophilus; species Geodermatophilus sp. SYSU D00758. The sequence continues at coordinate 33,774 of NZ_JBJGYK010000027.1, forward strand.
CTGCTGCGGCTGCTCACCGACACCGACACCGCCGGGCACGAACAGGCCAGCACCGCCGGGCATGAGCAGCCCGCCACCGACAGTTCTACCGGCGGCGAGGGTGGCCCCGCCGCGCAACTCGACGCCGAGGCCGGGGGCGAGGCCGAGGCCGGGGGCGAGGGAGAGGGTGAGGCCGACGCGGGGTGGCTGGCCTGGGCCGGCGAGGACGACCCCGCGTTGGACCCGGCCCTGACCCCGGCCCAGCGCGCGGCGCTGGCCGCGGCCGAGGCCCGCTGGTGGGCCGACCGCGAAGCGAGGTCTTCGGCGACGACGAGGTTGATGGTCGGGAACCGATGTCCGGCGACGACGGCGGAGCTTTCTCCGGCGTCGCCGACGCCTGCGACGCCGACGAGACCGGCACCGGGGGGCACCGGGTCGAGGAACACCGGGTCGAGGAGCACCGCACCGACCCCGGGCCTCCGGAGGGGTGCCCTCCGGAGGGGTGCCCGCCGGAGGAGTCGCCGCCGGACCTCACCACGTCGCGCGAGACGCCGGATGCGGCGGCGGGTGGGGGCGGCTGGTGGGCAGCGGCCGACGCCGCGGTCACCGACGCCGCCCAGGCCGCCCACGAGGCGCTGCTGGCCCTCGGGCGGGCCCGGCGGCTGGTGCGCACCGCCGAGGGCGCCGACGCCGCCGACGAGCACACCTGGCGTACCCGCCCCGCCGCCGGCCTGGACACCGCCCCCGACACCCTGACCGCCCTCGCCGCCGCCGCGGCCGCCGACCGCGCCGCCCTCGGGGCGTTGCTGGCCCGCACCGCCGGCGGCGGGCTGGCCGACCGCCCCCGCCTGACCCTGACCGACGCCCTCACCGGCGCCCTGACCGCCCTCACCGACCTGCCCGCCTGCCGCCGCACCGCCCGCTGCCGGCGGGCGGCCTGCCGCCGCGCCCCGGCCGGAACCTGCCCGCACGACCTGGGCGCCCGCCCCGGGCTGGGCGCGCCCGGGCCCGCTCCCGGCTACCGGCCCACCGCCGCCCTGGCCCGGTTCCTGCGCGCCCGCGACCGCCGCTGCCGCTTCCCCGGCTGCCGCCGCCCGGTCCCCCGCGGCGGGACACCCCGCGGCGGCGAGCTCGATCACCGCGTCCGCTATCCCGACGGGCCCACCGCCGCGGCCGACCTGGCCGGCTTCTGCACCGGCCACCACCGCGGCAAGCACCAGGCCCCGGCTGGACCTACACCCTCACCGGCGACGCCGTGCTCACCGTCACCACCCCCACCGGCCTGACCGCCACCACCGACCCACCCCCCTTCTGACATCCGAGGGGAACCAACGCCGGGCTCAGCCGTGCGACGTACCGGCCGCGGCCTGCGTCGGCGAGGGCGGCAGCCCCGGGTCGTCCGCAGCAGCCGGAGCCGGCCGGTTGCGCCGGATCGACACCGACATCGCCGCCGCCGCCACGCACAGCGCCCCGGCGAGGAACCAGGCCAGGTCGTAGGAGCCCGTCACGTCGCGGATCACCCCGCCCCCGAAGGCGGCGATCGCGGCACCGACCTGGTGCGAGGCGAAGACCCAGCCGAACACCACCGGCGCCCGGGCCCCGAAGTGCTCCCGGCACAGCGCCAGGGTCGGCGGGACCGTGGCCACCCAGTCCAGGCCGTAGAACACGATGAAGGCCACCATGCTGACGTGCAGCTCCGGCCCGAACAGCGGCGGCAGGAGGAACAGCGAGAGCCCGCGCAGCCCGTAGTAGGCCAGCAGGAGCAGCCGGGGGTCCACGCGGTCGGTCAGCCACCCGGACAGCACCGTCCCGGCGATGTCGAAGATCCCCACCACCGCGAGCAGCCCCGCCGCGGTCGTCACCGGCATCCCGTGGTCGTGCGCCGCGGGGATGAAGTGCGGCTGCACGAGGCCGTTGGTCGACATCCCGCAGATGAGGAAGCCACCGGCCAGCAACCAGAACGGCCGGGTGCGGGCGGCCCCGGTCAGCGCCCGCAGCGCCGTCCGTGCCGCGCCGGCCCGCACCGGGTCGACGTCGTCGGCCGGGGTCCCGCCGTAGGGCGCCACCCCGAGGTCGCGGGGCCGGTCCCGCAGCAGCCAGGCGACGAACGGGACGACGGCCAGCGCGGCCGCCGTCGTCCCCAGCGACGCCGCCCGCCACCCGGCCGTCGCGTCCGCCCAGGCCACCAGCGGCAGGAACACCAGCTGCCCCGTCGCCCCCCCGGCCGTCAGCACCCCGGAGACCAACCCCCGCCGGGCGACGAACCAGCGGCCGGTCACCGTCGCCACCAGCGAGAGCGCCATCGAGCCGGTGCCCAGCCCGACCAGGAACCCCCAGAGCAGCACCAGCTGCCAGCTGGCGGTCATGAAGACCGTCAGCCCGCTGCCGGTCGCGGTCAGCAGCAGCGCCCCGACCACCACCCGGCGGACGCCGAAGCGCTCCATGAGGGCCGCCGCGAAAGGAGCCGTCAGCCCGTACAGCGCCATGTTGACCGCCACCGCGGCCGAGATCGTCGACACCGACCAGCCGAACTCCTCGCGCAGCGGGTCGATGAGCACCCCCGGCACCGCGCGGAACGCGGCGGCCCCGACCAGGGCCACGAACGTCACGGCAGCGACCCACCACGCGGGGTGGACGCGGCGGGTGCGGATCAGGCCGGGGGCGGTCACGGCGGACAGCATGCCGGGACGGCCGCCGACGACGACAGTGGCCCGACGGCCAACATGTGCAACGATCCGGCCATGGCCAGGACTGCCGGGGCCGCACCGCTCGAGGCCGCCCCACCGGGTGACGGCCCGGCACCGCTCGAGGCCCCGCGACCGCACGAGGTCGCCGTCCTCGCCCTGCCGAACACCATCGCCTTCGAGCTCGGCCTCCCGCACCGCCTGCTGTCCTCGGCGGTCGGCGCCGACGGGCGCCGCCTGTACCGGGTGCGGGTGGCGTCCCTCGACGGCGGCCCGGTGCGCACCTCGGCCGGTTACGCGGTGCTCCCGGAGCACGACGGGTCGATCCTGGCCACGGCCGGCACCGTGGTGGTCCCCGGCGTGTACGGCGGCCCCGCGATGAGCGAGGGCGCGGTCCCCGGCGAGCTGGCCACCGCCCTGCGGGACGCCGCCGCCCACGCCCGGATGGTCTCCATCTGCACCGGCGCCTTCGTCCTCGCCGCCGCGGGCCTGCTCGACGGGCGCCCGGCGACCACGCACTGGATGCACACCGCCGCCTTCCGGAGCCTGTTCCCGGCCGTCCGGCTCGACCCCGACGTGCTCTTCGTCGACGACGGCGAGGTGCTGACCTCGGCCGGCAACGCCGCCGGCATCGACCTGCTCCTGCACCTCGTCCGCCGCGACCACGGCAGCGAGGTCGCCAACCGCGTGGCCCGGCGCAACGTCGTCGCCCCCTGGCGGGAGGGCGGCCAGTCACAGTTCGTCGAGCGCCCCCTGCCCGAGGCCGGCGGCGCGGGGACCGCCGCCACCCGCGCGTGGGCCGCCGACCGGCTGCACGAGCCCCTGACCCTCGCCGACCTGGCCGCGCACGCCCGGATGAGCGTGCGCACCTTCACGCGGCGCTTCCGCGAGGAGACCGGCCAGTCCCCGCTGCGCTGGCTGGCCGGCCAGCGGCTGGCCCTCGCCCGGCACCTGCTGGAGTCGACCGACGCACCCGTCGACCGGGTCGCCGTCCAGGCCGGCTTCGGCACGCCCGCCTCGCTGCGCGCGCACCTGCGGGCCAGCATCGGCGTCTCACCCGGCGCCTACCGGCGCACGTACCGGGGGGTGTGACGCGGGACTCCCCCGCGTGTCGGCACAGCCGGGCCCCCCGTCTGGTTGAGTGGGGTGTACCGGCGCCGCCCCGCCGCTCATCCGGAGCGCGGGACTCGACGTCGGGCTGCGGCAGCGCCACCGAGGCGCGCCCAGCTGTCCGACGTCCCGCCGACGACGAGAGGTCCCGCCCTGCCGAGCGCAGGACGCCGGGGCCCGCGGTCGAGGGGACCGACGGCGGCGAACCAGGACCGTGAGGACCTCCCTGTGACCCCGCACGACCCCACCACCCCCGCCCGCGAGACCGGCGGCCGCCGCCGTCGCGGCAGCCGCGGCCGCGGCCGCCCCGCCGGCTCCGAGCAGCACCGCACCCCGGCTGCGGCGCAGCCCCGGCCGGCCGCCCCGCGCCCGGACCCGGTGCCCGTCGCCGTCGTCCCGGCCGGCGACGCGCCGACCGTGCTGCCCACCGACACCACCTTCGCCGCGCTCGGCGTCCCCGCCCCGCTGGTCGAGGTGCTCGGCGCCAGTGGCATCAGCGCGCCGTTCCCGATCCAGGTCGCCACGCTGCCCGACTCGCTGGCCGGCCGGGACGTGCTCGGCCGCGGCCGCACCGGGTCGGGCAAGACGCTCGCCTTCAGCCTGCCGCTGGTCGCCCGCCTCGCGGCCTCCGGCACCCGCCGGACCCCCCGCCGCCCGCGGGCGCTCGTGCTGGTCCCGACCCGCGAGCTGGCCAACCAGGTGTTCGCCGTCGTCGACCCGCTCGCCCGGGCCCTCGGCATGTCGGCGACCACCGTCTTCGGCGGCGTCGGTCAGAACCCGCAGGTGCAGGCCCTGTCGCGGGGCGTCGACGTCGTCATCGCCTGCCCCGGCAGGCTGGAGGACCTCATCGGCCAGGGCCACGCGGACCTCGGCGCGGTCGAGGTCACCGTCCTCGACGAGGCCGACCACATGGCCGACCTCGGCTTCCTCCCGGGCGTCAAGCGGATCATGGACCGGACGCCGGGCGACGGGCAGCGGCTGCTGTTCAGCGCGACCCTCGACAACGGGGTCGACGTGCTGGTGAAGCGCTACCTGACGAACCCGACCACCCACTCGGTCGACCCGGCGGTCGCCCCCGTCGCGACCATGACCCACCACGTGCTGCGGGTCGAGGCCGGCGACAAGGCCGCCGTCGTCCGGGAGCTCGCCTCGGGCCTGGGCCGCAGCGTGCTGTTCACCCGGACCAAGCACCAGGCCAAGAAGCTGGCCAAGCAGCTGACCGCCGCCGGCGTGCCCGCGGTCGACCTGCACGGCAACCTCAGCCAGAACGCCCGGGAGCGCAACCTCGAGGCCTTCAGCGCCGGCGACACCCGGGTGCTGGTCGCCACCGACATCGCCGCCCGCGGCATCCACGTCGACGACGTGGCGCTGGTCGTCCACGTCGACCCGCCGGCCGAGCACAAGGCCTACCTGCACCGCTCCGGCCGGACGGCGCGGGCCGGGGCCGGGGGCACCGTGGTGACGGTCAGCACCCCGGACCAGTCCGCCGAGGTGCGCACCCTGGCCCGGCAGGCCGGGATCACCCCCACGGTCAGCGTGGTGCGCCCCGGCGCCCCGGAGATCGCCGCGCTCACCGGGCCGGCCGCCCCCCACGTCGAGCCGGCACCGGCGCCCGCTCCCCAGCCGCAGGGCGGCGGCGGGGGCGGCCGACGGCGCCGCTCCTCCGGTGGCGGGGGCGGCGGGACCGGCACCTCCGGCGGGGCCGGGCGGGCGTCCGGCGGGGCCGGGCGGACGTCCGGCCCGGCGCGCACCCGCGCCGAGCTGGCCGCCCGCGCCGGGTCCCACTCGGCCGCGTCGTTCAGCGGGCGCTCGCGCCGCGGCGGCCGCTGAGCCCGGGTGGTGGGCGGTCGCGCGGTCGACCAGAGTGGTCGTCGAGATCCGGACCACCACGACGACCGCGAGGTGCCCCGTGCGACTGCCCATCACCCTGTCCGAGATCGGCCCCCGGATCTCCGCCGGTGCCTTCATCCTCAACAGCGGCCTCGGCAAGCGCGGCGCGGACGCCGAGACCGCGGCCGGGCTGCACGGCTTCGCCTCCGGCACCTACCCGGTGCTGTCCAAGGTGCAGCCGCAGCAGTTCGTCAGGGCGCTGTCCACCGCGGAGATCGTGATCGGCGCGGCGCTGCTCGCCCCGTTCGTGCCGACGGCGGTGGCCGGCGCGGCGCTGACCGCGTTCTCCGGCGGGCTGCTCGGCCTGTACCTCAACACGCCTGGCATGCGGAAGCCGGGCAGCCTGGCCCCCACCGAGCAGGGCCTGGCGGTGGCCAAGGACGTGTGGCTGCTCGGCATCGGCGTCGGGCTGCTGACCCGGGGCACCGTCGACCGCCCGCGCTGACCCGGGTCAGCCGGGCAGGAACAGCTGGGTGACCAGCCGCCGTCGCCGCCCGCCGCCGGCCGCGCCCTCCGGCGCGCGGTCCAGCCGCGCCGCGAGCACCGCGCGCAGGTCCGCGACCAGCTCGGTGAACTCCGCGTCGTCCAGCCAGAGGCCGACCTGGCGGTAGCCCACCCCGTCCGCGGCCAGGTCCAACCGGCCGTTCCCGGCCCCTGCGACGTAGCGGTCGAAGTCGGCGAGCAACCCGGCCACGAACGTGGCGAAGGCCCGCCGGTGCTCCTCGGCCGACATCCCGGCGGCCTCCTCGGGGCCCAGCGAGGCCGCCTCGGTCACCAGCCGGTAGGTGCGCTCGGCCGCACCGCGCACCCGGCGCTCGGCCACCACCTCCAGCACCCCGGCCTCGGCGAGCACCCCGACGTGCCGGTAGAGCGTCGCCGGGGGGACGTCGGCCAGCTCCCCCCGCAGGTCGCCCGTCGTCAGCTCCCGGTCCCCGAGGAACGCCTGCACCACGCGCAGCCGCACCGGGTGCAGGAGCAGGTCCGCCGTCGCCATCCACGCGCTCCGTCCTCGTGGTCGCCACATCGTTCTCATAGTTGACATCGGTATCGCCGGTGATAACAATACGGGCATGGCGACCGTCCGCACCACTCCCGAGACCCTGACCGTCCTCCTCTCCCCCGCCGAGAAGGTCCTCGGCCTGCTCCGCGACCTGCGCGTGCCGCGCTCGGCGGTGCGGTCGGTCGAGGCGGTGCCGGACGGGCTGGCGGCCACGCGGGGGCTGCGCGCCCCCGGCCTGGGGGTGCCCGGGGTCCGCAAGATCGGCACCTGGCGGGGGCACGGCGAGAAGACGCTGGTCTCCGTCCGGCGCGGGCAGGGCGCGGTGCGGGTCCGGCTGACCGGCCAGCGCTTCGACACGCTGCTCATCGGCGCCGACGACGCCGAGGCCCTCGCCGCCCGCCTGGCGGCCCGGCCGTGAGCGGGGCGGGCACGGCGCGGGTCGTGCGCGAGCGGGACCTGGCGGTGCCGGGCGACCCGGAGCTCGCCGGGACGCTCACCCTCCCCGACGGCGGGGGCCGCTCCCCCGCCGTCCTGCTCGCCGGCGGCTCGGGGCCGCTGGACCGCGACTCGAACGTGCGGCGGATGCGGTTCACCGTGTCCCGGGACCTCGCGCACGCCCTGGCCGCCGGCGGGCTGGCCTCCTACCGCTACGACAAGCGCGGCGTCGGCGCGACGCCCGGGGACTGGCGCGCCGCCGGGCTGACCGACAACGTCGACGACCTCGGCCGCGCCCTCGACGTCCTGCGGGCGCAGCCGGAGGTGGACCCCGAGCGCGTGTTCGTCGCCGGGCACAGCGAGGGTGCGGTCCTCGCCGCGGCGCTCGCCGCCCGCGGCGCGCCCGTGGCCGGCGTCGTGCTGCTGTCGATGAGCGCGACGCCCGGCCGGGAGCTGCTGCGCTGGCAGGCCCGGCAGATCGGGCCGACGCTGCCCGCCCCGGTGCGGCTGCTGCTCCGGCTGACCCGCACCGACCTCGAGCGCAAGGTCGCGGCCAACCACGCCCGGATCGAGGCGACCACCACCGACGTGGCCCGCATCGGGGGCGCGCGCATCAACGCCCGCTGGCACCGGGAGTTCCTCGCCCACGACCCGCGCACCGATCTCGCCCGGCTCACCGCCCCCGTGCTGGCCCTGACCGGTACCAAGGACCTGCAGGTGCCGGTCGCCGACCTCGGCACCGTGGAGGCGGTCGTCCCCGGCCCGGTCGAGGTCCACGCCGTCCCCGACCTCACCCACACGCTGCGCCGCCAGCCGGGCCCGGCGTCGCTGCGGGCCTACCGCAGCGAACTGCGCTCCCCGGTCGACCCCGCGGTGCTCGACACCGTCGTCGGCTGGTGCCGGCGGGTCGCCGGCGAACCCGGCCCGTGAACCAGCCGGGAAGGGGTACCGCCGGGTCCGGTGACACCGCAGGATCCCTCCCGACGGCACCGCCGCCCACCGAGGAGGACCCGTGAACCCTGCGACGACCCGTTCCACCCGCCGGATCGCAGCCGCCGTCCTGGCGCTCGCGCTCGGCGGCCTGACCGCCTGCTCCGGGGACGGCGGGGCGGAGGCCGCCGACCCCGCGGCCACCACGACCGGCGCGACGTCCTCCCCGGCCCCGACCACGACGACGGAGGCCCCGGGCACCACGACCGAGACCCCGGGCCCCACGACCGAGACCCCGGGCACCACGACCGAGGCCCCGGCTCCTGCGCCCGCGGCCGAGACGGTGTCGGTGACGGCGGACGAGTTCTCCTACGCGCTCTCCGAGGACTCGTACTCGCCCGGCACCTACACCTTCGAGGTCACCAACTCCGGCAACATGCCGCACGACTTCGTCGTGGAGCGGGACGGCGCGGACGTCGCCGCCACCCCGGTCCTGCGCCCCGGCGAGTCGGCGACCCTGGAGGTCGCGCTCGAGGCCGGGGACTACGCCTTCTACTGCTCCGTGGGCAACCACCGGGCCCAGGGCATGGAGACGGCGGTGACGGTGGCCGGGTGAGCGGTCCCGCCCACCCGGCCACCGGGCGTCCCGCCTAGGCGCCGCTGGAGAAGGCGGCGTCGAAGGCGGCCGACGGCGGGTCGAAGGCCAGTCGGCGGACGAAGGCCAGCGCCTCGGGCGCCCCGACCAGCCGGTCCATCCCGGCGTCCTCCCACTCCACCGAGATCGGCCCGTCGTAGCCGATGGTGTTCAGCATCCGGAAGCAGGCCTCCCACGGCACGTCCCCGTGGCCGGTGGAGACGAAGTCCCAGCCCCGGCGCGGGTCGGCCCAGGGCAGGTGCGAGCCCATCCGGCCGTTGCGGCCGTTGCCGACCTGCTTCTTCGCGTCCTTGCAGTCGACGTGGTAGATCCGGTCCCGGAAGTCCCACAGGAACCCGACCGGGTCCAGGTCCTGCCACACGAAGTGCGACGGGTCCCAGTTGAGCCCGAAGGCCTCGCGGTGCCCGATCGCCTCCAGGGTGCGCACCGTGGTCCAGTAGTCGTAGGCGATCTCGCTCGGGTGCACCTCGTGGGCGAACCGCACGCCGACCTCGTCGAAGACGTCGAGGATCGGGTTCCACCGGGCGGCGAAGTCGGCGTAGCCGTCGGCGACCATCGACTCGGGCACCGGCGGGAACATCGCCACGGTCTTCCAGATCTTGCTGCCGGTGAACCCGACGACGGTCTTCACCCCCAGCTTCGCCGCGGCCCGGGCGGTGGTCTTCATCTCCTCGGCCGCCCGCTGCCGCACCCCCTCGGGGTCGCCGTCGCCCCACACCCGGGGGTGCACCATGCCGCGGTGCCGCTCGTCGATCGGGTCGTCGCAGACGGCCTGGCCGTTGAGGTGGTTGGAGATGGTCCAGACCTTCAGGCCGTACTTGTCCAGCAGCGCCAGGCGCTCGGCCACGTAGGAGTCGTCGTTCGCGGCGCGCTCGACGTCGAGGTGGTCGCCCCAGCAGGCGATCTCCAGGCCGTCGTAGCCCCACTCGGAGGCCAGCCGGCACACCTCCTCGAACGGCAGGTCGGCCCACTGGCCGGTGAACAGCGTGACGGGACGGGGCATCGCTACTCCTTGATCTCGGTCCAGGTGGAGCGGTCCGCCGCGCTGCGCTCGACCGCGTCGAGCACGCGCTGGACCTGCAGCCCGTCGGCGAAGGACGGTGCGGGGTCCTCCCCGGCGGCGATGGCGCGGACCAGGTCGACGACCTGGTGGGTGAAGCCGTGCTCGTAGCCGAGGCCGTGCCCGGCCGGCCACCAGGCGGCGACCCAGGGGTGCTCGGGCTCGGTGACGACGATCCGGCGGAAGCCGGCCGTGGCCGCGGGCTCGGTGCCGTCGTAGAAGTGCAGGACGTTCATGTCCTCGAAGTCGAAGGCCAGGCTGCCCGCCGACCCGTTGACCTCGATGCGGATGGCGTTCTTGCGGCCGAGGGCGAACCGGGTGGCCTCGAAGACCCCCATCGCGCCGCCGGAGAACCGGCCGAGGAAGGCCGCGGCGTCGTCCACGGTGACCTCGCCGGTCCCCGTGCCGCCGACCCCGGAGAGGCTGCCGGTGGAGACCGGCAGGGGGCGCTTCTTGACGAACGTCTCGAGCACCGCGCTGACCCCGGTCAGCGTCTGCCCGGTGATGTGCTGGGTGAGGTCGACGACGTGCGCCCCGATGTCACCGAGGGCGCCCGAGCCGGCCTTGTCCTTCTCCAGCCGCCACGACATCGGCGCGGCCGGGTCGGCGATCCAGTCCTGCAGGTACTGGGCGCGCACGTGCCGGACCTCGCCGATGCGCCCCTCGGCGACCAGCTGCCGGGCCAGCCCGATCGCCGGCACCCGGCGGTAGGTGAAGCCGACCATGGAGCGCACCCCGCGCGCGGCGGCGCGGGCCGCGGCCTCGGCCATCGCCTCGGCCTCCGCGACGGAGTTGGCCAGCGGCTTCTCGCACAGCACGTGCTTGCCGGCCTCGAGCGCCGCGATGGCGATCTCGGCGTGGGTGTCCCCCGGCGTGCAGACGTCGACGAGGTCGACGTCGTCGCGCTCGAGCAGGCGCCGCCAGTCGGTCTCGGTGGCCGCCCAGCCCAGCCGGGCGGCGGCCTCGGCCACGCGGCCGGGGTCGCGGCCGGCCAGCACGGCGAGCTCCGGGCGCAGGGGGAGGTCGAAGAAGTGGGGGGCGGTCCGCCACGCGTGGGAGTGGGCGGCGCCCATGAAGGCGTGGCCGACGAGGCCGACACCGAGGGAGCGGGTCACGGGTCTCTCCAGGGGTGGGGTGGCGGGGGAGCGTCGTCCGCTCCCCCGCCACCGGTGTCAGCGGGTCAGGACTCGAAGGCGGCGTCGATGTACTGGTCGACGTTCTCCGCGGTCACGACCGGCGCGTTCAGCACGATCCGCTGCGGCACCGCCTGGGAGACGAGGTCGGACATGCTCTTGTCCTGCGCGATCAGCCGGGCCAGCGCGATCCCGTCCGCGGCCTGGGTGTGCGGGTAGATGACCGTCGCCTCGAGCACCGACTCGCCGGACTGGATCTCCCGCATCGCGTTCGCCGAGCCGGCGCCGCCGACCATGATGAACTCGTCGCGGCCGGCGTTGTTGATCGCGGCCAGGACGCCGACCCCCTGGTCGTCGTCGTGGTTCCACAGGGCGTCGATCTGCGGCGCGGCCTGCAGCAGGTTGGCCGCGGCCTCCTCGCCGGACTCCACGGTGAACTCCGCGGCGACGCGGTTGTCGACGTTGAGCCCGCACTCCGACAGCGCGTCGGCGAAGCCCTGGCTGCGGTCCTGGGTCAGCGGCAGCGAGTCGATGCCGGCGATCTCGGCGACGACGGCGTCGGGCTGGTCGCCCAGCTGCGAGCAGATGTAGCGGCCGGCCGAGACCCCCATGCCGTAGTTGTCCCCGAGGATGGTGGCCCGGGCGGCGAACGGGCTGTTGAACTCGCGGTCGACGTTGATGACCGGGATGCCCGCCTCCATCGCCTGCAGCGCCACCGGGGTGAGCGCGGCGCCGTCGAACGGCAGCAGCACGATGGCGTCGACGCCCTCGTTGATGAAGGTCTCGACCTGGCTGATCTGGGTGCTGACGTCGTTGGTCCCCTCGGCCACCGTGAGCTCGACGTCCTCGTACTGCTCGGCGGTCGCCCGGGCCGCCTCGGTGATGCCGGCCATCCAGCCGTGGTCGGCGGCCGGGGCGGAGAAGCCGATGCGCACGGTCTCGCCGGGCTCGTCGTTGGAGCTGGCGGCGTTGCCGCCCCCGCCCCCGCCGCCACCGGAGCTCTCGGGGGTGTTGCTCGTGCACCCGGCGATGAGGACGCCGGCGCCGAGCAGGGCCACCGTGGTGGACGTCAGGCGGCGGAAGGGGCGCTGCCTCGCTGCAGACATGTTCTCTCCTCGGGGTCGCCTCCCCGGCGGTCGCCGGGAGATCGGACGGGGTGGTGCGGGGTGGTGCGGTTCGGGGTGGTGCCTCTCGGGCGGGCGCGGGTCAGAGCCGCTTGCCGGTGCCCGGCGCGCCCGGGCGGTCGCCCCCGGGCGCGCCGGGTGCCGCGCCGCCGGCGACGGCGCCGGCGGGCGACCCGGGGGCCGCGGGGCCGGCGGGACCCGGTCCCCTGCCGAGCCGGCGGAGGCTGAAGCTGCCGGTGGCCAGGCGCATCTGCAGGAGGACGGCGATCACGATGATCACGCCGCGGGCCACCGCCTGGGCCGAGCTCGACAGGTTGTTCAGCGTGAAGACGTTGCCGAGCGTGGTGAAGATCAGCACGCCGAGCACGGTGCCGACGATCGTGCCGCGGCCGCCGATGAGCAGGGTGCCGCCGATGACCACCGCGGCGATCGCGTCGAGCTCGTAGAGCGTGCCGTGCGTGGAGCTGCCGGTGGTGGTGCGGGCCATGAGCATGACCGCGGCGATCCCGCAGGTGACCCCGGAGAGCACGTAGAGCCACATGGTGTGCCGCTGCACCCGGATGCCCGCCAGCCGGGCGGCCTCGGCGTTGCCGCCGACGGCGAAGGTGCGCCGGCCGAACGTCGTCCGGTTGAGCAGCACCCAGCCGGCGACGGCGACCAGGGCGAAGATGATCACCAGGGTGGGCACGCCGAGGACGTCACCGGAGAAGAAGGCCAGGAAGTCCCGGTTCTGCACGATCTGGGTGCGCCGGTTGGCGATGATCTCCGCCAGCCCGCGGGCCGAGGCGAGCATCGCCAGGGTCGCGATGAAGGCGACCAGCTTCCCGTAGGCGATGACGACGCCGTTGACCAGCCCCGCCCCGGCGCCGACCGCCAGCGCGGTGAAGACCATGACGATCCAGTGGACGTCCTCGGCCATCTGCTGGGTGGCCAGCGTCGTCGCCCAGACCGACGACAGGGCGACCAGCGCGCCCACCGACAGGTCGATGCCACCACCGATGATCACGAACGTCATGCCGATGCTCACCACACCGATGACCGCGGCCAGCCGGAGGATGGTGAGGACGTTGTCCACGTCGACGAAGCGCTCGGGGGCGGTGACCGTGCCGATGACGCAGAGGACGACCAGCGCGACGACCAGGCCGAGGTTGCGCCCGACCGGCCCGGCCAGGAGCCCTGGACCCCGCCCGGTGCCGCGGCCGGACGCCGCCGTGGTCCCCGGGGCACCGGCCCCCGTCGTCGCGGTCGTGCTGCCGCTCATGCCACGTCCCCTTCGTGCTGTCCGTGCGCTGCTCGTGATGTGCGGTGGGTCCCGGAGTGGGCGGCCGCGTCCTCCATGACCAGGTCGAGCACGCGGTGCTCGTCGAGCTCGGTGGCGGGCTGCTCGGTGAGCACCCGGCCGTCACCGATGACGAGGACCCGGTCGGCCAGGCCGAGCACCTCGGGGATCTCGCTGGAGACCACGACGACGGCGACCCCGCGGTCGGCGAGCTCGCGCACCAGCGCGTAGATCTCCGACCGGGCACCGACGTCCACGCCGCGGGTGGGCTCGTCGAGCAGGAGCACCCGGCAGTCGCGCAGCAGCCACCGGGCCAGGACGACCTTCTGCTGGTTGCCGCCCGAGAGCGTGCGGACCTCGCGGGTCTCGTCGGCCGGCCGCACGTCCAGCGCGCCCACCTGCTCGCGGGCGGCGGCGCGCTCGGCGGCACCGGAGAGGAAGCCGGCGCGGGCGAAGCGGGCCAGGCTGGCGATGCCGATGTTGCGGGCGACGGAGTCGCCGAGCAGCAGCCCCTGGCTCTTGCGCTCCTCGGGGGCCAGGCCCACGCCGGCGGCCACGGCCGCGGCCACGTCCCCGGGGCGCAGCCGCTTGCCGTCGACGCGGACGGTGCCGGCCGAGGGACGGCGCGCCCCGTAGACGGTCTCGAGGATCTCCGAGCGCCCGGAGCCGACCAGCCCGGCCAGGCCGACGATCTCGCCGGGGCGCACGTCGAAGGAGACCCCGGAGAACCGGCCGCGCAGCGCCAGGCCCTCGACCTCGAGCACGGGGGCGGCCCCGGCGCGGGGGGCCGGGCGGTCGGGGAACACGTACTCGATGTCCCGGCCGGTCATCAGGGTGATGACCTCGCGGGTGGGGGTCTCGCGGGCCGGCAGGCCGGTGGCGACGGTGCGGCCGTCCTTCAGCACGGTGATCCGGTCGCCGATCTCCCGGATCTCCTCGAGCCGGTGGGAGATGTAGACGACGGCGACGCCGTCGGCGGTGAGGTCCCGGACGACGCCGAAGAGCCGCTCGACCTCCTCGGTGTCCAGGACGGCCGACGGCTCGTCCATGATTATCAGCTTCGCGTCCTGCGACAGGGCCCGGGCGATGCTGACCATCTGCTGCGCGGCGGCCGGCAGCGACCCGACCTCCGCCGAGGGCCGGATCTCGTCGTGGCCGAGGCGGGCCAGCAGCTCCGCGGTGGCCCGGTTGGCCCGGGCGGCGCGGGTCAGCCCGAGGCGGGCGGGCTCCCGGCCGAGGAACACGTTGTCGGCCACGGTGAGCCCGGAGACCAGGTCGAGCTCCTGGTAGATGGTCGCGATGCCGAGCCCCATGGCCGCCTGCGGGGTGCTCAGCCGCACCGGCTCGCCGCGCCAGCTGATCTGCCCGGCGTCGGGCTGGTGGGCCCCGGCCAGCACCTTGATCAGCGTGGACTTCCCGGCGCCGTTCTGACCGAGCAGGCAGTGCACCTCGCCGGCCCGGACGTCGAGGTCCACGCCGTCGAGCGCGCGGACGCCCGGGAACGTCTTGACGATCCCGTGCATCTCCAGCAGCGGCGCGGTCACCGGCCACCTCCCGACTTCTGCTCAGCACTGACCACAAGTCCGATCAGGCGAGAACGTATGTCCGGCGTCACGTCAGGTCAAGAACGGAGGGCGGGGGTTACCGAAACGAGACGGTCAGCGGGTGAGCGCGCGGTGGACGGCGTCCTCGCCGAGGAACTCCTCGATCGCCATCAGCGCGGCACCGACCCGGCCGGAGAGGTCCGGGGCGTCGCTCACCGTGATCTCCAGCGCCCGCGCGGCCAGCGGCATCGACCGCCCGTAGACGGCCTCGCGGATGCCGGCCAGCAGCGGGGCCCCGGCCCGGGCCACCCCGCCGGTCATCACGATCCGGTGCGGGTTGAAGAAGTTGACCAGCGCGGCCAGCACGGTGCCGATCGTCCGGCCGGCACCGCGGACGAGCTCCAGCGTCGGGCCGTCACCCTGGGCGGCCAGCTCGACGACGTCCCGGGTGGTGCGCACCGGCAGACCGGCGGCCCGGGCGTCGCGCAGCAGCGCGCCCCCGCCGGCGATCGCCTCCAGGCAGTTCTCCTGGCCGCACCGGCAGATCACGGTCCGCCCGTCCGGCGGCGCGACGTAGATGTGCCCGATGTCGCCGGCGCTGCCCTGCGCCCCCCGGTAGACGCGCCCCTCGACGATCACCCCGCAGCCGATGCCGGTCCCGACCTTGACCACGAGGACGTCCTGCTCGGAGCCGGCCACGCCCATCTCGCCGAGCGCCATCACGTTCACGTCGTTGTCGACGACGACCGGGCAGCCGTAGCGGGCGAAGGCCTCGGGGATGGGGTGGTCGTGCCAGCCCGGCATGATCGGCGGGTGGGACGGCCGGCCGGTCGAGAACTCGACCGGCCCGGGGACCCCGACGCCGACCGCGCGGACCGCGGACGCGTCCAGGCCGGCCTCCTCCAGCACCAGCCGGCCGAGCCGGTCGACCTCCGCCAGGACCGGCTCGGGGCCCACGGCGATGTCGATGGGGTGACCGGCGGTCGCCAGGACCCGCGCGGAGAGGTCGGTGACGGCGACGTCCACGCTGGTGACCCCGAGGTCCACGGCGAGCACGCAGCCGGCCCGGGCGTTGAACTGCAGCAGCGTGGGCGGGCGGCCCCCGGTGCTCCACCCGCGGCCGCCCTCCTCGAGCAGGTTGGCCGCGATCAGCTGGTCCACCCGCGCGCTGACGGTGTTGCGCGAGGCACCGGTCAGCGCGACGAGGTCCGCCCGGCTGCGCGCACGCCCCGTCCGCACGTGGCGCAGCAGCGCGCCGGCCGAGGTGGACGCGGAGGGCACGGCGCCATGGTGACACGCCGGGCCGCCCTCACCGCCTGTCGTCCCCCGGCGGCGCGACGTCGGCGTGGACCGCGCGCAGCACGGCGGCCACCGCGGCCGGGTGCGTCTGGACCGCCATGTGCCCGGCACCGGGCAGCTCGACCAGCCGCCCCCGCGGTGCCGCCGCGGCGAGCGCGGCGGCCCAGCCCGGCGGGCAGAGCCGGTCGCGGGTGCCGCGGACGACGGTCACCGGCACCCCGATCCCCCGCAGCCGGGCGTCGAGCCGGTCCGGTGAGGCCGCCCGCCACAGCGCCCGCATGGCCCGCGGACCGGTGGTCAGCCACTGCGTGACCAGCCGCGGCACCTGCCACCACGGCTCGCCCAGCGCGGTCGCGATCCAGCGCGCGGCCAGGCGGAGGGGTGAGCGCAGCCCCGGGGCGGTCGTCGGCCCGAGGAGCACCAGGGCCGCCACGCGCGGGTCGCCGGCGGCCGCGGCGGCGACCTGGCAGCCCTGCGAGTGGCCGACCAGCACCACCGGGCCCGGCCCCAGGGCGGCGCGCACCCGCGCGGCCAGGTCCGGCAGCGGGGGCACCGGCGCCCGCAGGCCCGCCCCCGGCAGGAGGAGGACGTCGACGGGCAGCAGGTGGGCCGGCAGCAGGTCGCGCAGCCCGGCCGCGGACCGGCCGTCCAGGCCGAGCCCGGGGACCAGCACCACATCGGAGGACACGACCGCAGGGTGCACCGCGCCGCGTGAGCCGCGCACGCGCGGGTAGGAGGCCTGGTTGTGGCCCGGGTCGCCCGGGCTGCACTCGGTCGGGAGACGCCGGAGTGGGAGACTGGATTCATCATGACGACATCACCTGAGACCGCGCCCGTCGGCACCGCCCCGTCCGGACGGCCGCGGGTCGTCATCGTGGGGTCGGGTTTCGGCGGCCTGTTCGCCGCCCAGGCCCTCAAGCGGGCGCCCGTCGACGTCACCCTGGTGGCGAAGACCGGCCACCACCTGTTCCAGCCGCTGCTCTACCAGGTGGCCACGGGCATCCTCTCCGAGGGCGAGATCGCCCCGCCCACCCGTGAGGTGCTGCGCCGCCAGGAGAACGCACGGGTCGTGCTCGGCGAGGTCACCGACATCGACGTGGCCGCGCGCACGGTCACCTCCACGATCCTGGGTCGCACCACGGTGCACCCCTACGACGAGCTCGTCGTCGCCGCCGGTGCCGGGCAGTCGTACTTCGGCAACGACCGCTTCGCCGAGTTCGCCCCGGGCATGAAGAGCATCGACGACGCCCTGGAGCTGCGCGGCCGGATCTTCGGCGCCTTCGAGCTGGCCGAGCTCGCCACCGACCCGGAGGAGATCGACCGGCTGCTCACCTTCGTCGTGATCGGCGCCGGCCCCACCGGGGTCGAGATGGCCGGGCAGATCGCCGAGCTGGCCCACCGGACCCTGCGGCGGGACTTCCGCAGCATCGACCCGACCCAGGCCCGGATCGTGCTGCTCGACGCCGCCCCCGTCGTGCTGCCCACCTTCGGGGAGAAGCTCGGCGACCGCGCCCGCCGGCACCTCAACCGGATCGGCGTCGAGGTCCAGCTCGGGGCGATGGTCACCGACGTCGACGCCGACGGCCTGGAGGTCAAGGACGCCGACGGGCAGGTCCGCCGGATCCGGGCGGCGACCAAGGTGTGGGCGGCCGGGGTGCAGGCCTCACCGCTGGGTCGGCTGCTCGGCGAGCAGACCGGGGCGGAGGTCGACCGTGCCGGGCGCATCAGCGTGCAGCCCGACCTCACCCTGCCCGGGCACCCCGAGATCCACGTCGTGGGTGACATGGCCAGCCTCGACAAGCTGCCGGGCGTGGCCCAGGTCGCCATCCAGGGCGGCCGGTACGCGGCCGAGGCGATCACGCGCCGCATCGAGGGCAAGCCCGCGCAGGGGCCCTTCCGCTACCGCGACAAGGGCAACATGGCGACGATCTCCCGGTTCTCCGCCGTCGCCGACATCAAGGGCGCCAAGTTCGAGGGCTTCGTCGCCTGGGTGCTCTGGCTGGTCGTGCACCTCTTCTACATCATCGGCTTCAAGAGCCGGGTCACCACCGTGCTGCACTGGGCGGTCAGCTTCCTCGGCCGCGGCCGCTCGCAGCGGGTCGCCACCCAGCAGCAGGTCTACGGGCGCCTGGCGCTGGAGAAGCTCGGGCCGGAGTTCTCCGCCTCCAAGACCGGCGGCCCCAAGGACGCCGTCGACACCGGCGAGGACGTCACCGAGCGCGAGTCCGCCTGAGGGGCCATCCCGCACCTGTCCCCCGACCGGAGGACGGGCGCGGGAGCACGTGCGGGTGCCGCGAGGTGCGGGCACCGGGGCCGTGGAGCGCTCGAGACGAGGGCGCGGCGCTGCCGTCGATCCGGGACCGCGTCGACGCGCCGCCACCTGGAGACCCCGCGAGCCGTTCCCACCCACCCACGCCGGCAGTCGGCACGAGGTGACCACCACCACCCCCGGCGGGAGCGCCGAGCGCGGCCACACGCCCCTGTGGCCCTGGCCGACCGTGTCCGGCGTGGCCACCGCCGCGGCCGCGGTCGGCCACATGGCCCATCTGCTGGTGCGGCTGACCGGCTACCGCCTGGGCCCGACCCTGCACGAGGACGAGGACGGCGTCGGGCGGGTCGTCGTCCCCGACCGGGACCTGCGCTACTGCCCGGACCTGTGCTGCGGGCAGCTGCGCCGCTTCGGTGCCGGGGAACCCTCGGTGCTCATCGCGCTGCTGCGGATGCTGCGGGACGTCACCCGCGCCTGCCGGGACGAGAACCAGCGCGCCGAGGTGGCCCGGGCGGCCGACCCGGTCAGCTGCCCAGCCAGGCGTCGAAGGCGGCGCCGGCCAGGCCCGGCGTCACCTCGTGCCCGCCGCCGGGCACCTCCTCGTAGACGACGTCGTAGCCCTCGCCGGCCAGCTGGGCGGCCACCCGCCGCCCGCACCGCGCCACCGGGAGCACCCGGTCGGCGGTCCCGTGCGTCACCCACACCCGCGGGCGGCCCTGGCGGCGGGGCGGCAGGGCGAAGCCCGGCGAGAACGCGAGGACGTGCTCGACGAGGTCGCCGTTGGCCAGGCCCAGCGACAGCGCGTAGGACGCCCCGTCGGAGAAGCCGCCCAGCGCCACCCCGGTGACCGGGTGGCGGGCCAGGACCTGCTCGAGGGCGGCGTCCAGGACGGCGACGTCCCGGCCGAGACCGCCCGCCACGAGGTCCCAGGTCGCGGCGACCGAGGTGGTGGCGAGCAGGAGGGCGCCGCGCTCGCCGGCCGGGTCCCCGACCGCGTCGAGGGCGGAGGCCGCGGAGCCGCCGGCGCCGTGGAAGAACACGAGCAGCGGGCGGGGCCGCGCCGGCCCGGGCGGCACGGCCAGCCGCGGGGGGGGGCGGGGGGGCGGGCGGGGGGGGGGGGGGCGGGGGGGGGGGGGGGGGGGGCGGGCCGGGGGCGGGGCGGGGGGG